>NZ_JBQKME010000007.1:0-152900 GCF_052115865.1 Fundicoccus sp. Sow4_H7 | reverse complement strand
TAGCAAGAAGGACACACCTGTTCCCATTCCGAACACAGCCGTTAAGCTTCTTAGCGCCGATGGTAGTTGGACCTTTGGTCCTGTGAGAGTAGGTCATTGCCACGCCGTGTGTTTCATGTTATTCCGCAATAGCTCAGCTGGCAGAGCGCATGACTGTTAATCATGATGTCGTAGGTTCGAGCCCTACTTGCGGAGTGATTTAATAGGTTAGCATGGAGAGTTGTCCGAGCTGGCCGAAGGAGCACGATTGGAAATCGTGTAGGCGGTAACCCGTCTCAAGGGTTCGAATCCCTTACTCTCCGTTTATTATCTATTATTTATATGAAGGTCCGTTGGTCAAGTGGTTAAGACACCGCCCTTTCACGGCGGTAACACGGGTTCGAATCCCGTACGGATCATTTGAAAATTTAAAAATCCCTGGAGGTTTAGCTCAGCTGGGAGAGCATCTGCCTTACAAGCAGAGGGTCAGCGGTTCGATCCCGTTAACCTCCATTGAAATTATGGTTCCGTGGTGTAGGGGTTAACATGCCTGCCTGTCACGCAGGAGATCGCGGGTTCAAATCCCGTCGGGACCGTATATTTTATATATTGGCTTGGTAGCTCAGTTGGTAGAGCACTTGATTGAAGCTCAAGGTGTCGGCGGTTCGATTCCGTCCCAAGCCATTGGAGGGGTAGCGAAGTGGCTAAACGCGGCGGACTGTAAATCCGCTCCTTCGGGTTCGGCAGTTCGAATCTGCCCCCCTCCATTATTTTTATGTTATTAGTAGGGAATTTACATTGTTCTCCTTCTTAGGGGCATAGTTTAACGGTAGAACAAAGGTCTCCAAAACCTTCGGTGTGGGTTCGATTCCTACTGCCCCTGTATATCACATATAATGGCGATTGTGGCGAAGTGGTTAACGCATCGGTTTGTGGATCCGACACTCGTGGGTTCGATTCCCATCAGTCGCCCTTGTTATTATTTTTTAACATTGGGGTATAGCCAAGCGGTAAGGCAACGGACTTTGACTCCGTCATTCGTTGGTTCGAATCCAGCTACCCCAGTTTTTTTTGCTATTTATAGCCATTTAAATGGCGGTGTAGCCAAGTGGTAAGGCACGGGTCTGCAAAACCCTCATTCGTCGGTTCAAATCCGATCACCGCCTTTCCTTTTAGTTTCTTAAAATTAAATATCATTATTATGCCGGTGTGGCGGAATAGGCAGACGCGCTGGACTCAAAATCCTGTGCCCTCGCGGGCGTGTCGGTTCGACCCCGACCACCGGTATCACGAATTACAATGAGAAGTCTATAGATTATCTTTTGAAATGATTTATAGGCTTTTTTGTTGTCTATGATTGGATATCATTATCATAGCTTGCTTTTACGATTATGTAAGTAATGCGTTTTACTTACTTATTGAACATTACTATTGATGTAAACGTTATTATTCGGTAGGATATGAAGTGTAGTATAACAGTTAATAATAGTCATCGACAAAGGGGAGATAAGATAATTGGTTAAGATTACATTTATTGGAGCAGGTAGTACGGTTTTTGTTAAAAATATTCTTGGAGATACGATGTTAACACCAAGTTTAAGTGATGCAGAAATGGCATTATATGATATAGACGAAAAAAGATTAAGAGAATCTGAATTGATGTTAAAGACGATTAATAAAAATTCAAATCATAATCGAGCGAAAATTATTTCATATCTTGATCGCAAAGAAGCTTTACGAAATGCAGACTTTGTTATTAATGCTATCCAAGTCGGAGGCTACAAGCCAAGTACGGTAATTGATTTTGAAATACCAAAGAAATATGGTTTAAAACAGACGATAGGTGATACTGTTGGAATTGGTGGTATTTTTAGAGCCTTAAGAACATTTCCAGTTATGCTAGACTTTGCAAAAGAAATGGAAGAAGTCTGTCCCAATGCATGGTTATTAAACTACACAAATCCAATGGCCATGTTAACAATGGGGATGTTAAAGGGGACTAAAATAAAAACAGCTGGTCTTTGTCACAGTGTGCAAGCTTGTGTACCAGATCTTTTCGGTTATCTAGGCATTGCTGAAACAGAAAACTTAGATGATTTCCAATGGAAAATTGCTGGGATTAATCATATGGCTTGGTTGCTTGAAATTAACAAAAATGGAGAAGACTTTTATCCAACGATCAAGGAACTTGCTAAAAAAGTAGAAGATCCTCATCATGATTCAGTCCGTTTTGAACTAATGAATCGTTTTGGTTACTATGTAACCGAGTCTAGTGAGCATAATGCTGAATACCATCCTTATTTTATCAAAGATAAATATCCAGAGTTAATTGAGCGATTTGGTATTCCAATTGATGAATATTTACGTCGTTGCGAGCAGCAAATTATTGATTGGGAAAAGAGACGTGATGATATTGTTGAAAATGGAGAATTAACCCATAGCAGAAGTAACGAATATGCTTCTTATATTATGGATGCAATCGTAACTGGAAAGCCAACGATGATTGCTGGAAATGTTCTAAATCATGGTTTAATTACAAATTTACCGGAAGGTGCTTGTGTTGAAGTGCCATGTCTGGTGGATAAAAATGGCATTCAACCAACCTTTGTTGGTGATCTTCCAACTCAATTAGCTGCTCTTAACCGGACGAATATTAATGTTCAGGAATTAGTAGTTGAAGCAGCTCTTACATTAGATAAGAGTAAAATTTATCAAGCAGCCTTTTTAGATCCCCATACTAACTCCGAATTATCAATGGATGATATTGTTTCTTTATGTGATGAATTAATAGAAGCTCATGGAGAATATTTACCGCAATATCATTAAGTTGCCAAATTGATAAAAAATAAATAATTTAAGTCTATATCTCTTTCTTAATAAATAAAGGGTTATAGGCTTTTTTTTTTTAAAATAATTGATCAAATATTATAGTATTAAATTTGAAAAAATAATAAAAATATGGTTTTATTAGATTGCCTCGATAATATAACATAATGTTAACAGCAACATTGTGTTGGTTGAGGAGGATAGTGGAGGTGGTATTATTCAAAATGCATTTGTCCATTTATTGAATTGGGTAGGTCGTCTTGTCTACTTAAACATTTTATGGATTATATTTAGTTTACCTTTAGTGACGGTGATACCAAGCTCTTTTGCCTTGATTTATTTAATGACTGAAAGCATTAATCATAATAAAGCGATTAGTTTTAAGAAATACTTACAGGCATTTAGATCAAACTTAAAAGATAGTTACTATTTTTCTTTGCCAATAGTTGGCGTTATATTGCTTATTTGGCTGGATTTAAAAATCGTCTCGATTAGTAATTATTGGTTTTAGAGTATTTGGTTTTATACAATTGTCGTTATTGCATTTATTCTTATATTTACTGCTCATATAGCGATATTTATTAGAATAAATATTCGGTTAAATAGTCGTTATAGTTTGATGCTTGCGGCAATTATGTTGTTTAAACAACCTCAAATAACAATTGGGCTTGTTTTGGCTTATTTACTTTTGGTCGGCTTATGGTTATTTCAAACTGGATTGGCTATTTGTTTTTTTGCTAGTTTTCCTGCTTTTGTTTTATGTAAGTTATGTCTGAGAAGCATTGATGTAATGCAAAAGTTTGTACCAATTGATTCAAAATTTTTTGGAAATAATAATGAAGGAATTTAAAAATGAAAAATAAAATGATTAAAAAATTATTTGCGGTATCAGCTACCGTTTTACTCACAGCTCCACTTCATCTTTTCTCAGGAGTAAATTTTGAACCACTTAAAGTAGCTGCTCAAGAAGAAGTTTTTGAATTAGATTTCTGGTCTTTCTGGGGTTCAGAACCTCGTCGTAATTTTATTGAAAAAATTGTAGAGGATTTTAATAATTCGCAAGATAGTATTCATGTTACTCATACATTTCTTCCTTGGGGAGATATTTGGACAAAAAATTTAGCGTCGATTGCTGCTGGCGATCCTGCAGACGTTATTATTAATGATATTAATTCAACACGTCAACGGGCACAAAAAAATCAAAATACAAATTTAGCTGAGTTTATTAATCAAGAAGGAGAAGACTTTGCAGGTCAGTATTATGAACATTTGTGGGAAGCAACTGTTTATGAAGGGGATAACTATGCGATTCCGTTCAATACAGATACACGGATTTTATATTACAACAAAGATATGTTTGAAGAAGTTGGTCTTGACCCGGAACAACCGCCAACCACTTGGGATGAATTAAAAGAGATGGCGCAACAATTAGATATCATTGATGGCAATCGTATCCAAAGATTGGGCTATATCCCACGTTATGGTATTCAAGGCGATGTCTATTATATGAATGCCACTGGCCATGGTTTTTGGGATTTTGACAATAATGTCCCAACGATTAATGATCCAAAAGGTGTTGAAATTCTTGATTGGGTAATGGATTTTGAACAAGACTATGGTTCAGATAGTTTAACTGCTTTTACTGCTGAATTTGGTAATCAACAAGCAGATCCTTTTATGAGTGGAAAAATTGCAATGATGGTGAAGGAAGCTACTCATTATTCACAAATTGCTGCTTATGCACCTGATTTGAATTTTGGTGTAGCTGAATTACCAGAATTTAAAGATGGTTATGGTCATACTTCATGGGGAGGTGGATTTGTTGCTGAAATTCCATATGGTGCAGAAAATCCAGAAGCTTCTTGGGAGTTTATTAAATACCTTACGGGAGTTGAAGCGCAAGAATATTGGGCAGTTAATAATTTTGATAATGTCGCCAATATTGAAGCCTCTCAAAATGCATTTAATAATGAAGGGTTAACAGAAAAAGGACTCGAAGTCTACCGTGTTGCCGTTGATAATTTAGCTCAAACGATTCTGGCTCCTGTGCCAGTTGAATTACCAGATTTATTAAACCTTGTAAATCCTGAATTTGACTTAATTTATTTAGGACAAAAAACACCTCAGGAAGCCTTAGATTCTGCTCAACAAATGGCTGAGCAACAAATGATGCCAATCGAGTAAATTTATATGTAAAGTCAGGATATGGTGCTTAAGCACTTTATACCTGACTTTTATCTATCTATAAAATATAAGGAGTTAAATTGATGAGACAAAATCAAATCATCACTTCAAAAAAACAAAAAGGGAATAGATCTTTAAAGCGACGTGAAAATATACAAGGATATGTATTTATTTTACCTTGGATTATAGGGATGTTGGCTTTTACATTAGGACCGCTGTTGTTTTCTTTGTTTGCAAGTTTTACTAACTATGATATTACATCGCAAATGGATTTTATTGGTTTCGGAAATTACAGGCGGATGTTTCAACGTGACCCCTTATTTTGGATTTCATTAGGGAATACCGTATATTATGTGATTATTTCGGTTCCTCTATCGATTATTGCGGCTATTTTTGTTTCGTTATTAATGAATCAAAAAATAAAAGGGATTCGTTTTTTTAGAACCATTTATTATTTGCCAGCTGTATTATCGGGTGTTGGAGTTTATTTTTTATGGATGCAATTATTAAGTCCACAATCTGGTCTTGTTAATACTGTGTTATCTTGGGTAGGAATACAAGGGCCTGCTTGGTTGTATGATCCCAATTGGACGAAGCCAGCTTTAATATGATGAATTTGTGGAAAGCGGGCGGTTCTATGTTGTTATATTTAGCTGCCTTACAAAATATTTCGCCTACTTTATATGAAGCAGCTGAAATAGATGGAGCTGGTTTCTTTAGGAAATTATTTAATGTTACGATTCCTATGATTACACCGATAATTTTCTTTGATTTAATTACTAGCACGATTGGTGCCTTTCAGATATTTCAAGAAGCTTATGTAATGTCCAATAATGGTGAGGGTGGACCGGCTAATTCCCTTTTATTCTTTAATTTACATATGTGGAATAAGGCTTTTGTTACCTTTGAAATGGGCTATGCAATGGCTCTATCATGGATATTATTTATTATCGTATTTATTTTAACGCTTATTAATTTAAGAATGGCGCCTCGTTGGGTCCATTATGAAGGAGGCAATTAATTGGGCAAACAACATAATTTAAAGAGTATTAAACGGAGTAGGAAAATCAGTCAAATGACGATTTTTGTCATTTTACTATTAGGAGCAGTTGTTCTTTTAAGTCCTATTTGGTGGATGATTAGTACGTCATTTAAATCGATGGGAGAAATCATGCAATTTCCACCTACATTTATTCCGCAAGAATGGCATTTTGAAAATTATATTCATACTTGGAATACAGCAAATTTTACGCGATATACCTTAAATACACTTTTTGTCGCAGCTGTATCTGTATTTGCTAATGTTTTGTCTAACTCTTTTATAGCCTATGGATTTGCAAAAATCGATTTTGTTGGAAAAAATATCCTCTTTTCTCTCTTACTAGCGACGATGATGTTACCGGGCTTTGTCACTTTAATTCCTACCTATGTGATGTTTGCTAAATTAGGATGGTTAAATACCTACCTTCCTTTACTTGTTCCGGGTTTTTTTGGGAGTGCTTTTAATATTTTTCTAATAAGGCAGTTTTATTTATCGATTCCTGATGAATTATCACAAGCGGCTAAAATAGACGGTGCTTCCCATATTTATATTTGGGCTCGGATTATGGTTCCACTAGCCAAACCTGCTTTAGCGACCATTGCTGTTTTTAGTTTTAATGGGGCTTGGAATGATTTTTTAGGTCCTTTATTGTACTTAAATGATCCATCATTATATACTTTACAAATTGGTCTTCAAGTTTTTAAAGGCCAAGTGGCTACACAATGGAATTATTTGATGGCTGGTTCTATTATCGTTTTAATTCCTGTCATTGTCCTCTTTTTCACTTTCCAAGGATATTTTATCGAAGGAATGAATATATCTTCTGGCTCAAAAGGTTAATATTAAAAGCTATCTCTATCATCTTTATATATTAATATGATAGAATTTTTAATTTTACAACAAAAATCTAACTAAATTTTCATAATATTGAAGTTTTCCCTCTCTACTTATGTTATACTCAGTGCGTAAGGACATGAAACCTTATTATCGCACTCTGTCAATGGCGATGGATATTTTATTATGGAGGCATTTATTATGAGAGAGCTTTGGAATTTTTCAGCCGGACCCGCACAAATTCCTTTAGAAGTGTTAGAAAAGATTCAGGCAGAGTTTTTGTCTTATCAGGGACAAAAGATGTCGATTGTCGAAATGAGTCATCGATCCGATATATTTCTTAATTTAATGGAAGAGACACAAGAAAAATTAATAAATATCATGGGTATTCCTGAAGATTATGCTGTCCTTTTTCTACAAGGTGGTGCAAGTCTACAATTTGTAATGGTCCCAATGAACCTTCAGAAAAATGGGAAGGTAGGCTTTATCCATACAGGAAATTGGTCCAAGAAAGCAATGGAAGAAGCTCAAAAAATAGGGATGCAAGTTGATATTATCGCTAGCAGCGAAGATAAAAACTTTACCTATATTCCTTCATGGTCGAATAATCTTTCGGCATATGACTATCTTCATATTACTTCAAATAATACTTTAGAAGGGACTTGTTTTTCGCATTTCCCAGAAATTGCAGATATTCCATTAGTTGCAGATATGAGTTCAAATATTTTATCCGAGCCTTTAGATGTATCAAAGTTTGACCTGATTTATGCAGGAGCCCAAAAGAATTTGGGAATCGCAGGTTTAACATTGGTGATTATACGTAAAGATTTAATTCAAACGAAAGTTAATATTCCCAACATACTAAGCTATCGGTCGCATTATGAAAATAATTCTGTTTACCATACACCTCCTACTTTTGCTATTTATTGTTTAAAGCTTATTCTTGATTGGATAGAGGCACAAGGTGGTATTGAAGAAATAGCTGTCGTTAACCGCAAAAAAGCTCAATTATTATATGATTATCTGGATCAATCTGAGATATTTTCACCGATTGTGGTGACAAAGAGTGACCGATCAATTATGAATATTCCATTTAAAACAGCAAATACAGATTTAGATAATGAATTTATACAAT
Organism: Fundicoccus sp. Sow4_H7; assembly: GCF_052115865.1. Classification (NCBI taxonomy): domain Bacteria; kingdom Bacillati; phylum Bacillota; class Bacilli; order Lactobacillales; family Aerococcaceae; genus Fundicoccus; species Fundicoccus sp. Sow4_H7. The sequence continues at coordinate 144,900 of NZ_JBQKME010000007.1, read as the reverse complement.
ATTGCCAAGCTTACAATATCGTTAATATAAAAGGTCACCGTCAAGTAGGTGGGATGCGAGCGTCTATATACAATGCTATGCCAATCGATGGTGTTGGAGCCTTAATTAAAGTGATGCAAGCATTTGAAGAAGAAAAAAGGGGATAAGTTTAATGGATATTCGTGTCTATAATAAAATAGCTGATGAAGGCCTGGATATTTTAATGCAAAAAGGTTTTTCACTGAATCAAACAAATAATCCGGAAGGAATTATTTTGCGGAGTGAAAATATTAACCAATTGCCTTTTAATCAAAATCTACTGGCTATTGCAAGGGCAGGAGCGGGGATTAATAATATTCCCGTAGAAAAAGCAATTGAAAAGGGGATTGTTGTTTTTAATACTCCAGGGGCTAATGCTAATGCTGTTAGTGAATTGGTATTTACATCCCTTATAGTAGCCATTCGAAATATGCTTCCGGCTATGAGTTGGTTAAATGGCTTAATGGGGGAAGATATTTCTAGTCAAGTTGAAGCAGGAAAAAAGCAGTTTAAAGGTAGTGAAATTAAAGATAAAACGATAGGAGTTATTGGTTTAGGTTCGATTGGCCATATGGTAGCCAATACGGCGATTAAATTAGGGATGGAGGTTTATGGATATGATCCTTACATAAAAGAGGAAGCAGCTTATCGTTTAGATTCTCAAATTAAACGTGTGGATAATATTAATACTCTTTATGAAAAAGCTGATTTTGTCACCATCCATGTTCCTTATACAAAGGAAAATCATCATTTTATTAACAAAGCAGCTATTAATTCAATGAAAAAAACAGCCATTTTATTGAACTTTTCTCGTTCAGAGTTGGTGGATTTGGATGCCGTAATAGAGGCTCTTGATAATCAAATTTTGCAGTATTATTTAACTGATTTTCCTGAAGCAAGTATAATGGGTAGAAGTGATTGTCTCCTTTTTCCACATTTAGGCGCATCAACTAATGAAGCTGAGAAAGTCTCAGCACAAATGGCTGCGCATCAACTATCTGATTTTATTTTAACAGGGAATATTAGAAATTCAGTGAATTTTCCAAATGTGCAAATAGATATTGAAACCGACTACCGCCTAGCCATAGTCAATCGGAACATCCCTAATATGATCACACTACTAGTAACTGAGTTAGGTGACCATCAAATAAATATCGCTCATTTAACCAATAAATCACGAGGAGCTTATGCCTATACCCTAATTGATTTTGATGAAGAAAATCCTGAAATTGTAGAAGCAATGAAGGAAAAGATTTTTGCGAATGAAAATATACTTAGTGCGCGGTTAATTCAAAGAAAATAATTAAAAGGAGACTAAGAATGGTAAAATTTAAAACTTTTAAAGCCATCCGTCCGAATCCTGAAATTGTAGAAGCTGTTGTGAGCTTGCCTTATGATGTTATCAACCGTCAAGAAGCCATAAATTTAGTTGAAAATAATCCATATTCATACTTACATATTGACCGAAGTGAAGTAGACTTGCCCGAGCTTAGTAATCCATATGCAGATGAAGTCTATGCAAAGGCAGCTGAGAATTTAACGATTTTTCTGAAAAAAAATTGGTTGCAAAAAGAAGAAAAAGCCATGTTCTATATATATGAATTAAATTTCTTAGGACAAAGTCAAACAGGGCTAGTAGGGACCGCTAGTGTTGAGGATTATTTGAATAAAGATATTAAAAAACATGAATTCACACGCTATGAAAAAGAAATCGATCGTATCCGACATATGGATGCTTGTGATGCCAATACTAGTCCGGTATTTCTTACCTATCGTGGCTTAGATATGATTGATATTATTATTAATAATTGGAAAGTATCACATCCACCTATCTATGATTTTGAAAGTTTCCATGATACCCATCATAAAGTGTGGATTATTGATAATAATGAAGTCCAAATTGAAATACAAAGTTTATTTGAGAATCATGTTCCGAGTCTTTATATCGCTGATGGTCATCATCGTACTGAAAGTGCTGCAAAAGTCAGTATGATGCGACAAGAAAGTAATCAAATATCAAAGAGTGATCATTACTTTCTAGCGGTAGCATTTCCAATTCAACAACTTCGTATTTTTGATTACAACCGTATCGTTAAAGCTGAATTACCAGCTAATTTTTTAATGTTGCTAGAAGCAGACTTTGAAATAGAAAAAGTTAAGTTGGAGGACCGTAAACCGTTTGAACAAGGAGTCATCGCACTTTATTTTGATAAACAATGGTATCATTTACGCTTAAAAGCTGATCGTGTATCTACTGATATTGTTGATGCATTAGATGCTTCCATTGCACAAAAATATATATTTGCGAAAGTATTTGGCATTGAAGATCCTCGGCAAGATCATCGCATTGATTTTGTCGGAGGCATTAGAGGATTAGATGTACTTGAGGAAGCTGTTGATAAAGGGGTAGCTACTTTAGCAGTCGCCTTATATTCAACCAACAAAGAAGATTTGTTAAATGTAGCTGATTTGGGAGAAGTGATGCCACCAAAATCCACTTGGTTTGAACCCAAATTATTAAGTGGTTTGTTTGTACATGATTTGGAGTCAAAAACTTAAAATAAATATCAGAAAAATAATTCGCACTTTATTCTACATGCATGGGTGCTAAGCAAAAATAAGTAGACCATTATTCAACTGCAACTTGTTGAATAATGGCCTATTTAAATTTGTGACAAATATTAATCATTCGATTGCTAAACGCGTTAAAGCTTTTTAATTTGCCTATCACCCGTTTACCAAACGCATGCCTATTTCCGCCAAATACAAGACTCATTCAAAATTATTAGAAGATATTTATTTTTATATATGAAAGGGCTTGCATTTATTGATAACCTAGTTTATAATCAAATCCAAGGAAGTTATTTTTTTTGAAAACCTATGTAATCGATTACAGAAACAAAATATACTGAAAGAGATCAATGATATGCAAAATCCAACAATTAAAGACATTGCGAATAAAGCAGGGGTATCAACGGCTTCTGTTTCAAGAGTCTTAAATCAAACAGGCTATATTAGCGAGGAACTTAAAACGAAGGTAATGGAAGCTGTAGAAGAGCTTAATTATATTCCCAATACGATTGCTCGGAGTTTAAAAGTTCAAAAAACGAATACGATTGGTGTCATCATCCAAGATATTGCTAACCCGTTTTTTATGAAGATAACCAAAGGAATTGAGGATGCCTTAAAAGATACAGACTACAATATGCTAATAACCAGTGGTGAAGACAATAGTGAAAAAGAAGCTGCTTTACTCCGGATGTTTACTGAAAAAAGAGTAGATGGTTTGATTTTAGCATTATCAGGCAGCCATGAAGAAGTGTTAAAAACCATTTCAGCTGGCGATATACCTATTTTGTTAGTCGATAGGGATTTAGAACTTGATCTACCAATTGATAAAATAACAGAAGATAACTATCAAAGTGCTTACGATTTAACTGAGAAGATTATACAAACAGGCGTGGAACATATTGGCGTTCTCACAGGTTTACCGAATGTTTTTATTGCTCAAGAACGATTTAGAGGTTTTGTAGATTGTATGAAACACTACAACAAAAAAATCGATGACGATTTGATTTACGAGGGAGATTATTCAGAAACATCAGGAAAAGAAGCCATTCATTATTTTAATGAAAGTAAATATCTCCCTAATGCGATTATATCATTAAATAACGCTATGACCGTTGGTGCTGTGAATGAGTTGCTCAAGCAATCCATCTATGATCTGATTATTGGGTCTTATGGTGAAATTGAGTTTCAGAAGTATTTACCTGGACTGAAGATTTTTTCAGTGATTCAATCACCGTATCAAATCGGAAAATTATCTGGCGAAATAATTTTAGAAAGGATGGAGGAAGAAAAAGTAACAGAGAAACAAAATATTATATACGAAAATAAATATAACTGGTAAGTTGAAAGGGATTTTGTATATGGAACTAAACATACAAGATACACTTAAACAAGTGATAGAAAATGAAAGTCAGTCATTAAATAGCTTAACTAAAGTTATTGATGAGTCCTTTGAAGAAGCCATTAAGTTATTGGGTGCTTGTCAGGGGAAAGTAATTGTGACTGGTGTGGGGAAATCGGGGCATATTGGCGAAAAAATGGCAGCAACATTTGCAAGTACTGGAACACCTTCTTTCTTTATGCATAGTACGGAAGGTTTACATGGAGACTTGGGTATGGTTACTGCAGAAGACGTTGTGATCCTGATTTCAAATAGTGGCGAAACGACAGAAGTCCTTGGTTTGTTACCTACAGTCAAACAAATTGGTGCAAAGACAATTTCCATTACATCCAATAATCAATCTACTTTAGCCAAAAATGTTGATATTTCACTTGCTTATACATATACACAAGAAGCCGATCATCTTCAATTAGCACCGACAACCAGTTCTACTACTGTTTTAGTCATCGGTGATGCATTAGCTGTTACCTTGAGTATGATGAAAGAATTTAAGCCAGAAAACTTTCACTTGTATCATCCGGGAGGAAGTTTAGGTAAGCAGCTTAGTCAGTTAGAAGGTGATAAAAAATGACTGTTTTAGTTTTAGGTAGTTTCATGATGGATCATGTTGTTTCAACAAGAAGAGCGCCTAAAAATGGCGAGACAATCGTTGGTGAAAAGTTCGAGATTTTTCCTGGTGGAAAAGGAGCTAATCAAGCGGTAGCAGCTGCTCGATTAGGCTTAGATGTCATGATGGCAGGGAAAGTGGGACCAGATCATTATGGTGAGGTATTTATTAATCTTTTAGATAAAGAAGGCATTAATGCTAGTAATATTGTCAAAGATACACAAGCATCAACCGGTGTAGGCTTTGTAACCTTAGAATCTAATGGTGACAATCGCATTATTGTTGTTCTTGGAGCTAATTTAAGTTATGATTCGCAAGATTTATCAGAACTTTTAAATCAATTAGAATCTGTGACCTTGGCGATGTTCCAATTAGAAATGGAATTTAAGTTAACGGAAGAAGCCATTGATGCGGTTTATAAAAAACAAATACCTGTCTTATTAAACCCAGCTCCTGCAGTTAATTTATCCAATGAATTATTAGCAAAAATTACTTATTTAACTCCTAATGAAAGTGAATTAGAACTGTTAAGTGGTCGTCCACTAAAAACAATGGAAGATGTTGTTGATGCCGCACAAAGTTTGTTAGATAAAGGAACCGAAAATGTTATTGTCACTTTAGGTGATAAAGGGGCATTAATTGTCAATCGTGAAATGGTGGAAATAGTTGAAGGTTACAATGTAAAACCTATTGATACAGTTGCGGCTGGTGATGCGTTTAATGGGGCATTCGCTTATGCTATTTCGAATGGCTATGATTTAATTCAAGCCGTAAAATTTGCAAATGCTGTTGGTGCTTTAACGATTACAAAAAAAGGTGCCATACCATCGATTCCAAATTTAGAAGAAGTTGAGAAATTTATACAAAAAGAATGTTCTTGAATTTATAATATGTAATCGTATACATAATGCAGGTGAAGTATCGATAAGAGAAAAAGAAGTAGAAGATTATTTGAAACAAATACTAATGAATATATTCAGATTGAAAGTTATATTGATGCAAAACCTAGACAATAATTCGTTTTAACTTGATGTCTGAACTTGTTCAGGCATCTCATTATATACAGAGATAATTGTAGTGAGAGTAAATGTATTTAATTTTTTTCCTAATTCTTAATCTCAAAGATCGGCTCAAGGTTCCCAATGGGGAATGATTATGGCTGGGACAACTTTAGCAGCTATGCCAGCGATCATCTTGTTTATGTTCTTCCAGAGATATTTAATTCATGGGATTAAGCTTTCAGGAATTAAATAAAATAAATAATTTACGACTAAAAGTGAGGTTTAAAAATGGAAAATTTAGGTAGTTCAATGCGCGATTTATATCGCGTACGCAATGCAAAACGTAAACGTTATTCAAGTTATGATACAACAGGTGGCAACCGTGATTATTTTAAAATTTATCCAGGGGATGTTGTCGATATCGCTAAAATTGCAGGAACAGGTACGATCACGCATATTTGGATGACGATGGCACCTTTAGAGGCTGTAAGCGAAGAATATTTGCATCGTAAAGTTGTTTTAAGAATGTATTGGGATGGAGAAGAATCACCGAGTGTGCAAGCTCCGATTGGTGACTTCTTTGGATTAGGCCATGGCATAACGAAAAATTATGTTTCTGCCCCTCTTCAGATGAGTCCAGAAAATGGCCAATCATTAAACTGTTTTTTCCCGATGCCATTTAGTGATGGGGCTCGGATAGAAATCGAAAGCAATGCCGATACTGGTATTAAGTTTTACTTCTATATTGACTATGAAGAGTATGATCATGAAATTGATAGTCCTTTACGCTTTCATGCGCAATGGCATCGTCAATTAACGAAAGGAATCGATCCAAATACTGTTTCAAGTGCTTATTATTCATTTGGTGGGAAAAATACAACAGGTGAAAACAACTATGTCATTTTAGAAGCTGAAGGAAAAGGGCATTATGTTGGATGCAATATGAATATTCACAACTTACACTTTACCCATGATTGGAATTGGTATGGTGAAGGGGATGACATGATCTTCATTGATGGTGAATCTTGGCCTCCTTCTTTACATGGTACGGGGATGGAAGACTATTTCAATACAGCTTGGTGTCCGCAAGAAGAGCAGCACGCACCATATCATGGCATTATTTTAGGTGGCGATCCCAATTGGCAAGGAAAAATCTCGACTTACCGCTATCATATTGAAGATCCAATTATGTTTGATGAATCCATTAAAGTAACGATTGAGCATGGGCATAATAATCACCGTTCTGATGATTATTCAAGTACTGCTTATTGGTATCAAACAGAACCCCATAAAGATTTCCCAATCATTTTACCAGTTGATGAACGTCTTCCGTTACCTGATATTTTAGGTCATAATCCAAATGAAATGGACGACTACTTTGGCTATTAATATTAGATTGGAGAATTAACTAATATGCAAAAACAAATTAATTGGCTGAACGAGTGGTTGCAGTATGATACTGTTCAAAATAATATTCAGTTTGAACTTAGAGATGTAGAAAAAACGGAAGGCATTTCGAATATTATATCAGTAGAAGCTATTTGGCAAAGTCCCACACAGTCGATTGATAAAGTTGAATTGGTCATGCCTTTAGCAAATACTTCGATTGAATGTATTTGGAAGCCGCATCTAGCGCCATTCGAATCGATGGTGGTTGGTGATTTGTTTTTCCAATCGCCAGCCATTGTATTAAGACAATCGAATAAATTATTCGCGTTGATTCCTGATATTGATTATATTGAAGAACAGCGCCGAGTCCCACAATATATGGATTACGTCAAGCCAGATAATCATATGATTTATGGACTTGGTCACTATAATAAGACACACCATGTTTACCATAGTTTGAACCAGCAACCTTTTGACATTAAAGAAGGGCAATCGCTATTTAAGTTTTACCTCGTCGAGTGGCTTAAAATTGAAGATATTCGTCCTTTAGAGCCGGTTAGTTCCTTTATGTGGAACTATTTCGGTCGCAAAAGAATGGAGTTCGATCCTTCTGAACAATCAAGCCCTCCTAATAAATACCTTGAAAAATATGCGACCTATACCTATGAATGGGCATTTGTGCATTGGAAAGATATAGTTTGGCAGGAGTTTGAATTAGATAGCAATAGGGTTGGGGCACCGGTATTTATTGTAAGGGCGAAGCAAAAGCCTGGGTTAGGTTTTGAAAATGATTGGCGGGAAGCTAAGAGTATTTGGAATCAGGCTTGGTTTAGTAGTTTACGTTCAGCTTATGGCTATCGTCGTTGGGGTGAGCACTGGCAGGATGAGGATTTAATTCACAAAAGTGAATTGGCAAAGCAGTTTGCATTGAGTGCACCTCAAACGAATGGCCTTTTCCCTTCCGTGTATACAGCTGAAGAAAACGGTGATTGGAATGCGGGAGTTTGGGGTCATTCTAATCGAAGACCAGTTGGACATGAAAATTATGGTCATTTGCTCGATATGTCTTGGACAGCATTGTGGATGTTGAAGTGGTATGAAGATATAGACGCAGATAAGGCTTTATTGAATTATGTTGAGTCATATGTTGATAGGCTTTTAAGTCTGCAGGAAGAAGATGGAAATTTCCCTGCTTGGGTTGAAATGGATACAGGAGCAATTTCGCCCTTCTTGTTGGATAGTCCAGAGACATCCATGCATGCTTGGTTATTAGCTAAGTTATATCAAATAACAAAAGATGAAAGGTACCGCCATGCCAGCAAACGGGCAATGGATTTTGTAATTAAAGAAGTTATTCCTTATGGTCGTTGGGAAGATTTTGAAACCTACTGGTCTTGTTCACGTGAATGGGAAGGCAAACAATACGGCAAAGTAGATCCCCGCAGTGGTTTATATCATCAGTGTAGTTTTTCTATTTATTGGACAGCAGAAGCACTACTTGCTGTTTATCAGATAACTAATGAAGACTCTTATTTAGAAATTGGCAAACAGATTTTAGGTGAGTTATCACTCTACCAAGCGGTTTGGAATCCGCCTTATGTAAATGTTCCTGTCCAAGGAGGATTTGCGGTCATGAATACAGATGATGAATGGAATGATGCGCGCCAAAGTTTGATCGCTTTAACTTATTTGCATTATTTCTATGCGACTAATGATGATGAATACTTTTATCGTGGAAGTTGGGCATTGAAAGCTTCTTTCTATATGATGTATTGTCCAGAAAACATAGAAGTGAAAAACTTGTATGAACAAACATTTCCATTTTTTGACGAGAAAGACTTTGGTTTTGAAATGGAGAATGCTCACCATGGTGAAAATATTGATGTTGCAGGTGAGTTTACCATTTTCGATTGGGGGAATGGTTCGGCATCTGCATCGTTGGCTGAATGGTTAGATGTACAAAAGCCATTGAGAATGGAGAACAATGATGAAGAAATTAATGTTCTATAGTTTAACGTTTTTAATTGTTTCTTGTGTATTATTTCCGATTACTGCTCAAGCAGCTGGGGCTGAAATGATGATAAATAAAGTTCAAAAAGTTGCCCAAGTAACAGGGGCTAATATTGAAGATTTAGATATTCCTAATGTGAATGATACGCCGGGAAAATATAATGTAGATGCGACTGACTTAGGTGTTATGTGGGATGCCACAACTGATCCCAACGACCCCAAAATAATGATTGCTTTTGGTGATACCTATGATGCCGGCTGGGGTGGCTTTGGAGGCGGTGGTGCTAGAAGGGGTTGGAGAAGTAATGTACTAGGTATTTCTAGAAATCGTGATTTAACGAAAGGAATAGAAATCGATAGCATGATTATGGATCCAGAAAAGGATAACTATGCCAAAGAAATTATTTATTCGGCAAAAGAAACGCATGGTTATGGTGATTTTACCGCTATTCCAACATCGGGTGTGACAGTCGGTAACCAACATTTCATTCACTATATGCAAGTTAAAAAATGGGGCGATCCAGGTCAATGGGATACCAATTTTTCTGCGATTGTTTATTCAGAAGATGAAGGTGAGACTTGGCAACCATCTGATGTTCAATGGGGTGGTGACAGTCATTTTGCACAAGTATCATTTTTAAAAGAAGATGGTTATGTTTATATGTACGGAACGCCTTCAGGACGTTTTGGTAGCTTGTATTTAGGTCGTGTTGTTGAAGATGAAATGTTGAAGTTTGAGAGCTATGAGTACTGGAATGGAACGGAATGGGTAAAAGATGAAGCCGAAGCCGTTGCGGTTGTAGATGCACCCGTTAGTGAAGTGTCGGTTTTATATAATGCCCACTACAATCGTTATATGATGATGTATTTAAATGAAGATAAATATTCTGTTGTATTAAGGACATCAACAGATTTAACGGATAATTGGACAGATGAAGTGGTTGTTACAACCGGTCAAGATTATCCACAACTCTATGGTAGTTTTATGCATCCATGGTCAATGAATGATGAAGATATTTATTTTGTGATGTCTGAATGGGGACCATATAATGTTTTCTTGTATCGCGCAGAAGTATCAATGGTTGAGTAATAAAACTTGAGAGGAAGCTAGTGATGAATAGATGGGTAACATTCAATAAATATATGATGCAAGGGCTACAATGGATGTTGCTGAACATCTATTGGATCATTTTTCTTTTACTAGGTCTAGGCGTTTTTGGATTCTTTCCAGCAACCTTGACGCTCGTTACAATTCTTTCTGAAAATAAATATCAGCAGCAAAATTTTATGGAGTTGTTTGCTTCTTTTTGGAGGCTGTACAAGGAGAATTTTATTCGGAGTAATTTATACGGATTTATGTATATTGCGATTGCTTTTGTTATCTACTGGTCAACTATAACCGCTCTTTCGAATAATCTTCAAATCCTCTATCCATGGATTATTCTTTTACTTATCGTTTATGTGGCACATTTAGCCTATAGTTTTGTGTTTAAGGCAACGCAATCCCTAAAAGGACTTGATAAGATTATTCAACCATTTTTAGTTATGTTAACGTGTCCGATAGAAACGATCGGAATGGTTGCTTCAACTATTTTATGGTTGATTGCCTTAGATTTCTTTTTCGTTCTTGTACCTTTGTTTTCAGCTAATATCATTGTAATTTGTTGGCTAATACTCAGTAAACAAGCTATCGCGAAAATCCAACAGAAGCAAAAGCAGCTAGAGGGTAATTAATAATAAAAATCGTAAGTGCTTGTATAGTATTAGGCACTTACGATTTTTTGCTGTTTAATTATTTATAACGGATGGTTTCAAAAGCCATTGACCATAAAATTAATTCATCTAACATATCATTTACGCCAGCTTCCATATGTGCGCCAGGTTTGAAATTAGTGAAGTTTTCAAAGTCAGTGAATAAGTTGAAAGCAGGGTTCGTTCTAACATCCGCAACATATTGCTCACCTAAAATTTGACGAACTTGTTCTGCAGCACGAATTCCGCTACCTGAACCATATGAAACAATCCCAGCAGCTTTATTAAACCACTCAGAACGGGCACTATCGAGTGCATTTTTCAATGCCGCCGATAAAGCATGGTTATATTCTTGTACGATAAAGATGTAACCATCTAATTCATCAATTTTTGCATTCCAAGCTGGATTTGCTTCGCCAGTACCTATAAACGGCAAATTGTAATCAGCAATATCCACAATTTCAAATGAGTGATCTTCGCGTTGCGCTGCAATGTTATAAATATATTCCCCAACTTGTGGACTTACACGACCTTCACGAGTAGAACCTAAAATAATACCAAACTTCATAATAAATACCTCCGTATAAATAATTTTTTATCATTCAAATGAACTCTATAATTATATTATCAAACGTACATTTGAATGTCAATCTATTTCGAAAACGAAATATAATTTTAGATTTTAAATCGAAAAAGAATTTTATTGCTTCAAACTTTGTGCTTATTTGTTTTCATTAATTTTCATCAATATTTATAAAAAAATGTTATGTAAGAGGTTGTAAGTGCAAAATATTTGTGTTATATTTTCATTAGTTAAGCTACTGAACAATTAAACGTCTTAACTAATATTGTTCGAAAATATATATAAATTAAAGAGGAGAAAATTTGAATGTACAATTTTGATGAATTTATAGACAGAAAAGGTACTATGTCCATGAAATGGGATGATGAATCGCTTCAGGCAACCTTTGGTAGTAAAGACGTTTTACCATTATGGGTAGCAGATATGGATTTCAAAATAGCACCTGCTATTACAGAAGCTCTACAAAAGGTCGTTGATCATGGCATTATCGGATATTCTGGTACAGACGAAGCTAATAAAGCGTTAGCTAATTGGATGTCACGCCGTCATAATTGGGATTTAGATTATAAAACAGTTGTCAATACACAAGGAATTGTTTTTGCCCTTAATTTGGCAGTTCAAACCTTTACAAGACCAGGAGATGGAGTTTTAATCCAACGTCCAGTTTACTATCCATTTACCAATGCAATTGTAAATAATGGTCGTAAAGTTGTTTCAAGCAGTTTAGTTAAAAATGGTCATGACTTTGAAGTTGACTTTTCTGACTTTGAAGAAAAAGCCAAAGATCCTAACACAACCATGTTTATCCTTTGTTCACCACATAATCCACTAAGTAAAGTATATAAAGCAGATGAATTAAAACGTATGCTAGATATTGCTTTTGAAAATGATTTATTAGTCATTGTCGATGAAATTCACGGTGACCTTATTATGCCAGGGGTAGAATATACTACTGTAGGTAATTTAGGAAAAGATTATTCAGATAAAGTTATTACATGTATTTCACCAAGTAAAACATTTAACTTAGCTGGAACACAATGGTCAGGAATCGTTATTCCAGATGATAAATTACGTCATCCATTTAGTCGTACAATTGAGCAATTAGGTATTGGAATTCATAACCCATATTCTCTAGCAGCAGTAATAGCTGCATATAACGATTCTGAAGAATGGCTAGATGAGTTAATCAAATATATCTATGCTAACTATGAGTATTTAAAAGAAAGATTAGGAGCAGAATTAAGAGTTGATGTATTAAAATTAGAAGCAACTTATTTAGCATTTGCTGACTTTAGTAAATTTGGTTTAACAAGAGAAGAGTTAGATCACAAAATGGTTCATGAAGCAAAAGTTGGTTTAGATAGTGGTCATTGGTTTGGAGATGAAGGGGAAGGTTACATGCGCTTTAACTTAGCATGCTCACGTTCAACTTTAGAAGAAGCAATCAATCGTATTGTTAAGACATTTAAATAAATAATACAAACAAAAAGGAACCATAAAATGAGCTTAAATGAAACAATTTTAAAATTAGTAGATCAATATAATGATGAAGCAGTTGAAATTCGTCATCACTTACACAAATACCCAGAATTATCAGGTAAAGAATTTGAAACAAGTAAATATCTTAAAGAATTCATGACGAATTTAGGTTATGAAATTGAAGAAGTTGCAAGAGACGAAAGAAGTGGGGGAACAGGATTTACAGCAACATTAGACACTGGCCGACCAGGTAAAACAATTGGTTTACGTACCGATATTGATGCTTTACCAGTTCAAGAAACAGAAGATAACTTAGCTCAAAAACGTCTAGTACGTTCTGAAAACGATGGTGCAATGCACGCTTGTGGTCATGACGGACATATGACAACATTACTTTATACAGCAAAAATTATTAAAGAAATTGAAGATCAATTATCTGGAAAAATTATCTTTATCTTTGAAGAAGGTGAAGAAATTGGTACAGGTATTGCAGCTATGCTTAAGCATTTAGAAGGTCGTGGAATTGATGCTATCTATGGTAACCACTTAGCGTCATTCTTAGACGTTGGTAAAGTATCAGCTAACGTTGGACCAGTAATGGCTGCAGTTGCTGTAATTGATTTTGAAATCATTGGAAAAGGTGGACACGGGTCAAGACCTGACTTATCTATTAACCCATTGTTTGCTGGGGTTGATATTTTAAATAGTATAAGTACAGCATGGAATAACCAATTAAATGTTGAAGAAACTGTTACATTAGGTATTACTCAATTCAATGCTGGTACAGCAAATAATGTTTTTGCTGATAAAGCGAAGATTGCTGGATCGTTACGTTACTTCAACGTTGAAGAAGGTACTAAAGCCTATGAGATGCTAATGCGAATTGCAAATGGTGTAGCTGCAGTACACAATTGTACAATTAATGAAGAAAAAGTATCAGGCCCACAAACTGTTCCGGTTCTAAATGATGAAGCGTTGGCGTTACAAGTCAGATCAGGTGTTGAAGAGTTATTCCCTGGAAGCTTTGCTGAAGATGTAAAATGGTATGCTTCTGAGACATTTTCACACTATAGCAAAATTGCACCTTCTGTATTCTCATTCGTTGGAATCAAAAATGAGGAACTAGGTAGTGGGGCAGAACACCATAATGACTACTTCGATATGGATGATGCTTCATTAAAATATGCTATTGGAACAATGGTTAAATTCACTGCTGACTATTTAGCAAACTAAGAACCTAGGATAGGTAGAAGAAATCGATGACTCAAACAAAACAAAAAAATTACCATACCTCACCTATAGTGGATAATGGTTGGTCTTTTATTAGTAGTGACGCTTTTAACATATATCATACCAGCAGGACAATACGCTAGAGATACTGCTGGAAATATTTTAACCGATGATCAGTTTAGTTATTTAGATGAGCAGACACCAGTAAGTATTTTAGATATGTTGATGCTCTTAATGGACGGATTAATTAGTTAGGCAGCTGTTATCTTTTCAGTAATGGCAACTGATGTGCTTGACTGAGCTGTAGCAAAACTAGAAGGATCGAGTGTCGTTCCTTTAATTACCATCTTATTCGTATTATTAACTTATATCGGTGGGTTTGCTGGTTCAGATGCTTTAGTTGCGATGGTTCCGATTGGTGTGCTATTTTCTAAACGACTAAAACTAGATCCGATTGTAGCTTTAGGTATTACTTTATTCCCTTCTATGATTGTATTTGGTACAGGACCAAATACAGCGGTCGTTCCGCAAATGTTAGCAGGCGTTCAGCTTATTCTGGATTTTTTGTTCGTCTTTTAATTATGAATGTATTCATGTTAATTGGACTATTCTACTTATTGCGCTATGTTAAGAAAATCCAAGCAGATCCAGAAAAATCTCTTATGTATGCTGTAGTTGGTGATTTTACTAAATCTAATGCAGACGATCAGAATATCAATGCTAACACTGACCTTAGCTGGAGAACAATCTTAACACTAGCGCTATTTATTGGGTAATTCTTAGTAATCGTATACTACGGTATTACTGGAGAAGGTAGTGTCTTAGCGGTAATGACGGGAGCAAACTTAGTAGCAGCGATGCTAATGGGTATTACTAGTGGAATGTCTATGAATGATATCGGTAATTCTGTAGCAAAAGGAATTAGTGCAATGGGCTTCATTGGTTTCGCTGGGTAACACCGATTATAGTTGTATTTATGGTAGTAGCAGCTATAATATTATATATATTAACGTGACTTAATTGGGCATAAAATTGTCACTCTTGTTAAATTGAAAGGATAAATTTATGAAAAAAATTCAAACGAATAACGCACCACAAGCTGTGGGACCTTACTCACAAGCTATTGATACCGGAAATATTGTCTTCTTATCAGGCCAATTAGGAATGACTCCCGATGGCAAAATGGCAGACAATGTCGTTGAACAAGCGCATAATTCCTTTAAAAATATAAAAGCTGTATTGGAAGAAGCAGGCTTAGGTTTAGAAAACGTCGTTAAAACACTTGTTCTTTTAGATGACATCGCTGATTTCCAAGCGGTAAATGAAGTGTATAGCCAATACTTTAACGAACCTTTCCCAGCTCGTTCAGCTTTTGCAGTCAAAGATCTGCCTTTAGGTGGGCTTGTGGAAATTGAAGTTATAGCAGTAAGAAATTAATCTTTCATAAATAAATAACTTTCAGATAGACAAAATCCACACTATCAATAAAATGAATAGTGTGGATTTTTTAAACGTATTAAATGCCGGATGCAGGATTTGAACCTGTGACCTCCGCGTTACGAGTGCGATGCTCTACCAGCTGAGCTAATCCGGCTTGGATAAATTTGTTATAAAAGATATTATATTCCTGAAAAAGTGATTTGTAAAGCCGAATCATTAATAAAGTTTATAGAAAAACAATCCGTTTCTCAGTCATCAATTTGCTATCATAAAATGGAAAATCTGAATAAAGTAAGGATGTGATAACTATGACTGAAAATTTACATGGAAGTATCGACATACAGAAATATAAAGACCAACTAGAAGTCTACGAAAATGAAGTGATTTCTACTTGGGTACCAGAAGATGAAGATATGGAGAAAACAATTGAAAGATACAAAAAATTAGATAGTATTATGCAGCCAATGTATGATTTAATTTTATCTTACTCTAAATATTTTTCTGTTGGTAAAGACTATGGGACCGGGATCGAGTTAACGATGATTGAAGCCCACATTTTGCAAGACATCATGAGTGTTGAAGATCAGACCGCTTCTGCTTTGGCTGATAAGTGGAAAAGAACGCGTAGTGCAATATCTCAAATTATTAGTAAACTGGAGAGTAAGCAATTGGTTGAACGGTCTGTAAATCCTGAAGACCGTAAATCATACCACTTATCATTAACTGAACTAGGAGAGCAAACTGCTCTTGCACACAGTAGATATGATAATGTGGATATCGTAAAGACCCATAAAAAGTTATTTAAGAAATTCACTCCAGTTGAAATGGCAGCTTTTTTTGCAATTTGCGAATCCTACCATGAAATTTTAGAACAAAATCAAGATCTATAAACAAAAAAACTTCTTTTCTCAGTGTATTTTTGAGAAAAGAAGTTTTTGTTTTTATTAAGATTATTGAATGTTTTCGCTACCTGGTTTTTCGTAACGAGCAGCAACACCAGTTGCACGTAAGATCCACTTAACAAGTTCTACAATGACAATAATGCTAGCTGCAGCTAGAAGAGAAACCAACCATCCTTCAGTTGTAGGGACTGTTACATCAAAGTAGGTATTTATTCCAGGAATTAAAATAACTCCTAATAATAAAGCACCAGAACCGAAGAAGGCTAAGTTCAAGAATTTATTATCGAATGGATTACTACTAAATAGTGACTTAAAGGTAGATTTAACGTTGTAAGCATGGAACAATTGAATCAAACCAAGTGTAATAAAGGCCATTGTTTCTGCCATATTGTTGTCTACACCCATTTGGAAACGAGCATACCAGTAAACAAATAGCGTTAAACCACCTTCGATAATACCTTGGTAAATAATACTTGGTAAGATACCGAATGATAAGAAATTATCTTT
This sequence comes from Fundicoccus sp. Sow4_H7, assembly GCF_052115865.1. Classification (NCBI taxonomy): domain Bacteria; kingdom Bacillati; phylum Bacillota; class Bacilli; order Lactobacillales; family Aerococcaceae; genus Fundicoccus; species Fundicoccus sp. Sow4_H7. The sequence goes on along the minus strand of NZ_JBQKME010000007.1, from coordinate 128,012 downwards.
AGATGTTCTAGGGGCTTTACGCATAGAATCACTTTCAGCGTCTTCCATACCAAGAGCGATAGCTGGGAATACGTCAGTTACTAAGTTGATCCATAAGATATGGATAGGTTCTAAAATGGTCCAACCCATAAATGTAGCGATGAATAAAGTTAAAACCTCACCCATATTAGCTGAAAGTAAGAATTGAACAGCTTTTTGAATGTTTGCAAAAACTTTACGTCCTTCTTCTACGGCAACGACAATTGTTTCAAAGTTGTCATCGGCTAAAACCATATCTGAAGCCCCTTTAGAAACTTCAGTACCTGTAATACCCATACCAACACCGATATCGGCTTGTTTTAATGAAGGAGCATCGTTAACACCATCTCCAGTCATGGAAACAACAACATCATTGGCTTGCCATGCACGAATAATACGTACTTTATGTTCAGGTGATACACGAGCATAAACCGAATAATTGGATACTGTGCGAGCAAGTTCGTCATCAGAAATACTATCTAAATCAGCACCAGTGATGACGTGAGAAGCATTGTCCTCGTTTGGATTTAAGATACCTAGACGTTCTGCAATTGCTTGAGCTGTCACAGCGTGGTCTCCAGTAATCATAACGGTACGGATACCAGCGTCATGAGCAACTTTAATCGCATCTCCAGCTTCTTTACGCTCAGGGTCAATCATACCAACTAAACCGGCAAATATTAGGTCGTTTTCAACGGTATCAGTGTCCACTTTTTCTGGCAAGGAATCAATGATTTTGTAAGCACCGGCTAGAACACGTAAAGCATTACGAGCCATATTTTCATTAGCTTGTAAAATTGATTGGCTATGTTCTTCAGTTAAGGCAACAACTTGATCATTATCTTGATATTGCGTAGCGCGTTTAATTAATTGATCAGGAGCCCCTTTAACAGCTACTAAAAATCTTCCATCTTCTAGTTTATGGATGGTAGACATTAGCTTACGTGTTGAATCAAATGGTACTTCATCAATACGTGGTGTTTGAGCTAATTGGCCTTCTAAATCAAAACCTTTGTCGTTACCGTATTTAATCATGGCAATTTCAGTTGGGTCACCCACTAAATTACCTGAATTATCAGTAGAAACATCATTGGCAAAAGTAATTGCTCTTAATAATGGAGAGTTTAAATCAATATCTTCAGATGCTTCATGTAATTCTCCATTATAAAATACTTGTTCAATCGTCATTTTATTAACAGTTAAAGTCCCTGTTTTATCTGAACAAATAACTTGTGTGGAACCTAATGTTTCAACGGCAGGTAATGTACGAACTAGAGCATTTCTTTCAGCCATTTTCTGTGTACCAATGGATAAGATAATAGTTGTAATAGCAGGCAAACCTTCTGGGATTGCAGCAACCGCTAATGAGATAGAAATAAGTAGCATATCAATGACAGTAGCCTCACCAGAGTTTGGTCCATATAGTCCCACGATGAAAGTAATAATCGCAATGATGATAATTAAGTAAGTTAATTTTTTACCTAATTCTTCTTGGTCGCGTTGTAATGGTGTTTGTTGACTTTCAGTCGAAGATAAAATGTTGGCGATATTACCAACTTCAGTGCCCATTCCAGTTGCAGTTACAACCCCTAGTGCACGACCATAAGTAACGTTTGTACTTGAAAAGGCCATGTTGTGACGGTCACCAATACCTGTCCCGGCATCTTCGATTGTTAGTATATCTTTTTCAGAAGCAACGGACTCACCTGTTAAGGCAGCTTCTTCAATCTGTAAAGAATTGGCTTCTACTAAACGTAAGTCAGCAGGCACGATATCTCCTGCCTCAAGTAAAACAATATCACCCGGTACTAATTCAGTACTTTTAATGCTTGTGTTTGAATTATTACGGCGAACTTTTGCTTCGGGAGATGCCATATCTCTTAAAGCATCAATAGCTTCTTCTGCCTTAGATTCTTGGAAAACACCCATTAATGCATTTAAAGTAACTACAATTAAGATAACGATAGCGTCGGCAATACCTTCACCTTCCATTATCCCAATAACCGCTGAAATAGCAGCAGCAACTAATAAGACAATAATCATAAAGTCTTTAAATTGAGCAATGAATTTCTGAAGAAGAGTTGTTTTTTCTTCAGTAATTAATTCATTATGCCCATACTTTTCAAGACGACGTTGAACTTCAGCATCACTTAAACCAGTGGTGACATCAGTTTCTAAATGACTGACAACTTCATCTGCCGACAGTGTAAAAGGTTTAAAATTTTCTTTTGACATTTTTTCCTCCTAAATAATTATCCAAAGTTTTCATAAATTTAGCTAAATAAAAAGACTTATGCTAACCAAACGCTAATAGCTAACAATCTGGTGGCATAAGTCTCACTATTTAAGTACAGTACCAGTAGAAATTCTACTTAACGTTGTTGATACTGACAAGGCGCTAACCTCTAGTTACTCCCTTATGGATATAAATGATAAAGTAAGTATAATAAATAAAATAATGAAATGCAAATAAAATATATTGTCAAGTTTCCACGATTAAGTAAAAATATATGAAGTTTTTATTACTTTTTATAGATAATTTCTGCTCAAATATATTTAATTATAAATTTATTTTGATAATTTTATTAAATATTTGCACCTTTATAGTAAAAACAAAAGAGGTTTGCTATATTTAATATACAAGTGTATTTGAATGGAGGCAAAAAAATGTCAGAAGATAACCAAATAAAAAGTCGTTCTGAAAGACATAATAAGAAAAAGCGCAAAGGTGGCCGTTTCCAAACAGTTTTAGGCGTTCTATTAATTCTAGTTGCCCTAGCTTTATTAGCAATTGATCCTATTAAAAACCATATTATTCGTCAAGGTTCGCAACAAAATCAAATTGGTAATTTAACACGAGAAGAAGTTTTGATGAATCAAGAACGCGAAGTAGACTATGATTGGCTGGTTATTGATAACATCAGTGCAACTGACGTTTTAACCAATAATGTTAATCCAAACGATCTACCAACTATAGGTGGAATTGCCATTCCTAATGTTAATATGAATTTACCGATTTATAAAGGTGTTACTAATGAGGGAATGTATCTAGGGGCCGGAACCTTACGACCTGATATGGAAATGGGTGAATCTAACTATGCGATTGCTAGTCACCATTCTATTAATGAAGACCTATTATTCGCACCATTAATGCGTGTAGAAATGGGCGATATGATTTATTTAACGGACTTAGAAAATATCTATGCCTATCAAATTGATTTTATTGAACAAGTGGCACCTGAACGGGTTGACTTAGTGCAAGAAACGGAGTTACCGATTGTCACCTTAATTACCTGTGATTACAGTTTAAATGAACGGGTTGTTATACAAGGAAGCTTAGTTGAGCAAGTTCCAATCAATGAAGCTTCTGACGAAATGCTAAATGCCTTTAATTTACCTCAAACCATTCCAGGTTAATAATTAATCGATAGTTAAAAGAAGTTTGCTAGAAAAATAGCCAGAGAGTTCGCAATGAACTTTCTGGCTATTTTTATCTTTTTAATTAGGGAGAGAATAACCGCCTTTTAATGTCGGTGAACCCTGGCATTGATACCAAACAACCTTAATGTCACTCAGGACTCCAACCGACCGACAAAAGGAGTGTTTAATGACAGTGGACGCATTCGTCGACCGACATTAACCATCCCTAATATCACTCACCCCAACATCATCCCCGAAAAACTCAATCTAAAATCATAAAAACTCAAAAGTTTACCATGATTAATTTTTTATAAGCTAATTTACAATTAGTTGGTATAAATGGATAAGCAAAGTTTAAAATAACGATCGAGGTGCAGCTATGCAAGTTAGATTTGAAGATGTCACAATGCGCTTTCAAGACAATACCGTCCTAGATAAAATCAATTTCACTTTACCCAGCAAACAATTGGTGTCCTTTTTAGGCCCAAGTGGATGTGGTAAGTCAACCACGCTCTATTTGATTTCTGGTTTATTAGAAGCAACAGATGGTCACATTTTCTTTGACGACAAAGATGTGACTAAATTAGACCCTGTTAAACGCCAAGTAGGTCTCGTATTTCAAAATTATGCGCTGTACCCCCATTTAACCGTTATGGAAAACATCATGTTTCCCCTGAAAATGGCTAAAATGCCCAAAGCAGAACGCCGTGAACGTGCAGAAGAAATGGCACGCTTAACGCGCATTACCGATCAATTAAATAAATATCCCCGTCAACTTTCCGGTGGACAACAACAACGGGTAGCAATCAGCCGTGCGTTATCTAAGTCGCCTGATATTATTTTAATGGATGAGCCATTATCAAATTTAGATGCGCGCTTGCGGATAGAAATGCGAGAGGAGATTCGACGTATTCAACAAGAAACAGAAGTAACAACTGTTTTTGTAACCCACGACCAAGAAGAAGCATTAAGTATTGCAGACCGTGTAATGGTTCTGGACAAAGGTGAAATTCAACAAATTAGCGATCCAGTAACCCTGTATCAACGACCAAGAAATTTATTTGTTGCGAAATTTATTGGAAGTCCTGTCATTAATACCTTTGCGCGCACATCCGCTGCTTTAAATCAAAATGCAGCAGTCTTTCAAGAAGAGTGGGAGCGAATGGGAATTCGCTCAGAGCAGTTTAAATTAGCAGATGAGACAAATTATCTTATAAAAGCAACAATTCAACGGATAGAAAATGTAGGGAAAGAAATGACTATACATTGTATGGCTGCTGACGAACATTTTGTTGTGACAGATATTGATGCTGGGTTCGAAGAAGGCGAAGTTATTTATTTAGATGTAAAAGGAACGCCTTTGTTATTTGACCAAAGAGAACAATTGATTGAAAGTAGGGGTGGCAATGAATCGTAAGGTCACTTGGAAAAGTACGCTGCAGGCCCTGCTTTACTTAGCGCCAATGCTGATTATGATTGGGGTTTTTACAGTCTATCCGATTATAAAATCAGTGGACATGAGTTTTTATTTAGATTTTAATCTCTTTACAGGGGCAATCGATGGCCGTGGATTAGATAACTATCAAGAATTATTTAATGACCCAAAATTTTATGAAGCTTTACGTAATACGGCCGTTTTTGTTTTAGGAGTTGTGCCAGCTTCCTTGATTATTTCACTAGCTATTGCCTTAATGCTTAATCAAATTCCGTTTCTTAAAGGTTTTTTTAGAACCGTCTACTTTTTACCTTACGTAACGTCAACGGTGGCGGTATCGATTGTTTGGAATTGGCTCTACCATTCCCGTTATGGCTTGTTTAATTATATTATGGGAATATTTGGAATTGAACCGATTAAATGGCTAAATAATCCGAGTATGGCATTGCCAGCGGTGATCATTATGTCGATTTGGAAAGGTTTAGGGTTTAATATTTTACTCTTTCTAGTTGGACTTGGAAATATTAATGAAAATTATTACAAGGCGGCTAAGATAGATGGAGCGAATGCTTGGAATAGATTTACGAATATTACCTTGCCGTTATTGCGTCCAACTATTTTCTTACTTTCAATTATTGGTGTCATCAATAACTTTAAAGTTTTTGATGAAGTCTATTCTCTATTTAATGGACGGCCTGGACCTGCAGGTTCTGCAACGACCTTAGTTTATTATTTATTCCAGAAATTCTATGTTCAATTTGATTACGGTGTGGCAGCTGCCTCTGGGATTATTCTATTCTTAATCGTGTTACTTATAACAATCATTCAATTTATCGGCAATCGATATTTTGACAAACGAGGTGGTTAGTTATGAAAAAGATTTTCTCTAATTCGATTACCTATGTTTTCTTGTTCTTTGGTGGCGTCTTTATGATTTTGCCTTTTTACTGGATGGTTGCTACCAGTTTGAAGACAGGCGCAGAAGCCATTGCCATTCCACCAGTCTGGGTGCCAGAAACGTTAAAATTCAGTAATTATTCGAAAGCGTTAGAGGCAGCCCCGTTCGGTCGTTATTTTATTAACAGTCTTTTTGTCACGACTGTGACAACGATCGGCGAATTATTTACGAGCATTTTGGCAGCTTATGCCTTTGCTAAACTTAGATTTTGGGGTAAAGATCTGTTATTTATTCTGTTGCTGGGCACGATGATGGTTCCGGGTGAGTTGATGACCATACCTAACTTTGTTACCTTAGCGAGTTGGCGAATGATCAATACTTATTGGGCACTTATCATTCCGTGGTTAGCCAGTGTATTTTCAGTCTTTACTTTGAAACAATCCTTCGAATCAATTCCTGATGAATTGTACTATGCAGCAAAGTCTGATGGTTGTAGCGATTGGCGTTTCCTTTGGGAAATGGTTGTGCCTCTTTCTAAATCATCGATAATTGCAGTGACAATTCTAAAGGTAATTGGTAGTTGGAATGCGTTCATGTGGCCATTAATTGTCACGAATGAACGGTCGCTACGTACCTTGCCAGTGGGACTGCAAGCATTCACGACAGAAGCCGGAACACAATTTGAATTGTTAATGGCTGCTTCAACGATTGTCGTTGTTCCTATGGTTGTCATTTATCTCTTGTTGCAAAAGTACATTATGCAAGGCATTTCTCGTTCTGGTCTAAAAGGTTAGGACAAATCATTTTGGAGGGAAAATTTGATGAAAAAATCTATCAAAGTATTATTAGCTAGTTTAGTCGCTTCAGCCGGCTTATCATTTGCACCAACTGCATCTGCACAAGAACCTGTAGAGCTAACTTTTTGGCATGCTATGAACGGTCCGCATCAAGAAATGATTACAACTTTAGTCGAAGAATTTAATGCATCACAATCTGATTTTGTCGTAGTAGAACAAAACCAAGGGGATTACAACACTTTACAACAAAGTATTATGGCTTCAGGTGCAGCGGGTGATTTACCAACGATTTCACAACTTTCACCATCTGCAACACCAGACTTTATGGACGCTGGTATTTTACTACCATTAGATAACTTATTAACGGAAGAAAATAACTTTGGTGAAGATTTATATAATGATATCTTCCCTGGTTTCGTTGAAGGTGTAAAATATAACGATGAAGTTTATGCGATTCCTTTTTCTAAATCCGTACGTTTAATGTTCGTTAACGAAGATTTATTAGCTGAAGCAGGTGTTGAAACCCCAACAACTTGGGAAGAAGTTGAAGCCTTAGGAGTTGCTTTACAAGAAGCAGGTGTAGATAATCCAGCTATCGGTTTAGAAAATAGTCTTTCAATGGAAGTTGAAACAATGGCGCGTCAAAATGGTGCAACATGGGTTTCGCAAGATCTATCTGAAGTAGAAATTGCGTCTGAAACAGCTATTGAGCCAATTCAATTCCTAAAAGCTTTAATCGACAATGGTTATGCCCGTACAGCAGGTGAAGACGGCTTTATGTCTGGTCCATTCTCACAAGGTGAAACAGCCCTATATATCGGTTCTTCAGCTGGTTTAGCTTACGTTCTTCCAGGAATCGAAGAAAATAACATTGCTTTCTCAACGACAGAAATTCCTGTTTATGGCGAAGGTGAACCATTAACATTATTTGCTGGTAATGACTTAGGTGTATTTGCGTCTGCTACAGAAGAACAACAAGCAGGTGCTGTTCAATTCATGTCATTCTTATTACAACCAGAAAATACAGCACGTTGGGCAGTGGCAACAGGTTATTTACCAATTACACAATCTGGTGTTGATTCTGAAACATGGCAAAATTACTTAGTTGAGAACGAATACGTTCAAGCTGCTTCTGACGAATTAGCTTACGGTATGTCATCTCCGCAATATGTTGGAGCAAGTGAAGTCTTCAATACATTTGAAACATCATTAGAAAATATCATATTAAACGATGCAGACATCCCAGCTGAAATGCAAGCTTTAGAAGACTTAGTAAAAGGACACTTAGGATTAGAATAATCCTTTAATAAATATCACATTTAAAAAAGAGGTCAAGTTAGTATTTACTACCAACTTGACCTCTTTTGCTTGGTCTCTATCTTTCAATAATTCGCCACAACTGTGAAAAAAACATGAACTAAGTAAGAAACTTTATGATAAATATATGATATTTATTTGAGTTTATCATTTTCTTTAAAAAGTTATGATACATTTAAAGTGTAAGAAAATAAGGAGGAAATGTCATGAAATTGAAGAGGATTGCTAAACATCTATTAATTTCATCGCTTTTGGTAACAAGCCAATTAAGCGGACTGGTGACAGCTTTTGCACAAGACGGTGTTGAAGTTGATATCGATGTTTTTCTACAAACACAAATGAATCAACCATCAGAACAAACGCAAATATCTTATGATATTATCGATACAAATTTATCGCAGGTTGTCTATTCTTATCGTTCGAATGATGTTCCAACAGATGTTTTAGAATTAGCTCCTGGAAACTATGTATTACGTATTTATGATGCGCAAGGATTTGTGCGCGATGGAGAAAATATCTCTGCTTATCAAATTGAACAATCGATTGCTGAGCTGACTCAAGAGGATATTAATGCAGGTAAAGAACTCAAAGAATTAAATAATCTTGGGTCAATTAATACTTTAGCCGATGGAACGGTAGTTTACGATATACCTTTTGAAATCGTAACAGGACCGGATTTATTGGACGAAGCTAGTCAAAAAATGATTTCAGAATTGGATATTTTACTAACAGACCAAACAGCAGCATCGCTCTTAGATCAAGAAGAGGAATCAACAGTTCCTGAAGAGACATCTCAAGTGGGCGCTTTTGAAGTTAGAGTTTTGGATCAAAATGACGCGCCTGTGCCAAATGTAGTTTTAAGTCTTGGTGATCAGTCGTTGCAAACTGATGAAAATGGCTTAGCTAAAATAAATGAATTAGTTGCTGGAAATTATCAATTAACAGTTACTGAATTGCCTGCTGGATTTGTAGGGGATTATGCTGCCAATCTAGATATTGTTGCAAACGAAATTTCTCAAGTAACGATCCGCTTAGAAAGCCAACCACAATCAAGCGGCATTCAATTCAAAATCCACGATCAAAATCAAGAAGTGGTTCCTAATGCAGAAATTGTAGTAGGGGACCAAATTATCACAACGAATGAGGAAGGTATTGCTACGATTAGTGATCTCATATTAGGGGACTACTACTATGCAATATCAAGCTTGCCAAAAGGTTATGCTGGTTGGGCAGAAGGTACCATTACGGTAGTAGCCGATTATATATCTGAAATTACCATTGGTGTAGAACGCCAAGCGCAAACAAGCCAAGCTGAAATCCGTGTGCTGGACCAAAATGATATGCCGATTTCCGGTGTAGAAATAGTTTTAGCTGATCAATTAGTAGCAACTAATGAAAATGGTGTAGCTGTATTTAACGATATACCACTAGGTGAACATTATTATTATGTCAATGCTGTCCCAGAAGGCTATACAGGTTCGTTTGAAGGCAATTTAAATGTAACCAGCGAAGAAGTAGCCAGTGTTGCTCAAAGCTTAGAGTCAATACCTCAAACAAATTCGGTTGAGTTTGTTGCCGTCGATCAACATTCAAGCGTGGTTCCTGGAGTTGAAATTACCATTGGAGAGCAAGTGATTCAAACGGATGAGAATGGCCATGCTACTGTATATGAACTCCCTGTAGGAGATTATAACTATTCCGTAACAGGTCTTCCGGAAGGGTTCAGCGGCTCTAACGAAGGTGTTGTATCTGTCACAACGGAAGAAAGTCCAATCGTGACACTTTCAATCGTGCGTGAAGCACAAACAACGCAAGCTGAGGTAACTGTTGTTGATCAAGATGGAAATCCTATCCCAAATGTAGAAGTTGTCTTAGCTGAATTAACAGCAACGACCAATGAAAATGGTGTAGCTGTATTTAATGAAATTCCTTTAGGAGAACTTTATTATTACGTTAATAATCTACCAGAAGGATACAGCGGTGAAGGAAACGGCGTAGTGTATGCTGAAAGTGATCAAATCGCAACAGCGACAATTACTCTTGAACGTGCCCCTCAAACAACAACCGTTACTTTGAGCATCTTGGATCAAAACGATAATCCAGTTACTGGTGTAGAAATTCTGATGAATGAACAAACCGTGACATCTAATGATGAAGGTAAAGTTGTTTTTGAAAATGTTCCAGCGGGAACCCATGAATATACGGTAGCGTCATTGCCAGAATACTATGAAGTCGATACAACCGGTTATTCAATTACTGTGCCTGAAAATGAACCAGCGACAGGAACGGTTTATGTGACTTATGTTGAACAAATAGGAAATGTAGAATTCAAGGTGACAGACCAAGACGGATCAGCTGTTCCTAATGCAGAAATTACCGTAGCAGAACAAGTTATCACTACTAATGAAAATGGACTAGCTACGATTGAAGGCTTAGAACTTGGGGACTACAATTACACTCTAAGCAGCCTTCCAGAGGGTTATAGCGGTAATGCTGAAGGTGCTGTTACAGTAACAAATGAAGCAGTTGCACAAGTTGATTTACAAGTTGAACGTGCCCCTCAAACAACAACCGTTACTTTGAGCATCTTGGATCAAAACGATAATCCCGTTTCTGGTGTAGAAATTCTGATGAATAATCAAACCATAGCATCTAATGATGAAGGTAAAGTTGTTTTTGAAAATGTTCCAGCAGGAACCCATGAATATACGGTAGCGTCATTGCCAGAATACTATGAAGTGGATACAACCGGTTATTCAATTACTGTGCCTGAAAATGAACCGGCTACAGGAACCATCTTTGTAAACTATGAAGAACCTACTGGAGTAGTTGAATTCATAGTTAAAGACCAAGATGGTAAAGCAGTTGCTAATGCGGTCATCCAATTAGCAAACCAAGAAATAACAACGAATGGCGAAGGAATTGCAACTTTAGCTGACTTACCTCTAGGTGCAGATTACAATTATCAATTAGTTTCTTTACCAGAAGGCTATACGGGCCAAGCAAGTGATGTAGTTTCTCCTAATAATGAAGCAACAACCACTGTTGCGATTAATGTTACTCGTACGGTAGAAGCAGGGGTATTTACTTTGGTGGTTAATGATCAAAATGCTGAGCCTGTTTCGGGTGTGGTCGTTCGTTTAGGTGAACAGACGGCAACAACAGATGAAAATGGGCATGCGGTCTTTAATGAGGTGACTCCTGCAACCTATGAATATCAAATTACTGAACTTCCTGATGGTTATCAAAGTGACCGACCAGTGAACAATATTGTTATTGGTGAAGGTGCGCAAGAGACGCGTACATTAGAAGTTATGCGTGATATTCAACAACGGACCATTCAATTTTTTCTAGTCGATCAAAACGAAGAAGCTATTAGTGGCGTTGATATCACAATTGTTGATCGTTCTGGTATGACAAATGATGAAGGTCGTGTAAGTTTTGGCGAAATGAATCCAGGTAATTATGACTACACTCTTAGCAATGTACCGGATAATTATAGTGGTCAATTAACAGGCGCAGTTGAATTGACTGAAGCGGAAGATGCGACAATCACAATTACACTTGAGCGTGAGATTGAACTTGCTACGGCAAGAGTTCAAGTCTTAGACCAAGATGATAAAGCTGTTGTTAATGCTGTTGTTAAATTTGGTGGATTACAAGAAACAACCAATGAAGACGGTTGGGTTCAATTTAACTCCTTAGAACCAGGTAATTATTACTATGAAGTGCTTGAAGCCCCAAATAATTATGTCTTAAGTGGTGAAGAATTACGCGCTGAGATTGAGGAAGGTATGGCATTTGAAGGACGCTTAAATATTGAAAGACGCCTATTTGGTCAAGTAAATATCACCATTACTGACGATCAAAACCGTCCGGTACCTAATGCGGTAGTTAAAATCAATAATCAAGAAGTGCGTACAAATAATGATGGTATTGCAAGCTTCACTGAATTAGAGCCAGGAGATTACTCTTATGAAATCGTGGATTTGCCTGAGCAATATGAAATTGCTAATCGGACGGCGACAGTAACAGTTGAAGCGGATAAAACAGTTGACCAAGCGATTACTGTAACGATACGACCTGAGTCGTCTGAATCGGAATCTGTATCATCAAGTGAAGAATCTGTATCAGAAAGTTCGTCTGAATCAGAATCTGTATCATCGAGTGAAGAATCTGCGTCGGAAAGTTCGTCCGAATCCATTTCAGAAGAAAGTGTGGATGAAAGTGAAGCAGAAGAAGCAACCCGTCGTTATGTCGATGACGAAACAGGAATTGAGGTCTGGATTAATCCAGAAGATGCGCCAAATGTTGTAAGATTACAAACAAGTCGCGTTTCTACTTTAGATCCATTGCCATCAGCATTAAACGGTAAGGCATATAAAGTTTATGATATTCAATTGTTAGATCGCCAAAATAATCCTGTTCAATTAACCAGGGTAGCTGAAATTCGTATTCCAGTTGGACAAGTAAGAAGTCAAATTCAAGTTCTAAGAATCAATGGTGCGAATGTGTCAAACTTAACGAACTCAGTCCACAATCAAAATGTAACAATTCGTACACAACAATTAGGACGTTTTGCTGTGGTTACTGGTAATGCTCCAGTTGAATCAAGTTCAGAATCAACGATTGACAGTTCATCCAATGAATCTTTAACGAGTGAAGAAGAATCAGAGTCGCTTTCGCGTCGAGTATCCATTTCAAAAAGTGTGGAAGAAAACTTACCAAATACAGGGGAGATTAAATCTCTACGCTATATTACATTAGCGGTTGTACTGGTTGCTATCGGACTCAAAATGATTTTAAGTAATCTATCTGGAAAAAATAAAGAATAAAAGTAATCAGATGAGTTTGCTTTTTTATTCAGAACACATTGCTTGGATATATTTATTCAAGTGGTGTGTTTTTTGTGTTATTAAAAGTGTAAGCTGACTAAAAGCCAATTATTACTTGCTTCTAAGAGTTAAAAAAAGTAAGATAAACAAAATACTCACTCAAGAAGGAGCTGGATGAATGTCAGAAATAAAAACAAATCATCAGACCTTAGCAGAAATTACAGCTGATCGAATTTTCGATTACATTATCAAAAACAACTATGAAGTTGGCAGTAAACTGCCAAATGAATTTATCTTAGCCAAGGAATTAGAGGTTGGTCGTAGTACTTTACGAGAAGCGATTAAAGGTTTAGCTTCACAGGATGTAATTGAAGTGAAACATGGGTCTGGGACCTATGTAAAAAATTTAGTTTCTATGCAAGAAGATCCCTTTGGCTTTAGTAAAGTAGAAGATACACTGAAGTTAACCAAAGATTTATTTGAGATGCGTTTTTTAATTGAACCGAGAATGGCTTCTTTAGCGGCGATTAATGCAACTGAAACAGAAATCTCAGTGATTAATCAAATTGTAAAAGCAATCGAAAAAGAAATTGAGCGCGATGATGCGATGCATTTTCATTTAGATATTCAATTACACAGTGCCATTGCAGAAGCAAGTCGTAATATTGCCATGCAACATTTGCTGCCAATTATTATCGAGTCGATTCAACTGTATAATGATTATTTTACAAGTAAAGAAACCAAAATAGCGACAATTAAATCACATCGCGAAATTGCACTAGCGATTAAAAATCGAGATAGTTGGGCGGCCTATGATGCGATGGCAGTACATATTTCTCAAAATAGATCTGTATTAAATCAAGTTCATTTAGAAAAGAATGATGATTGAGACGGATTGAATAAATCTTTCCAATTCTTCCCACGTATGTTTACTATTTGAACGCATAAAAACTCCCCCAAAAGTAGTTTTACTTTTTCAGCGTCTACTTTAGGGGGAGCATATCAGTGAATCATGCTGGCTTTTTTGTTTCTTTGTCAAATATGATTGATGAATAAAATTAAATACAAAGATATGAATTTATTCTGAAAGGGTATGCTAAAATAGCTATGATGCTTCTTCAGCTTGTTTTAATCTGTCAAGAATTGATAGAGCTATTGAATTAAAAGTGGTCTCAGAAGTCATATTAGAAGGGAGTGATTGATCAATTAGAGTGAAGAAGCGTTATTTTAATAATTATCAATTCTTAAAAAAATCATTTTGTTGTTACTGAATGCACAAAGACATCTGATGTATTCCCTTTTGCATTTGAAGTTTATTAAAGGTGAATGTTAAGGGAAATTTAGTTAAAAAACACAAATATAGAATTATGTAAAGGTTTTACTTGACATTGGGATACTGAAATAAGATAATGAAGTCATCAGATGACTTGTGTCGTATTTTGTAACATAAATATAATAGGAGGCTAATAATTGTGTTAGAAACAATGAAAGTAAATTATATTTTTGCTGTCATTAGAGGGAAAGACGAAGAAGATGGCTACCAAATTTCAAAAGGCGCTATCAAAGGTGGAATTAAGAATATTGAAGTAGCATACACAACTCCAAATGCAACACAAGTTATTAAACGACTTGTAGAAGAATTTGCTGATGACAAGAGTGTTGTGATTGGTGCTGGGACAGTGATGGACGCACAAATGGCAACGAATTCAATTGATGCAGGTGCTAAATTTGTAGTTAGTCCCCACTATTCTCAAGAAGTGATGGATGTTGCTAAAGCTAATAATGTTTATTATTTACCAGGTTGTGGAACTGTAACGGAAATTGTTAATGCCGTTAATCAAGGTGCTCCGATCGTTAAATTATTCCCTGGTGGTTTGTTTGGACCTGGCTTTATCAAAGATATACATGGGCCACTACCAGAAATTGATTTAATGCCTTCAGGTGGTGTATCTCTTGAAAATATTCGTGAATGGCGTGATAAAGGTGCAGTAGCAGTTGGAGTAGGGAGTGCATTAAGCAAAACTGTTTCTGAAAAGGGCTATGATGGTGTGGCGGAAGAAGCGCAAAAATTCGTTCAAGCATTACAGGGGTAATGAAGAATGACTTTTATAGATAAAAACTTTTTGCTGACTAATGAACCGGCAAAAGAACTTTATCCTTATGCTGCGAAAATGCCAATTTTTGATTATCACTGTCATTTAATTCCAAAAGAAATCTATGAGAATAAACCATTTGATAATATCGTATCAGTTTGGTTAGGTGGCGATCATTATAAGTGGCGTTTAATGCGGGCAAACGGTATTCCAGAGCGTTTGGTGACTGGTGATGGTGAGTCTAAAGAAAAGTTTGAAGCTTGGGCTAAAACATTAAGTAAAGCTTTTGGGAATGCATTGTATCATTGGAGTCATTTGGAAATGTAACAAATTTTTGGAATCGATGAAGCTTTAACGATGGATACTTGGGAAGAACTTTATGATGAAATGAATCGTCAAATAAATGAACGCCAATTAAGTCCAAGAGATTTAATTGAAGCTGCGAATGTTAAATTTATTGGTACAACCGATCATCCTTTAGATAGTTTGGAATGGCATAAAAAAATGGCAGAGGATGAGTCAATCTCGTTTGTAGTCGCACCATCCTTTAGACATGATGAAGCTTTTATATCACATGCTAATTTTGCTAGTTTTGTAGAACGCTTAATGGAAGTGACTGGAAGAGATGTTCACGATTTTGCTAGCTTTATTGACGCTATGGGAGATAGAATCCGTTATTTTTGCGAAAATGGTTGTCGTGCTTCAGACCACAGTGTAAGTGAAATTGTTTATGTGCCTGCTGATACTACTGAATTGGATGAGATATTTAGTAAAGCGATGAGAAGAGAAGTTTTAAATCAAAAGGAAATCGATGCTTGGCAAACTGAACTGTTAGCAGAACTGGCTGGTTTATATAAAGAAAATGATATGGTAGCTCAAATTCACTTTGAGCTCGTCGAAATACGAATAGTAAAAAGTTCAATCGTGTGGGTTCTGATGCAGGCTTTGATTCTATTGGCGACCAGAAGGATTTGGCAGCCCATTTAAATCAATTTTTGGATTACTTAAACACCAATGGAAAATTACCAAAGATGATTTTCTATAATTTAAATCCAGCTTATAACCGCTTGGTTGCTAATGCCTTGCAAAATTTCCAAGCAAACGAAGAGAGGATAGAAAATAGATTGCAATTTGGTGCTGCATGGTGGTTTGGTGATACAGAATCCGGAATGTTAGATCAAATGCAAAAGTTGAGTGAAGAAGACTTACTTGCAAATTTCTTAGGCATGTTAACCGATTCCCGTTCGTTTTTATCCTATCAACGCCATGATTATTTCCGTCGTATTTTAGCCAATATGATTGGGCAATGGGTTGTTGATGGCAAAGTTCCTAATGATAAAGCATTGTTAGGTAAATTAATGGAAGATATCGCATTTAATAATGCAAATAAATATTTTGGAGGAATTGTATAATGGAAATGACGTTTAGATGGTATGGACATGATGACCCAGTTACTTTAGAAAATATTCGCCAAATTCCTGGTATGCGTGGTATTGTTTCTGCAATCTATGATATCCCTGTTGGTGAGGCGTGGTCAAGAGAACGTATTCGTCAGTTGAAAGATGATATTGAAAGTAAAGGGCTAAAATTATCAGTTATCGAGAGTGTTCCGGTTCACGAAGATATTAAACTAGGTAAACCTAGTCGCGATCGTTTGATTGAAAATTATGCTGAAACTATTCGTAACTTAGGTGCTGAAGGTGTTAATGTTGTATGTTATAACTTCATGCCTGTATTTGACTGGACACGTACAGACTTAGCTTTTGAATTACCAGATGGCTCAAATGCACTAATTTTTGATGAAGAAGTTGCTGCTAAAATGGATCCTGTAACAGGTGAACTATCGCTTCCAGGTTGGGATTCATCTTATACAAAAGAAGAAATGAAAAATATTATGGATGAGTATGCCCAAATTGATAAAGAGCAATTATGGGATAACTTGAAATATTTCATTGACCGTGTAATTCCGGTAGCTGAAGAAGCAGATGTGAAAATGGCAATTCACCCAGATGATCCTCCTTACGATATCTTTGGATTACCAAGAATTATCACGGGACAAGAATCGGTTGAACGTTTCTTAGACTTATACGATAGTCCAAATAATGGTGTGACATTATGTGTTGGCTCATACGCATCTGATCCTGCTAACGATACAATTGCTATTTTACGTTATGCACTTGGAAGAGAACGTGTAAACTTTATGCATGCACGTAATATTTTATTAACCGGTGAAGGAAAGTCATTCCAAGAGAGTGCACACCCATCAGAATATGGTTCAATCGATATGTACGAAGTAGTCAAAGCACTTGTTGATCATGATTGGGATGGACCAATCCGTCCAGACCACGGTCGTATGATTTGGGGCGAGACAGGTCGTGCTGGTTATGGATTATTTGACCGCGCGTTAGGAGCAACTTATTTACACGGATTGCATGAAGCTATTACGAAAGAAAATAAATAATTACGAAATTATATAGGAGGAATTCCATGACTCAACCTTTTGATTTTACCGATAAAGTTGTTGTCGTAACTGGAGCTGGTGGCGTTATTTGTGGGGAATTAGCAAGAGAATTTGCTAAAAAAGGTGCTAAAGTAGCCCTGCTAGATTTAAATAAAGATGCAGCTCAAAAATATGTTGATGAAATTGAAGCGTTAGGTGGTACAGCTAAAGCTTATGCAACAAACGTTCTAGATAAAGCTGTTTTAGAATCTGTTAGAGAAGAAGTATTTGCTGACTTTGGTCCAACTGATATTTTAATTAATGGTGCAGGTGGAAACAACCCGCGTGCAACAACAGATAATGAATTCCATGAGTTAGATTTAGCAGAAGACACAAAAACATTCTTTGATTTAGATGAAAAAGGAATTGAGTTTGTATTTAACTTAAACTACTTAGGAACATTATTACCTACACAAGTTTTTGCAAAAGATATGGTTGGTCGTGAAGGTGCTAATATTATTAATATTTCATCAATGAACGCATTCACACCATTAACTAAAATTCCTGCTTATTCAGGTGCTAAGTCAGCAGTAAGTAACTTTACGCAATGGTTAGCGGTTCACTTCTCTCACGTAGGAATTCGTTGTAATGCGATCGCGCCTGGTTTCTTAGTAACCAATCAAAACCGTGATTTATTATTTGCTCAAGATGGAACACCAACTGCACGTGCGGAAAAAATCTTACGTAACACCCCTCAAGGCCGTTTTGGAGAATCAGAAGAGTTAGTCGGTGGCGTCTTCTTCTTTGCTGATTCTAATCTTTCAAGTTTTGTTAACGGTGTTGTTATGCCAATTGACGGTGGATTCGCTGCTTATTCAGGTGTTTAAAAATTATTTATTCAAGACAAGAAGCTATTTCGTTTCTTGTCTTTTTTAGAATAAAGATCAATTACTTTATCTAATACAATTGTTGATATGTTTTGTTAAATATTTATGATAAAATAAAGCTGTATGTAATGTTACTCTCGCCAAACGGAAAAAACTAAGTCAACTGTCTATCTAAGAGTTAGTGGATTCTATCGCTAACAAGCAACCATTCGTCCTATTACTTTTAATGTATGTTGTTCATTAATTATTGGAGGTTTTAGAAGTATGAAAAAAAGCTTAGGTACATTTCTATCGTTAGTATTGGCATCTGGGACATTGGCTTCTTATCAAAGTGTTAGCGCACAAGTTAAGCCAGAGGCTTTATTTCCATTTCCAAATATAGAATTAACAAAAGTTCTTGAAGGTCGAGATTTAGAAAAAGATGAGTTTGAGTTTGAATTAACTTTAGTAGCCTATGGTACAGCCGATATGCCAGATCCTATTCCGTTAACTACAGTTATGAATGATGAAGAAGGAAATATCTTGTTTGATTTCTCAGAACTTGAAACGGATTTAGTTGAACATTTAGAAGATGTTGAGTTAGCTGAAGAAGATGTTGTTGAGTTTGAAGTTCGTGAAATCGCAGGTGAAGATGATACGGTTGTATACGATGATCAAGTTATCAATATCGAATTCAAAATTCCAGAAGGGGATTTAGAAGCTTTAACGGATAAAGATTGGGAAGAATTCACAACCGTTTCATCTGAAGAATTTGTGAATGAATTATCTGACGATGCTGTTGTACCGCCTGTAGAATCCGTTGATGAATCCGAAAGTGAGTCGGAATCTGTGGACGAGTCTGAGAGTGAGTCAGAAGCAGAATCTGAAAGCTCGGAAGAATCCGAAAGTGAATCAGAATCCGAAGCAGAATCTGAAAGTGAATCAGAGTCAGAAGCAGAATCTGAAAGCTCGGAAGAATCCGAAAGTGAATCAGAATCCGAAGCAGAATCTGAAAGTGAATCAGAGTCAGAAGCAGAATCTGAAAGCTCAGAAGAATCCGAAAGTGAATCAGAATCAGAAGGCGAATCCGAGAGTGAATCCGAGTCAGAAGCGGAATCCGAAAGTGAGCCAGAGTCAGAAGTAGAATCTGAAAGTGAATCGGAATCTGAAGCAGAATCCGAAAGTGAATCAGAGTCAGAAGAGGAATCTGAAAGTGAGTTAGAGTCCGAAGAAGAATCAGAGAGTGCAGAGGAATCAGAAGACGAGTCTGAAAGCGAAGAAGAATCCGTAGACGAATCCGAAAGTGCCGAAGAATCCGAAGAAACATCGGAAAGTGAATCTGACTCTGAAGAGGCGTCTGAAAGCGAAGAGGAATCCGAAGAAGTTTCAGAGAGCGCAGAAGAGTCTGAAGAAGCAGAATCTGAGAGTGAATCAGAGTCAGAAGCCGAGTCTGAGAGTGAGTCAGAATCAGAAGCCGAATCTGAAAGTGCTGAGGAATCTGAGGTAGAATCCGAGAGTGAGTCAGAGTCAGAAACTGAGTCCGAGAGTGAATCAGAATCAGAAGAGGAATCTGAAAGTGAGTTAGAGTCCGAAGAAGAATCCGAGAGTGAATCAGAGTCTGAAGCAGAATCTGAAAGCACCGAAGAATCCGAATCGGAATCTGAAGAAGAATCCGAGAGCGCAGACGAATCAGAAGAAGAGTCTGAAACTGAATCCGAAGAGGAATCCGAAAGCGAAGTAGCTTCTGAAGAAGAATCTTCAAGTGCATCTGCTTCTGTTTCGGTATCTGTAAGTGAAACAACTGAAGAAAACTTACCAGAAACAGGTGAAGAAAATAATACATGGTTATATGTATTAGGCGTTGCTTTGTTAGCTGCTGGTGGTTGGTTAATCTACAGAAGAAGAAAATAAGCTAAATTATTAATTTAATAAGCATAAGCATTGAGTATCTATTTAATGCCTATGCTTTTTTTATTTATTAAATATCCCTGCAGATGCTCTTAATTAGACGTAAATCCATCTCCCAACCGTCTATTCCCCATCTAAATTGTACTGCACCCCAAACAATCAACAATTTTCGATTTATTTATTTTCCCAGTAACACTTCCCCCAACTATTCAACCAATCCTTTCATTGTTATACTACTTTTATAATATATTTAAGGAGAAATATAAATTGATGCGTGATTTTACTTATCAAGACACTTTAAGAGCCAGTTACTTAGGCTATGTAACGCAAGCTATTGTTAATAATTTCGCCCCGCTATTATTTTTGATTTTTCAAGATCAGTTTAATGTTCCCTTGGAACAAATTACATTATTAATTACAATAAACTTTTTAGTTCAATTAGTGGTTGATTTTTTAGCGATTTATTTTGTAGACCGTATTGGATACAAAACTTCTATTGTTGCTGCACAAATTTTTGCAGCGATTGGTTTGGCATCTTTAGCTATTTTACCTCCATTATTCGAAGAAGGAATTTATGGGCTTGTTATAGCAGTGGTACTATATGCTATTGGAGGGGGTTTATTAGAAGTTTTAGTTAGTCCGATTGTTGAAGCGACACCTACAGAAAACAAAGCAGGGAATATGAGTTTACTGCATTCATTTTATTGTTGGGGTACCATGGCCGTTATTATTATTTCAACATTATTTTTATATGTATTTGGTGAAAACCATTGGCCAATAATGGCGGTTATCTGGTCTGTTTTTGCTTTGCTAAATGGATTTTACTATTATAATGTACCGATTAATGTATTGGTCGAAGAAGATAATCGTCTATCTTTTTCAAAACTTGTCACTTTTAAATCTTTTTGGTTGTTTTGTATTTTAATGTTAACTGCAGGAGCCTCTGAACATGCAGTCATGCAGTGGGCTTCTACATTTGCAGAAAGTGGTCTAGGAATTAGTAAAGCGCTAGGCGACTTATTTGGTCCGACGATGTTTGCATTATTTATGGGAATTGCCCGTTTACTGTATGCCAAGTATAGTGACCGCATTGATATCACCTTCGCCATGATTTGGAGCGCTAGCTTATGTGTGCTTGCTTATCTGTTGATTGTTTTTGCACCACATCCTTCAATTGCGCTACTCGCTTGTGCTTTGACAGGATTTTCCGTTGGGATTTTATGGCCGGGAGTTTTTTCAATGGCGTCGATCCCATTTAGGCAGGCTGGCACGACCATTTTTGCTATTCTTGCCCTATTTGGAGATTTAGGTGCTTCAGCTGGCCCTACACTTGTTGGTTTTGTTTCTTCTTATTACAATAACCAATTAAAATATGGGTTTTTAGTTGCAAGCATCATTCCGCTAACGCTCGCTATATTGAGCGTTATTTATTATAGAAGAAAGACCGCCTAACACCCTATAAATAAATAATTAATATATTATCTAAAAAAATTACAACTAATACTTAAAATTTCATGATTATTTCTGAATCCGTTTACGTTACAATATAAGATAGAAGCTTTTTCGCTAGACCTTTTAAGGTAGAGAAAAAATTTATTTGAAGGTGGGATTAGTTTGACAAAGAAAAAAGGCCGTGTGACGTTACCAAGTGAAAATAATTTTTTATATGAAACAAAAGAATTATTAGAGCGATGGGGTGCCGATGCCATTCGGGATTCTGATGGAACGAAGTTAGATGAAGATGTTAAAGATTTAGATGCAAAAATTTATACAACTTATTTTGTTGCACGAAATCATAATGATTTTATCGAAGAACACATGGAAGAAGTACAACAATTATACTTAATGTCACAGTTTAATACAGCGACATCAAGTGAACTAACCATTGATTTTATGCAAGGTTATTTTACCGAGCAGATAAAACCCGATTATATTCATGATCCAAAAGAATGGTGGGAAGTGATTGATCGAACAACCGCAACTGTCGTTGATCCTAAAGATTGGGAAGTCAACCAAGAAAATGATACGGTAACCATTCATAATGCGGTTGCTTTCCATGAATATACGGTTTCTTTCCTAGTATATAAAATATGGGATCCGACCCAAATGTATAACCATATTACAAATAACTGGGGTGACTCGGTTGCGCATGATATTCCTTTTGATGTGCGTCAACCACACTCCAATAAATTTATGGAAGATACGCTAAGAGAATTTTGTGAAAATAACCCTAAAACAGATGTGGTTCGTTTTACAACCTTCTTCTATCACTTTACTCTAGTTTTTAATGATTTAGCCAAAGAAAAATTTGTTGATTGGTTTGGTTACGGTGCGTCTGTTTCACCTGCAGCTTTAATTGCTTTTGAAAAAGAAAAAGGTTACCGTCTACGTCCAGAAGATATTGTCGATCAAGGTTATTACAATACTGCTTTTCGTGTGCCGACAAAAGCCTATCTAGACTATGTTGATTTTATTAGTAAGTTTGTGGCTCAAGAAGCTAAGAAACTTGTCGATATTGTCCATGAATATGGAAAAGAAGCCATGATGTTCTTAGGTGATAACTGGATTGGGACAGAACCTTATGGAAAATACTTCCATGAAATTGGTTTAGATGCGGTTGTTGGTTCAGTTGGTGGCGGGGCTACATTAAGAATGATTGCAGATATTCCTCATGTGAAGTATACCGAAGGACGTTTTCTACCTTACTTTTTCCCAGATACCTTTTATGAAGGCAATGATCCAACGATCGAAGCCATTGAAAATTGGACAACTGCTCGACGCGCTATTATGCGAAATCCGGTTGATAGAATTGGTTATGGTGGTTATTTAAGTTTGGCATATAAATTCCCTAAATTTGTTGATTATATTGAACAAGTAACCGAAGAGTATCGAACCATATACGATATTGTCAAAGGAACAAAAGCTTATACCGGCTTAAAAGTCGCTATTTTAAACGCTTGGGGTAAGCTGCGTACATGGCAAACACATATGGTAGCTCATGCCTTGCCATACAAACAAATTTATTCTTATCTAGGGACTTTAGAAATTTTAAGTGGGGCTGCCGTTGATGTAGAATTTATTAGTTTTGATGATGTCATCCAAGAGGGAATTCCATCTGATATTGATGTCATTATTAATGCAGGAGATGCAGATACAGCCTTTTCTGGCGGGGAACATTGGAAAAATCCAGCTTTAGTCGCTGCTATTCGACAATTTGTTTATGAAGGCGGTGGCTTTGTCGGCGTAGGTGATCCGTCAGCTTATCAACATCAAGGCCGTTATTTCCAATTAGCGGATGTGCTTGGTGTAGATAAGGAACGGGGTTTTGCTTTATCAACGGATAAATATTTCACACAAGCGGTTGAAACCCACTTTATTACCGAAGATATTAACAATCCAAATGACATTGACTTTGGTGAGTCCATGCAAAATGTTTATGCCTTGAATGAAAAAACAGAAATTATCGAGTATTCAAATGGGGAAATTCATTTATCAGCCCATCCTTATGGTAAAGGTAGAGGTATTTATTTAGCGGGGATTCCTTATTCTGCTGAAAATAGTCGTCTGCTGATGCGTGCTTTATATTATGCTACAGGTAAGGAAGCGGATTTTAATACATGGCAAAGTTCTAATATTAATGTTGAGGTCCATGTTTATCCAGAAAAAGAGCTTTATGCTTTAGTAAATAATACGAATGAACGTCAAGAAACCACTATTTTTGATGGTGATCAAAATGCGCAACAAGTGACCTTGGCAGCAAATGAAATTCGTTGGGAAAAAATTTAAGGAAAGGTTGATTAAATGATGAATGATCAAGCGGTTGTGGCGATTGGTGTGGATATTGGTGGCACAAAAATTGCTGCTGCCTTAATTGATACCTTGGGAAATATTTCTCATCGACAACATCAACCAACACCAACCACTTCAGCAGAAATATTATTAGAGACTGTCGCTGACATGATCCAAGCGATTTTAAAGGATGCCCAATTAAATTTAGCTGATATTACAGGGATTGGCTTAGGAGTACCAGGTAAAGTGGATGCAGAGAACGGTCTTGCGATATATCAAAATAATTTGCCGTGGGCGAATTTCCCTGTAGTTGAAAAATTACAAGCCATCTTCCCAAATACTAAAATTGCGATTGATAATGATGTGAAAGTAGCCGCTTTAGCTGAATATCGCGATGCGGTCTTGAAGCAAGATGAGATATTTACTTATTTGACTATTTCAACGGGGATTGCTAGTACCACCTTGATTAATAACAAAATTTTACGAGGGGCAGGTTTTTCGGGCGAAGTCGGTTTTTTCCCGACGGGGCAAGCAGAACCTTTTAATACCCTTGAAAAATTAGCCGCTGGTCCAGGGATTCAACGCAAAGCTCGTTTAGACTATCAAAATGATACAATAACAACCGCAGAAGTATTTGCGGACTGGCAACAACAAACGGAACCTGGCTTTACAATTGTTGAATCATCGATTAAAGAGCTGGCTCAGGCCATTTATCATATGGTATGCTACTTGGATCCCACAGCCATAACTTTGGGCGGAAGTGTTGTGCTTAAAAACCCTCACTATTTAAATTCCTTAAATAAATATCTCCAGCAATGGTTGCACCCTGAACAAGAACATATTTTAGAGAGAATCGCTCTGTCTAAAATTGGAAGTGACAATGGGCTTCTTGGGTCCGCTTGGCTGGTGATTGATTAATTAATAGGATAATTCTAACATTTACTTAATTCTTCTCCCTCTTTTTCCTAAAAGAGGTAGAATTTGCTATAATAGAGCAAATGAAAATCAAATTAAGTGAGGTGACGGATGACGAAACAAGAGCGAAATAAGCCATTCTGGCTTAAATTTTTGATGATATTTATTTTGTTGGCTTTTATAGGAGAAACCAATGTTAACGCGCAGTTTTTAAGTAAGAGTAATATTGAGCAAGAACTTGAAAATCCGGCATCAGAAGCGAATTTACCACAGAATGAATTAGAGTATCTTGTGAGTAAATTAAGGAAATTAAGTCAACTTGAGCATTACCGGATTGATTATATGTTAATGAATAATCGGAACAATAAACGTATGACTCATATCATTTGGTATGGCGATGCAGAGGAAAATGTTGAAGCGACTTTTAATTTTTATAATAGTAATTTTTATCCTGATCATTATCAATTAAATTTACTCGGCTACAATAATTTTGAATTGGCTTATACTGATCAATTTGCCTTCTTAGATTCCATGGCATTTTTTGATAAGCCCCATTTTTCTTTCGACTTTGATAAGCACATCAATCCATACTTAGACTATTATCTTGAAATAGATACCATTAATCGTAATAATCTGAGCGAACCTTTGTTGGAACAGTTGCTATTATTGCCTGATTTAGAACGGTTGCTTCAAATATCACCTGCAAAAGTTCACCGGATTAAAGATAATTATTTTATTAGTCTTGAACGTTTGGAAATTCCTGATTTGTTAATGCGTCGCAATGATTTGTTAAGGCAAGTCATTACGTCTTCTATTTCAATGAATCCGAGTACGGTTGATCCGGATGTGTTTGAAGTAAACTTAACGAATAGCATAGATTTGAATGTGCATAATCGTGGTTTAGATTTTGAATTGAATTACCAATCCATTCTAGCCGATGAATTATTGCCGAATTACTATAATGCAGAAGAGTATAATGCTATTAACCGCGTTAATTCAGAATTGTATGTTAAAACCTCAGATATTATCGATAAAATAACTAATGTTAGAATTGCCTATAACGATACGACGGGACGTTTTCATATTACACTTTTAGGTATTACAGAAAATTTTCAGTTGAATTTATTTACGTCCAATACAGCTAATTTCAAATCCTATGAGTTTCAAATCGATTTCAGTATTCAACCGACGGACAAAGAGGTTGTCAAATTAGATGATATCCAACGGATGAGTGAAAAAGAATTTAATTATATTATGACAGAATTAATTAATGCCAAATAAATAAAACCGAATTTTTAAATGACATTTTTCGTTAGTCATTTAGAAATTCGGTTTTTTGATTATTTCTCATCTAAATTTGCTTTTAAATAGTTAGCAGGTATGGCTTGTAGATGGCTAGCATCTAGGTCATGAATGGTAAATCGCATGCATAAGTTTGCAATGTCACTGGCTAGTAAATTAAAATCACTGTCGATCCACTCCGTTAGGATATTAAACACACAACCTAACATTGCACGCGTTGAATACCGTAATTGAATGTCGGTGATATGATCACAGAAAGTTTCATTTAAAATATCTAATAGGAAAGTATTATGGGTTGAGCGAATTAGCGTGATGATGACCTTATCATTGTATAAGTATTCAAAGAGAAAATTCCAAAAATTATAAAAATCACCTGTTACTAAGTATTTACCGCCTTTTTCAAAAACTTGCATAAAATATTGATCGAAGACTTCACGGTGTAAATGGTCTAAGGATTCATAATTACGGTAATAAGCCATCCGTGATACACCGGCTTCTTTAGTCAGTTGAGTCACACTTAAGTCTTCGATCGAATGATTTTTTAGTAACTTCAGCAAGGCAAGTTGTAATGCTTCTTTTGTTAATAAATTGGCTTCTTGATTGTAGGAATTCTTAACCAATTTAAACACTCCTTATCAAATAGATGTATCAAACTTTACGATTTTGTCACAGCCTCAAGTTTTTATTTGAATATCTTGAGTTTAGGTGTTACTATTGTAACACTGCATAAATAAAATGCAAGTAGACGACAAAAAGGAAGCTAAAAACATGCCCCAATTATATATCACGGATAAAACGAAAAACCAAATTGAACACGGAAGATATTTACTTAAAGAAGACAATTTTATGCATGAAAATAAGTTGAAGCAAGTCAGTGATGGTACGCAGATGGATTTATTTACCTCAGACCATACATTTGTTGCCAAAGCTTTATTCAGCCGTCAAAATAAAGGAATCGGCTGGGTATTTACGCGCGATGAAGCAGAACAATTTGACGAAGAATGGATTGAATCGAGTATACGGGCTGCCCTTTTACTACGTCAAGATCTATTTAATGAAATAAATACCACTGCCTTTCGTTTGATAAATGGTGAAGGTGATGGCCTGGCAGGCTTAACCGTAGATTGGTATGACCAGTATGTTCAATTCAATTGGTATTCAAAAGGGATTTATAGTTTTAGACAAGCTATATTGGATGAATTAATTCATCAATTACCTCATATCAAAGCTGTATATGAAACAAAACGTTTTAAAGTAGAAGCCGATGAAGAAGCAATCGAATTGACTTACGGTCAAGAAGCACCACAACCGCTTATCATTAAAGAAAATGCCGTCGAATATGCTGTCTATCTTGGATCTGATTGGATGACAGGGATTTTTCTTGATCAGCGCGAAGTGCGACAATATATTAAAACACAAAGTCAGTCTTTAAGAGTGTTGAATTTATTTTCGTATACGGCTGCATTTTCTGTTGCTGCAGCTGTCGGTGGAGCAGAACAAACCGTTAGTGTGGATGTTGCTAAACGTTCTTTAGAAAAATCGCAAGAACAATTTCAGCTAAATGGTATTGAAGCAGTCCAACCACAACATGAAATTCGTGTGATGGATGTGTTTGATTATATCCAATATGCTAAACGTCATGAGCTGCAATTTGATTTGATTGTCTGTGATCCTCCGAGCTTTGCCCGAACGAAAAAGACCCAATTTAAAGTTGAAAATGACTATAAAAATTTAGCTAAGGATTTATTTGCGCTGACGAAGCCAGGTGGTTTATGTATTTTAAGTACAAATCATAGTACATATTTTAAAAATAGTTTTCAACAAGATATTAATCGTGCCATTGAAGAAAATAAGATGAATATTCAATTGATACAACAATTTGGCTTGCCTGAGGATTTTCCAACAACAGCTGATTTGGAAAGTCAATATCTAAAAGTGTTTGTCTACTATCGTAATTAATAAATAATAATGAAGGGAGAAGATGACAATAGCTTACATTGAATTAAATGATGTAGTAAAAGAATACCGTAATGGCGAAGTTGTAACACGTGCTAATGATGGAATTAATTTTGAAATTGAAGAAGGTGAGTTTGTTGTTATTTTAGGCCCTTCAGGTGCTGGGAAATCAACCACTTTAAATATCATTGGCGGGATGGATCAAGCAACTTCCGGAGAAGTGATTTTAGATGGAGAAAATATTGCTGATTATAATGAAAAAGAATTAACCACTTTTAGAAGGAACTCCGTAGGATTTGTTTTCCAAAACTACAACTTAGTTCCTAATTTAACGGCTAGAGAAAATGTCGAATTAATGATTCAAATATCCAATAGTGGTGCTGATGCTGTAGAAGTTTTAGATTCTTGTGGGTTGTCAGAACGCTTAGATAACTTTCCGGCTCAATTATCAGGCGGTGAGCAGCAACGAGTGTCGATTGCAAGAGCAATTGCTGGAAAACCAAAGTTGCTTTTATGTGATGAGCCAACGGGAGCTCTAGACCAAGGTACAGGTCGACAAATTTTAGCTTTATTACAAAAGGAATGTAAAGAAAATAATACAACGGTTGTTGTTATCACCCATAATTCAAATATCGCGGAAATGGCTGATCGGGTCATTAATATTCGAAACGGAAAAGTAGGTTCGGTTGATATCCATGATACACCTAAAAAAGTAGATGAGATCTCATGGTAGAGAGTCTGTTAAAAAGATTAGGCGATGCGTATGAATAAGGTTATATGGAAAGATAATTTAAGAGAAATAAGGAAGTCCTTCCCACGTTTTCTATCAATATTTGCAATCATCGCATTAGGGGTTGCTTTTTTTGTGGGAATTCGTGCGACAGGTCCTTCGATGTTAAATACCGCGAGAATCCATTTTGAAAGCTATCGCTTACCGGATGGGCAGATCTTATCAACATTGGGCTTAGAA
This sequence comes from Fundicoccus sp. Sow4_H7, assembly GCF_052115865.1. Taxonomy (NCBI): domain Bacteria; kingdom Bacillati; phylum Bacillota; class Bacilli; order Lactobacillales; family Aerococcaceae; genus Fundicoccus; species Fundicoccus sp. Sow4_H7. The sequence continues at coordinate 99,053 of NZ_JBQKME010000007.1, read as the reverse complement.
GATGAAGATATCGATATATTAATGCAAGAAGAAGGCATTACTGTTTTACCCATGCAGTCGGTACAGGCGACGATTCAACCCAGTAATCAATATGGAAAAATCTTAACTTATAATGGAGAAGAAAAAACGAACTTTTACAAGGTGGTTGAAGGGCGCCTACCAGAAGCTGATAATGAAATTGCCTTAGACCGAAAGTATTTAGATGGGCAAATTGATGTAATGGTTGAAATTGGAGACACGGTTAACTTAGAAGCGGATGAATCGAATTCTGAAGATGATACAACTGCCCCTCATTTCAAAAACTCTAGCTTTGAAGTAGTCGGCTATGTGGAAACACCGATTTATTTTGAAAGAATTTCACGTGGACAAGGCGGTAATAATGTCTTTGCTGTGGTTACTGATACGGCTGTAGCCGGAGATATTTACACAGAGGCTTATTATTGGGTGGATGCTGCGTCTCAATTTGATGCTTATACCGATGAATATAATCAAGAGGTGAATTCTGTACATGAATCATTAGAAGTGGCGTTTGATGGCAGGCCCGAAGTGCGTTTTGCTAGCTTGCAAAATGAAATAAATGAGGCGATTGCTGATGGACAAGCTGAAATCGATGATGGCTATCGACAATTATCTGATGGAGCAGCAGCTTTAACAGAAGCGGAAAAAGAACTGCAACAAGGCTGGCAGGATTATTATGCTGGCTTGGATGAATTAGCCAAAGGAGAAGCTGATTTTAAAGAAGGTTTGATTGCTTATCAAGAAGGTGTAGATGACTATAAGGCTGGCTTAGCAGATCTTGAATCAGCGGAAGCTTTATTAGTAGAAAACCAAGCAAGCTATGATGCGGGTTTTGCTGAATACCAAAATGGATTACAAGCCTATTATAACGGCATTGCCTTAGGCGAAGAAACCTTAATAAATAATCAAGCTCTATTAAATCAAGTGCAGGCTGAACTGGCTTCTGGTTACCAAGAATTAGTGGCTGGGCAAGAAGCACTTGACTTAGGAAGGCAAGAATTAATCAGTGGGCGTCAACAATTTATGAATGAAATCATTGGGTCTGTCTCAAATGGTGACATGACCAGTGAAGAATTAATTGGAGCCATTAGCAGTCAAAGAGAGCAAATTCAAGCGGCACAAGCTGCTTTGCAAACGCAAATTGAGCAAAGTGATAATGCTGAGCTCATTAATCAATTAACACAAGCCCAAAATCAATTAGCTGAACTCGATCAATTTATGGGCCAGTCTGAAGGTCTGTTAACACAGCTTTTAGCAGGTGAAATTTCACTTGAACAAGCCCAGGAAGAATTAGTTGCAGAAAATGAAGAGCTAAAAGCGTTGCTAGAAGGACTCGGTTTATCAACGGATATTTCATTAGCGGATTTATTAGCAGAACTAGGCAGCCAACGTGAAACGATTGTAGCTGAAATTGACCGCTTAGAAAAAGAATTAGCAACTCTTCCGGAACAAATTCAGACTTTAGAGGGAAAAATTGCCAGTTTAGATGCTGAAATCAGTCAACTTGAAATATTAACACTTGATAATCAAACAGCCGTAGATGCGCAACAACAACTAGTGCAAACGGCCGAGTCAGATTGGTATTATCAACAAGAAATTTTGGCAAGTCAACAAAATCAATTGAATGACCAACAAGTTTACCTGGATTCCTTATACAGTCAAAGAGCTGCTTTGTTGGCTGATCCTGAAAACAATCAGGCTCAAATTGATAGTTTAAATGCAGAGATTTCACAAGCGGAAATTGAGTTTGCGAATAGTCAAGCGGCAGTGGAAGCACAAACTAATGTGACTTATCAAGCAGAAAGTAATTTTCAACAAGCATCAGTAGCTTTGGAAAACTTACAGGCTGAAAAAGCAAATAATCAAAGTCGCTTAGAAGATTTACGTGCTGAACGTGATCAAAAGCAGGCTGAATTAAATCAGTTAAGAGAAATCGACCGTAATCTCGATTATGATGCACTACAAGCACAGCTAGATGAATTGCGTGCTCAAGAAAAAGAACTAAATGAACAAATGACACTCTTAACAGAAGCTGTAGACCAATTGAATCAAGCAGAAGCAGAAATCACGCAAGGCCAAGCAGCATTGGATCAAGGTTGGGAAAGTTATTATTCTGGTTTGGCGCAATACCAAGCAGGTCAAGCGGCATTGGACAATGGCTGGTCCGTCTTTGAGACAGAAAGAGCTCAAGGCCTTGCGGCACTCAATCAGGCAGCCAAAGAATTAGAGTCTGGTCGTCAACAACTAGAAGCTGGTTGGGAAGAATTTTACGCGGGTCAAGCAGAACTTGAAGCAGGTTATGAAGAATTACTCGAAGCAAAAGAAGAAATCATTGATGGCTACGCGTCGTTACAGGCTGGTCGCGATGAAGCCATGGATGGTCGGATGGCACTAGAAATCGGCCAAGAAAATCTAAGAGCCAGTCAAATTGCTTTTAACAAAGAAGCCAATAAAGCAATGGTCGATTTACGACAAGGGCAAATCGATCTAAATGATGCGAAAATTGCCTTAGAGGATCTCACGGCACCTATTTATTTTGTTAATCAAAGAGATAGTTTTGACGCCTATCAATCCGTATACGAAAATGCCCAACAAATTACGGTGATCAGTAATATCTTCCCGGTCTTCTTTTTTGGTATTGCGATTCTAGTAACCTTTACGACAATCAAACGAATGGCAAGTGAACAAAGAAATTATATGGGAACCATGAAGCAAATGGGTTATCCTAACCACGTCATTCTATCTAAATTCATTTCTTATGCCGGTTTAGCGAGCATTCTTGGCGTTATTGTGGGAATTATATTAGGCTATGTTATTTTTCCACCAGTGATTGTTAATGCCTATAATTTATTATTCTACTTTGATACACCAATTGTTGAAATTTCAATCCTATTAAATATCTCTGTCGCTATCATTGGGATTGGTTGTGCGCTTATACCCGCAATTACGACTCCTTATGGTATTTTAAAAACCCAAGCGGCACTCTTACTGCAGCCGGAACCACCTAAAGCAGGTAAGAAGACCTTAATCGAGCGTGCTACTTTCTTATGGCGTCGCCTAAGTTACAAAACACAGATGACGATTCGGAACTTATTAAGATACAAAGGCCGAAATTCAATGACCGTCATCGGTGTCGCGGGCTGTACCATGTTAATTGTCACCGGATTTGGTATTTCAACAACCATTTCAAATATTGTTAGTGCACAATTTGATGACTTACATGGTTATGATAGTATCCTAATGTTAGAAGACGACTTAAGCGAATCAGAATTAAGTGACTTCCAAGCCTTGGTCGATCAAAAAGCAGATATTGAATTATACAACCAAGCTTATACTGTTAATTATGACACCAATACGCAAGAAGCAAGTCAATCGGTCAGTGTCATCGTCCCAATGGATGATAACTTTACAGAGATAATAACTATCCGTGAACGAGATGCTGAATCAACACTGGATTTATTCACAACAGGTCCTGTCATCACCGAACGCTTAGCTGAATACTTAAACATCGGTGTAGGGGATACTTTTCATCTACAGGATTCGAAGAATCAACCTTATGAAATAAAAGTAGGCGCCATTACTGAAAACTATATTGGTCATTATCTCTATATGACGCAGGCAGACTTTGAAGAAATATTCGAAGACGAACCAATCACGAATAGTTATTATTTAGCCTATCAAGCCGATACTGACCAAGCTTTATTTGAAGAAGAAATTTCAGAGGAAGCATCTGTTTTAGCCGTTGTGAATGTTGAAACCATTAGTAGTAGTGCGAAAAACTCAATGGAAAGTTTAGACTTAATTACAATTGTTTTGATTATATCAGCGGCCGGTTTAGCCTTTGTTGTTTTATATAATCTAACCAACATTAATGTGGCAGAGCGGATGCGAGAATTATCAACCATTAAAGTCTTAGGTTTTTATAATCGAGAAGTAACGATGTATATTGCATCCGAGGTACTTGTTTTAACCTTCATCGGATCATTGATCGGACTCGGTTTAGGAACAGTTTTAAATCATTATATTATGAAAACCATGCAATTGAATAATCTCCTATTTTATCCAAGGATTACCATAATGGATTATATTTTATCGGTGATTATTACCTTTGTTTTTGCATCCATCGTTATGCTGGCGATGCATTTTAAACTGAAGAAAATCGATATGGTTGAAGCTCTAAAAGCCGTAGAATAAATATCACTGTCAATAAAAAAGTGTAAGGAAAAGTTTCTTGCACTTTTTTTATCTAAAAAAATAGCTTAATAATGTAGGTAATCATATTGTAACTGTAAAATAGAAGTAAATTGTGCTACAATTCAGGAAGTAACATACAAATTTAATTTTGTATTTAAATGACATTTAGGAGGAAATTGCATGCAGTGTCCTAACTGTGGTAGAGAAGTTAGAAGTAAAAATCAATGTGCATATTGTGGACATGTCTTTTCAGAGAAAGAAGTTACTAAAAACCAAAAAGAAGTGCAAGAAGTTGTACCAAGAACAAGAAAAAAGCGTAATGTTGGTGGTTTTGTATGGAATTTAGTAAAAATTTTGCTAGCTGTAGCTGTACTATTTTTACTAATCATGTATGGACCAGGGTTAGCTAGCAGTTTATGGGACCAATTAGGATTTGGTAATGATAATCAAACCCATGTTGTTGAAAGTATCAGTGAAGAATCTGAAAGTTCTAGCGAAGGTGAAAGTACTTCAGTAGCCGTTACAGATTCAGTTGATTCAGAATCAACTGACGATTCTAATACTGAAGAAGATTCTGCTGAAAGTTTGGAATCAACTTCAGAAAGTGAAGAAACTGAAGTTGCAGAAATAACAATTGATAATTCAATGGTCAATACCGATGATTATCCAATCATTAATGTAGAGTTAGAATTCAACAAGCCATTAGGGAATTTAACAGCTGGTGATTTTGAATTTGCTATTAATTCCAATGGTTCAACGACTGACATTGAGGATTTCTCCTTACTACACAAAGATCAAACAATTACAATTTCGTATAATGATCCTAGCTTGCAAGTAGTAGCGGTGGATAACCAAGAACAAGTTTTACAAGTGAAGTCACAAAGACTAGGAATTGATCAAACGGTTGACATTGAACTACCAGATTCAGGCATTAATGCAGAACAGTTTGAACAATTCAATGATACCATCAATACACACTTGAATGATCTAGGTGAAATTTCAGCGGTATTTAATGATACGACAGCCGATGTGCCTTTCGTTTATGATAACCATAGTGTGGAAGCTTCAAACTTGATTTCATGGTTTGTCCTACAAGCAACATATGAAGCGATAGAAGACGGTGACTTTACGCTAGATTCATCCATTACCATTTTAGATGATTTGAAAGCAGGGAACCAAGAAACGCCTGTAGCACAAGCTGAAGATGGGTCACAATTATTAGTGAGCGAAATCATTTTAGCTGTTGTGCAAGATCATGATGTTTCGGCAGTTAATCACCTAATTCAAGCAACCGGTGGTCCAAATAGCTTTAATATGTGGGCTGCACAAGAAGGCTATTTCTCAACTAAAATCAATCAATTATTATCCGTATCAGATAATGGAGCGATTTCTGGTTCGTTTACAAGTGCACAAGATATTGCTTTATTACTTGACCAACTAGCAAATGATGAATTAATTTCGCCAGAAATGGATGAAGCCTTTAAAGAAGTCTTGTTACAAACCCCATTAACAGAAAAATATCCAGTGGGTAATGAACAAGTAACCAGACGCTATGAATTAGCAACATTAGATACAGATACATCAAATCAATATTATTCAGGAATTTTAGAAACCGAAGATGCTGCTTATATTGTGGTAAGTCTAGTAACAGACTTTAGCGATTCTGAAGCGGTAGTAGTTGCTACAGCCGATACGGTTTTAGAGTTAGTTACTTACTTTGAAACAGGTGAAATTGCAGAAGAGACCGAAGAAGAATCAGAATTAGAATCTGAATCAGAGTCGGAATCAGAGTCAGCCGAACAAGTGACGATTATTGATGAAACTGAATCTGAAGAAGTTCCTGTAAGCCAAGAGTCTGAACAAACAGAATCAACACCGACAACAGGTGCTGGATCAGGTGAGTATTATATTCAATATGTTGAGAATACAAATGAGAATATTTATTTACCAGACCGTAGTATTGTGAATGCAAATGGTCAACGTGTTGAACCTACATGGTGGTATGACGAAAGTACACAAACTTATCGCTACCGCTTTGACTAGACAATATTTAATAAAAGTGTAATTAAAGCAATAAAAACCGCACAATCAATTATAGTAATTCACACATGGCGACGATGTCATGGCAACTATAAAGATTGTTCGGTTTTTTATGTAATAAATTGAGGTCATCCTAGTTGCAAATTAACCTAACAGGTGTATAATTAAGTAAAAAATACACGTGGAAGGTGATATAAATGAACTCAGCATTAATTCAAATTGTTGTGTCCGTTATAAAGGAAAAGTATGTGAGTGAAAAAGCCTTTTATTCAGAAAAATTGGGTATTTCACCACAAAGTTGGGATCGTTGGAAAAAAGGGGAACAGGGCTTAAAATATGAAAACATTAAGATTTTAAGTACTTTGTTTACCGATTATGAATGGATGTTAGTTCAAAAAGTTGTCCGTAATGCCGAAATTATTCCAGAAATAATGGCTGATCCAGTGACGGAATATAAATATCTCAAATATCAAATAGCCAAAACATGGGTTAACCATGGAATGGTTCGCCTAGAATGGCATCATTCGGATTTAAATGAAGAAGATAGTAACCGTAAATCGAATATGACAATCTTACAATTGATCGCTGACTATAATTTCTGGGGCTATAATGATATCATTGAGATTCGTTTACCAGGTGTTTTAAGACAACAAATTGCCTATGATGAGGTAAAACTCCTACAATGGTTTGATGACGAAAGTGAGAAATTAAAGGATACTAATAATTAAGCGGTAGTTTTACCGCTTAATATCTCTTAAGTGGTGAAATTATGGCAAGAAATAAGCAAGTTAAAAGAAAAACAAGCAAGTATAAGAAAAAAACGAAATCTTCCTCCTTCCTAAAAACCTTAAAGTCATATTATCATTCGCTGACGAAACGGGTGGGGCAGATGACGATTTTTTTAACCATTCTTGGTATTTTGTTTGTATTGTTAGCAATACAAGTTCGGAATCAAACAGGCTTACAATTTACAGAATTTACATCATTTGAAGATGATAGCCGAATCGAATTTGTCGAGTCAATTGCACCAAAAGCCCAGCAATTACAATCGGAGTATGGGATTTTTGCTTCTGTTTCAATGGCACAGGCCATGCTTGAATCTGAATTTGGTCAAAGTGAATTAGCCAGTGCCCATAATAATTTGTTCGGTGTTAAAACCTCAGCAGCTGACCCCGAGGGAGTCGATTATCTAACCTCAGAGTATGTAGATGATGAATGGATTGAAATTGTTGATCGCTTTAAGGTCTATCCTAGCCGTGAAGCGTCTATGCAGGCTCATGCTGAATTATTATATTATGGAACGAGTTGGGATAGTGACTTTTATGACCCTGTTGTTAATGCCGAAACAGCCTTTGAACAAGCTGAAGGCTTACAAAAAGCTGGCTATGCCACTGACCCAAATTATGCCGATAAGATCATTAATTTAATCAATCAATATGATTTACAGCAATATGATTTAGTAGAATAAACAACTTCAACCCCGACTGCCATTACAAATGATTCGACCGAGTTAGAAACAGAATAAGTCTTAGTTACCGAACTGTAATATACAAAAGCTGAAAAACATTTGAAATAAGAGGCTCAATCGCCTATAGTAACGTTATAGTAGTATTTATTAAGTTTATAAGGAGATGGCTGAATGCCCCAGAGACATTATCCTGGTGAAACAATAGGAATTATTGGCAATTCTATGGCTTCGGCACTACTGGCTCAATCTGCAGGGAAACTAGGTTATCGAGTTGCTAGTTTGGTTACTAATGAAATCAATCCTGTGAGGCAATTTTCGAGTTGGCAAACGGTCACTCAGAGGTTGACGGATGAAGTCTTGCAACAATTTGGTAGTCGTGTCGATCTTGTTGTGACTGAGAAAAGTTTATTAACCAATCGAGATTATTTATTATTAAATGAAGTAACGGATATGCCTTTGTCAGAAGATTTAATTGCGATTACGACAGATCGATTAATTGAAAAGGCCTATTTAGATTCGATTAAAGCTTTAGTTGCACCATTTTCTATGGTGACCAATTTATCAGACATTAAAGAAGCGATTGAATATATTGGGTTTCCATGTATTTTAAAGACAACTCAAAGACATACTAATCACGCGCATGACCATATTGTTTTATATAGTGAAGAAGATTTCCCAGAAGCTGAATTAAAAGTTGAAGAATCAACTTGTATTTTAGAAGCATGGATTCCAGCTGAAAAAAGAGCGTCGTTAACAGTCATTCGTAATGAGCGTGGTGAAATGTTGGTTTATCCTGTTTTTGAAGTGATCCAGACAGAAAATATTGGCACACAGGTTCGCTATCCAGCATCTATTCAACCAATGATCGAGCAAGAACTTAATCGATTAGGCCTGATGATTGCTGAAAGTCTGAATTTAATTGGCCCTTTAACCATTCAATTTCTCATCACCTCAGCCGGAGTTATTTATATTAATAATGCCAGCATTGGATTAAATGAAGAAGCAATATTTACGATTGGTTCAATGTCCGATTCACATTTTGATGTGTCTCTAAGGGCATTAGTTGGTCTGCCTTTACCGGATTTAAGACCTCTTAGCCAAGCGGCCATTGCTATTCCACTGGCTTCATTAAACATTGAAAAAGTTCTAACCCAATATATGTTACGGACAGATTGGAGTTTTGTGCTCTTCAATCCTCTAGGAAATCAACCACAAGATTTAATCGGTCATGTCATTATAAATGGGGATTCAATAGCGAATTGTAAGCGTCAAATTGAATTAACTGAAATTAATCATTTTGATTAATTTTTTATAGCAGTAGGCATTGCTGTTTAGCATCGCTTACTGTTATTTTTTGTTATAATATACAAGGAAATAAAAGTGTGAAATGAATGCTATATAACGGACAAGTTGTCCGTTTTTCACATGATTGGAGGAATGTTTGTGTCGACACAATTAATGAACCAAATAAATACCTTAAATGATCAACAAAAGAAGGCTGTTTTAACGACAGAAGGCCCTTTGTTAATTGCTGCTGGAGCCGGAAGTGGGAAGACCCGTGTCCTAACTTACCGGATGGCTTACCTGATTGCTGAAAAACAAGTCAATCCTTGGAATATATTAGCTATCACCTTTACGAATAAGGCAGCTAATGAAATGAAGGAAAGAATTTCGGCACTCGTACAAGATGCTGCCGATTCTATCTGGGTTTCTACCTTTCACGCCATGTGCGCCCGTATTTTAAGACGTGAAGCAGAGCATGTTGGTTATGAACGTAATTTTACGATCATTGACCAGGACGAGCAAAAGACGCTAATGAAACAAGTTTTAAAAGAGTTAAATTTAGATACCAATCGTTTTAATCCAAAAGATATGCTGTGGATGATTGATGAAGCTAAAAATAATAATCAATTACCTAAAGACTATAAAATGACCCATTCAGGATACATTGACGAGATTAACGGAAATGTCTATTCACTTTACCAAAAGAAACTAAAAGCGGCGAATGCGATGGATTTTAATGATTTAATTTTGCTAACTGTGCGACTCTTGCAAAATAATGAAACAGTTCGCTCTTTTTACCAACACAAGTTTCAATATATTCACGTGGATGAATATCAAGATACTAACCAAAGTCAATATCAGCTTGTTCAGCTATTAGCAGGTATGTTAAAAAATATCTGTGTTGTAGGAGATGCTGATCAAAGTATTTATGGTTGGCGTGGGGCTAATATGGAAAATATTATGAATTTCGAGAAAGATTATCCTAATGCCACCGTAATTTTATTGGAACAAAATTACCGTTCAACGCAAAATATTTTAAATGCTGCGAATAGTGTGATTGAAAACAATATTAACCGTAAAGATAAAAAACTTTGGACGCAAGCAGAAGAAGGAAGCAAAGTTAAATATTATAAAGCTAGTACGGACATTGAAGAGGCTTCTTTTGTTATCCAACAAATCTTATCGGCTAAACAAGACTATCAACTTAAAAATCATGATTTTGCCGTTCTTTATCGTACCCAAGCCCAGTCACGTAACTTAGAAGACCAATTTTTAAAGGCTAATTTGCCTTATAAAATTGTTGGAGGTTTAAGATTCTACTCTAGAAAGGAAATTCAAGACACCTTAGCTTATTTACGTTTAATTGATAATCCCAATGATAATATTAGCTTTAATCGAATTGTGAATGTACCTAAAAGAGGGATTGGCCCCACAACCGTTGAACGTTTGGCAGATTTTGCTGATAGTATGAATCTTTCATGGTTTAATGCCATTGAAGAACTCCCTCATTCTAATTTACCTAAGGCTGCCATTCAAAAGCTATCATCATTTAGACGTTTGATTAAAGCTCTACAACAACAGGCAGAATTTCTAAATATTACAGAGCTTGTGCAACAAGTTTGGGAGCAAACAGGTTATGTCATGGCATTACAAGAAGAAGGATCGCTAGAAGCGCAAAATCGAATTGAAAACTTAGATGAATTTGCGTCGGTTACCCAGCAATTTGATGAATCAGAAACAGTGACGATTCAAGAAACAGATCCTGATTTTATTGAACAAGATGCTGAAAATGATGGCCAAGAAGAAGAAAATATCGCTGCTTTAACCCAATTTCTGACCGATATTTCTTTAGTTAGCGATGTAGCTGATGATACCGAAAGCTCGTCTCAAGTTACTTTAATGACGATGCATGCGGCAAAAGGTTTGGAATTTCCATATGTATTTATTGTGGGGATGGAAGAGGGTCTTTTCCCTCTACGTCGAGCAGCAGAAAGTGATGATGAGTTAGAAGAAGAGCGCCGACTTGCTTATGTTGCGATGACGCGGGCAGAAAAAGTTCTTTATATTCTTTCTGCGCAAAGCCGCTTATTTTATGGACGTTATCAGCAAAATTTACCGAGTCGCTTTATTGAAGAAATTGATCCCCAATATTTAGAGCGCATTGGTCTAAGCTTCCAACATCGATTACAGTCTAATCGTGTGACTGTCACAAGCCGGAATTCTCGACAATCAAGTTCCGCTTCGAATAAAGTGAATTTAAGTAAAAATCGCCCTATCAAAACAACGATCCATCAAAGCGCTGAAAAAATTGATTGGAAAGTGGGCGACACCGTTGAACATAAGGCCTGGGGCTTAGGCACCATTGTGCAAGTGAAAGAAAATAAGCAAGACACGACTTTAAGTATTGCCTTTAAATCTCAAGGAATTAAAGAATTATTAGCCGGTTTTGCTCCAATCAAAAAAGTTTAAAATAATGCGTGGCACAAGCTGATTAGTGCTTATTTAAGCAAACATTAAATGTCGATAATTAGTACGCATATTTAACAGTTTTTTGATATACTAGGATGGATAATGTTCTAATTTTGATGCAAAGGAGTTCGGTTATGGAAGCATCTGAACAATCAAATAGTCTGCAAAGACAAAGACTAGAAGATTTAAAAACACAACTAAATGATTATGCCTATCAATATTATGTACTCGATAAACCTACCATTTCTGATGAACAATATGATCAACTATATCGAGAATTAGAAACGATTGAAAACCAACACCCTGAATGGATTACAACAGATTCACCTACACAAAGAGTGGGCGATGAATTAAGTGAAGGTTTTCAAAAAGTAAGGCATGCCGCTCCTATGTATAGTATGGGAAATGCCTTTAATATGGATGAAGTAGCCGCTTTTATCGAACGTGTAACACGGCAGGTCGGGACAAACGTTAGCTTTATGTGTGAATGTAAAATCGATGGTTTGGCCATCAATTTGACCTATGAAGAAGGTCGCTTTGTTCGTGGCGCTACGCGTGGTGATGGGGAAATTGGCGAGGATATTACGTCGAATCTAAGAACTATCCGTTCGCTACCTTTAAGACTCACGCAAGATATTTCGACAGAAATTCGTGGGGAAGCTTATATGGCAAAAGATGTCTTTGTTAAATTAAACGAAGAACGTGATGAAGCCGGGCAAACACCTTTTGCCAATCCTAGGAATGCTGCTGCAGGTGGTTTAAGACAAATTAATCCTAAAGAAGCAGCCAGTCGACAGCTCAATATCTTTTTATATAGCGCAGTATATAATGATAGTTTTAGACCTGCGTCTCAAGCAGAGTTATTTACTGGATTGGAAGAAGCGGGTTTGAGGACGAACCCACTCCGTAAAGTCTGCCAAAATATTGAAGAAGTTGAAGCCTATATCAAAGAGGTTGAAGCCAGTCGTCAAGACCTTCCTTATGAAATTGATGGGGTTGTCATCAAAGTGAATGAAGTTGCGCATCAAGAGGCGCTAGGTTATACGATTAAAGTGCCACGTTGGGCGATTGCATATAAATTCCAGGCTGAAGTAGCTCAAACCCGTGTGATTGATGTGGATTGGACTGTGGGAAGGACAGGCGTTATTACTCCGACTGCAGTGATGGAGCCGACACAGTTAGCAGGTACGATTGTCCAAAGAGCTAGCTTACATAATATTGATTTGATTAAAGAATTAGATGTCCGTTTAAATGATCAAGTGATGATTCATAAAGCGGGAGATATTATTCCGGAAGTCATAAGTGTTCTGATCGATGAACGTGATGAAAGCAGTGAACCGCTGAAAATACCTAGTCACTGTCCTGAATGTGGTTCGTCTTTAGAACGTTTTGAAGGGGAAGTGGCCTTAAGATGTGTGAATCCTCTATGTCCAGCACAGCGTCTAGCTCAAATGAGTCATTTTGTCTCAAGAAATGCGATGAATATTGTTGGTCTTGGTAGTCAAAAAATTAAAAATATGCTAGCCATTGATTTGGTTAAGGATGTAGCTGATTTATACTATCTCACGATGGATGATTTACTGAAGTTGGATAATACGAAAGAACAATCTGCCAACAAATTATTAAATGCGATTGAAGCCAGCAAAACAAATGAACTTGAACGTTTATTGTTTGGTTTAGGTATCCGACATGTCGGTTTGAATGCTGCTCAATTAATTGCTAGACGATTTAAATCGATGTCAGCGATTATGGCTGCAACTGAAGATGAATTGGAGACAATTGATGGAATTGGCCCAATGATTAGCCAATCAATTGTTTCTTATTTTGAACAAGCAGAAAGCCATACCTTAATTCAAAGATTAGTTGAAGCTGGTATTAATATGGAAAACGAAGACGATGATGAGATAGCGCAAGCAGCTTTAGAAGATTCGTTTTGGCTAGATAAAACTGTTGTTTTGACGGGTAAAATGGAACGTTATTCTCGCCCAGAAGCCAAAGCTATTTTGGAACGTTATGGAGCTAAAGTAACGGGAAGTGTCTCTAAAAAAACTGATATTTTAATCGCAGGTGAGGATGCCGGTAGCAAATTAAGCCAGGCAGAATCTTTAGAGGTGGAAATTTGGGATGAAGCCCAATTTTTAGCTCATATAGAAGAAGGGGAAGAATAAGATGAACAAGTGGTTTAAACCATTAACGCTAGTCATAAGCGCTAGTTTGTTACTTTCGGGGTGTTTGACGAATTTGGATGAAGAAATTTCATCCCAAGAGCCAGTATCTTTAAATCAAGTAACTGTCCAAACAACATCCAATCAAATTTCTGATGACTATTACCGGGCGGTCATTCGTGATGGGCGCTATCAATTAAGTGATGCAGCCAACGCCTCCTATAGTTTATCTTCTAGCGGGAATATGGAAGCATTTGAAGCGGGATTGGTAAGGGTCAGTCAGGATATTTTTCCAACTGATCAATATTTCTTACAAGAAGGTCAACTTATTGACTTAAGTACCATGACTGCTTGGGTGGATAGAGAATCAGCCGACAATCCTGAAGGCTTAAATCCGGCTTTACCAGAAAGCACAGAAGTCGTAGAATCCGTTGAGGAGAGCTCTTCAATTGATCCATCAGAAACCCCTGAAGATCCTACAGCAGAAGAGTCTACTCCAGAAGAAGACCAAGTCATCGTTAATGCCAATGCAACACCCATTTATTTAACGCAAATTATGGAAAAGAATATTATGGTTGAGACTGAAGAAGGCTTTAATATGGCCGGTATCGTTATTGGCCTAGCGATGAACAGTGTTTACCAATATACAGATGCGGATGGCAATCAGTATGAGCAAGAAATATCCATGGGTGAAATGCGTGAGCGGGGTAAAGCTTATGCCAATATTATTGTTGGCCGATTAAGAAATACACCAGAATTAAGAAATATTCCAATCGTAGTGGGGATATTCCGTCAATCACCTAACAATGATATTTCTGGTGGAACTTATGTTGCAGATGGTATTTCGCGTGAAGGTAACTATGTCACTGACTGGACTGATCGTAATGAATATCGGGTAGCCTTACCACAATTAGGTGGTGGGACGAATGATCAATATATGTATTTTGATTTATTCTCAGAAGATATTGTAGGCTTCTTCCCGCATCTCAATGGGATAACTGGAGAAGCTTTGTATATTGATGGTGGCTTAGCTAGCTTAAACATCAATATAATGACTCAGTTTTACTTACAAACAGAAATAGCAGCACTCACACAATATGTGACGGATGTGGCTTATAGCCGCTTACCGGAAGGCATACCCATTGAAATTAAAATTGAATCAATCGCTGGAGTTGAAGCGGTGGTTTCCCGTTCAGCTGTGAGTAGTGAATTTAGTGGATATATTTTCCGTCAATAAGCATAAATAAAATTGGAGGTTGACATAATGATATTTAATAAAGAAGAGGTTGCTCGTGTAGCCAGCTTAGCTAAATTACGTTTTGCAGATGCGGAAATTGATGCATTTGCTGACGGTTTTAATGATATTATTGAGTTTGTTGAGCATTTACAAGAAGTGGATACCGAAGATGTTAAGCCAACTTATCATGGGAATGATTTATTTAATGTTTTCCGTGAAGATGTGGCGGTTCGAGATAATAAAATGCATGCATACTTAGCGAATGCTCCAACAGTCCATGAGACATTTATTCAAGTTCCAGCAATTATTGAAAGTGAGGCGCCATCAGCATGAGTAAATTTCCAGAAACAATCACTGCTATGAAAGAAGGTTTAGCTCAAGGGCTATTTACTTCAGTTGAATTAGTTAATGCAATTTTTGATCGAATTGAAGCAACCGATGAAACCATAGGGGCTTATTTAAGCTTAAACAAAGAAGCGGCGCTAGAAGCAGCGAAAGAAGCCGACCGTATTGGTTATGGCTCGGATGCTCCACGTTTAAATGGTATCCCAATCGCTGTTAAAGATAATATTTTAACTGAAAATCTAGTGACAACAGCAGCTAGTAAGATGCTAGAAAACTTTGTTCCAACTTATGATGCGACCGTTGTAGCTAAATTAAAAGCTGCCGGTGCTGTTATTGTTGGTAAAGTAAATATGGATGAATTTGCTATGGGATCAACCACTGAACGTTCAGCCTTTAAAATAACACGCAACCCGTGGGATACAGAAAGTGTTCCTGGAGGTTCTTCAGGTGGTTCTGCTGCGACAGTTGCTGCCCGTCAAGTTCCTGCATCTTTAGGAACAGATACAGGTGGAAGTATCCGCCAACCTGCAGCTTTTAATGGGCTTGTAGGCTTAAAACCAACCTATGGTTTAGTGTCACGTTATGGTGTTGTTGCTTTTGGTTCTAGTTTTGACCAAGTGGGTCCTTTAACACTTACTGTTGAAGATAATGCTTTGTTACTTGAAGTGATTGCTGGTCATGACAACCATGATTCAACCAGTATTCCTGACCAACCTGAGACATTCTCTGAAAAAATCGGCCAATCCATTGAAGGAATGCGTATTGCTTTTCCTAAAGAATTTAAATCAGATATTGTAAGTGAAGATATTCGTCAAGCTGTCAAAGATGTAGCGGATTTCTTTGAAAGTAAAGGTGCGATTATAGAAGAAGTATCTTTACCACATACACAATATGGTGCCAATGTGTATTATATTATCGCTTCAGCGGAAGCTTCATCAAACTTGCAACGTTTTGATGGTATTCGTTATGGTTATCGCTCGACAGACGCAACTAATCTAGAAGAGATTTATGTTAATTCTAGAAGTGAAGCCTTTGGTGATGAAGTGAAAAAGCGGATCATGTTAGGAACTTATAGTTTAAGTTCAGGTTCGTTTGACAAATACTTCAAAAAGGCTGCTCAAGTTAGAACGGTCATTATTCAAGACTTTAAAAAACTATTTGAAGACTATGATGTTATCTTAGGCCCAACTACTACAAGTACTGCTTATAAAATTGGCGGTAAGATTGAGAATCCAGTTGAAATGTATGTTGCGGATATTCTAACGGTAACAGCTAACCTAGCAGGTATTCCAGCCATTTCATTCCCAGCTGGTTTTGACAAAAACAATATGCCGATTGGGGTTCAACTGCATGCAAATATTTTAAATGAAGCAACTTTATATCAGTTTGCAGCGGCTTTTGAAGCAGAACATGACTTCCATTTACAAAAACCAGCAATTGAGGAGGCAAAATAAATGAATTTTGAAACAGTTATTGGACTTGAAGTCCATGTGGAATTAAAAACAAAATCAAAAATATTTAGTAGTTCTCCGGTACAATACGGTTCAGAGCCTAATGTAAATACAAATGAAAAAGACTGGGGATATCCAGGAGCTTTACCAGTTTTAAATCGTCAAGTAGTAGAGTACGGTATGCGTGCAGCTTTAGCCTTAAACTGTGAGATTACCCAACAT
Source organism: Fundicoccus sp. Sow4_H7 (assembly GCF_052115865.1). Taxonomy (NCBI): domain Bacteria; kingdom Bacillati; phylum Bacillota; class Bacilli; order Lactobacillales; family Aerococcaceae; genus Fundicoccus; species Fundicoccus sp. Sow4_H7. Next base: position 82,160 of record NZ_JBQKME010000007.1, on the reverse strand, counting down.
ATGCGATTCGACCGTAAAAATTATTTTTACCCAGATAATCCTTCAGCTTACCAAATTTCGCAAGCGGACTATCCAATTGGCCGCAATGGCTATATTGATATTGAAGTAGATGGGCAAACACGCCGTATCCGCATTGAACGTATTCACTTAGAAGAAGATGCAGGTAAAAACACCCACGGTACGGATAACTTCTCTTATGTTGATTTAAACCGTCAAGGGACACCTCTTATTGAGATTGTTACTGAAGCAGACATCCGTTCACCGGAGGAAGCTTATGTGTTTCTAGAAGTTTTACGTGAAAAAATTATGTATACCGGGATTTCTGACGTGAAAATGGAAGAAGGATCGCTACGTTGTGACGGTAATATTTCTATACGACCTTATGGTCAAGAAGCCTTTGGTACAAAAACAGAAATTAAAAACTTAAATAGTTTTAACTATGTGCGTAAAGGCTTAGAATTTGAAGAAAAACGTCAAGCAAACATCTTACGTTCAGGTGGTCGTATCCAACAAGAAACGCGCCGTTACGATGAAACCACCGCTTCAACCCAATTGATGCGGGTGAAAGAAGGGGCAGCAGACTACCGCTACTTCCCAGAACCAGATTTACCTCCAGTTTTCATTAGTGATGAGTGGATTGAATCGGTTAAAACGACGATTCCTGAAATGCCAGATGTACGTCGTCATCGTTACGTCAATGAATATGAATTGCCGGAATACGACGCCATGGTCTTAACCTTAAATAAAGAAACATCAGACTTCTTCCAAGATACCGTAGCGGCTGGAGCAGATCCAAAACAAGCTTCTAACTGGTTGATGGGTGAAGTATCTGCCTATTTAAATAACCAAAAAGTCTCTATAAGCGATACAGCATTAACAGCAGAAAACCTAGCTGAAATGATTGCCTTGATTGACAATGGAACCATCTCTTCGAAAATTGCGAAGCAACTCTTCAAGATTTTAATTACTGAAGGTGGCGATGCAAAAGCCATCGTTGAAGAAAAAGGCATGGCTCAATTAAGTGATCCTGCAAAACTTCAACCAATCATTGATGAGGTCATTGCGAAAAACCAACAATCAGTCGAAGACTTCAAAAACGGTAAAGACCGTGCTATTGGCTTCTTCGTTGGTCAAATTATGAAAGCGACGCGCGGACAAGCCAACCCACAAATCGTCAACGAATTATTATTAGAAACCCTTAAAACCCTCTAATAAATATCACTAAATAAACCACTTTTTTCTTGTCAGTGATTGATTAAGAAAAGAGTGGTTTTTTTGATTATTATTTATTTTCTTAAGATAGTCCTTATAAATTTAATAAAATCCCTTGTTGAAGTGAATAAATTATGATAGATTAGAATCAATATACCTACTGTAGGAGGATATTTATTGAAAAAAATAATCAAAGCTATTTTAGGCTCAATCTTCGTTGTTTTGGCGCTTTATGTCGTCGGCTTAGCTTACTATTCAGACAAATTTGTTGCCAATACACATTTTGGCTCGGTTGACATCAGCCATTTGAGCTTAGAAGACGCCCAAAAGAAAATTGAAGAAGACTTAAGTAACCGCAAAATTAGTTTAACTGAAAAAGGCGACGTTGTTGCGACATTACAATTGTCAGACTTGCAACCAAAATTTTCATTTGAATCGAATTTGAACCAATACTTTAATCATCAAGATCCTTTGTTCTGGTTTTCGAACTTAGTGGAAGCCAATGAATATCAAAATGTCTTGAGTAATCAAATACAGATTGATAGACAAGAATTGGTGAATACTTTAGAAGAGCAAGGAATTGTGAATGCGGACAGAACGCAATCCGAAAATGCGCATATTGCTTATAAAGAAAATGAAGGTTTTTATATCAATAGTAGTACTGTTGGTGAACAAGTTGATTTTGATCACCTGGCTGAAGATCTCGTTAATCATCTGGACACAGGTGATATTCAGTTAGAAATTGAAGATAGTTATTTACAACCGGAAATGGAAGATGACTCAAAAAGAGTTGTTGATATGTTCTCCAAAATTAAAACAGCAAGTAGTTTCGAATATATTCTAGAAGTCGGTGGCGATGAGTTAATAATCACACCTTCTCAAATTGAGGCATGGATTTATTTTGACGCTAACAATCAAATTGTATTTGACCGTGAATCCATTACTGAATTTGTCTATGACTTAAATGAAAAATATTCAACCTATAATAAAGAACGCCAATTTGAAAGTACCTTGCAAGGGACCATTACGATTCCAGCAGGCATTTTAGGTTGGGCCATTGATATCGAACCAACCGTTGATTTAATGATTGAAGATTTAATCGCTGGCGTCGATGTTCGTCGCGAGCCTGTTGTCTACAACACCGGTGGTGTGCCAAATTCAGCTAACGACATCGGTACAAGCTATGTTGAAATAGACTTAGCCAATCAAATGCTTTATTTATATAATGAAGGTGAACTCATTTTATCAACCAATATTGTGAGTGGACAAACGGGAACAGAGACTGTGCCTGGGGCTAATGCGGTTATCGAGATGTTACGCGATACGAAACTAACAGGCTACTCACCTCGTACCGAAGATGACTACGAAGTTCCAGTCTCCTACTGGATTCGTTTTGATTACATCGATCAAGGAATCCATGATGCCACTTGGCAATGGGCCTTTGGCGGCGATGTCTATACCTACAGTGGGTCCCTCGGCTGTATCAATACGCCGCTAGAATACATGGGCACCATTTACGAATATGTGAATTACGGTACCCCCGTTATTGTATACTAATCAAAAAATCGTAAGCAACTTGCATTTAGAGTCGCTTACGATTTTTTTAATAAATATCTCTGCTATTGGTGAAAGGTGGGGGCTAGTGTGTTGCGGTTTGCTAAACGCGTGCCCCTCAAATGGCTTTAGTTCCCTGCGTTTAGTGAACGCGTCCCCCTCAAACGGATTTAGTTCCCTGCGTTTAGTGAACGCGTGCCCCTCAAACGGCTTTAGTTCCCTGCGTTTAGTGAACGCGTGCCCCTCAAACGCATTTAGTTCCCTGCGTATGCTGAACGGGTGCCCTTCAAATGGCTTTAGTTCCCTGCGTTTAGTGAACGCGTGCCCCTCAACTCAAATTACTTCCCTGCGATTACCAAACGGCAGTGTGGCGACTTCCCACGCTCCACCGTTTGCCAAATGACAGCTTAGCGACTTCGCACTCTCCACCAACCCAAGCAGAGTTATTTACTTTCATTAAGTGTTTCAAGGACTCTTTTGGCGGTTGTTTGCGGAATACCAAGTTTACGGTATTCTTCGATATCGGCTTCTTTCATTCGCTGCAAGGATTTAAAATGTTTTAGTAACTTATTCCGTGTCTTAGGGCCAACACCTGGGATTTGATCCAATTCGGAGGCGAAATGCGACTTGCTACGCACTTGGCGGTGGTAACTAATCGCATAGCGATGCACTTCTTCTTGGATACGCTGAATGAGCATGAAGGCTTGGTTGCGCGGGTCTAGGTCGAGGACTTCTTCACTGTAGCCATCCATTAAAGAAGCCGTCTTGTGGCGGTCGTTTTTAACCATGCCTGCAATTGGAATCATTAGACCGAGTTCATTTTCCAAGACGTCTCGAGCAGCACGGACTTGAATTTTTCCGCCGTCCATTAAAATCAAATCTGGTAAAGGTTTTTCTTCCCTCAACAAACGCGTATAGCGCCGACGGATAACTTCTTGAGTATGGGCAAACTCATTGGCACCTTCAACGGTTTTAATTTTATACTTGCGATAGCTTTTACGTTCAGGCTTGCCATCAACGTAAACCACCATACCGGATACAGAGTCGGTTCCTTGGATATTGGAATGGTCAAAGGCTTCAATATAATTGGCCTGTTCAATATTCAAGGCTTCGGCTAATTCTTCAATAGCACCAATTGTTTTTCGTTGATTATTTTCATCGAGACGGAATTTCTCATCGAGGGCAAGCTTGCTATTCTTCTCGCATAGCTCGAGCATACTGCGTTTCTTACCACGCAAAGGCGTATGCACCGAAATTTCCAAAACTTCTTCTAAAGTATCATGGTCAACATCGCTTTGTACCAATATTCCTTTAGGTTTAATATGATTTTGTTCATGATAAAAGCGGGCGATGAAAGTTGTTACTTCTTCCTCAGGTTCAGTGTAACAAGGGAAGATGGCTGCTTTACGCTTTAAAATCGAACCTTGACGCAGCATAAACACTTGAATCGACAACCAACCACGGTCAAAGGTATAACCAAAGACATCCATATTATCATAGTCTTCACTCATCACCGTCTGGCGTTCAAGGGTTGTATCAATATAATCAAGCTGATCACGGTAATCAGCTGCTAATTCAAACTCCAACTTTTCAGATGCATGCGCCATTTTAGTCTTCAAATCATTTTTAATTTCACTCACATCGCCATTGAAAAAGCGTTTAATGTGATTAATTTGTTCTTGATATTCTTCGACGCTAACTTCATGGTCACATGGCCCAATGCACTGGTGAAGATGGTAGTAAAAACATGCCCGCTTCTCATTTTTAGGGCAACGACGCAAAGGATATACTCGATGCAACAATTGCTGTGTATTCGTTGCGGCATAAACATTCGGAAACGGCCCAAAATAAATACCTCCGTCTTTTTTCACCACATTAGTAATGATCAACTCAGGATCACGTTCATTTGTGATTTTCAAATACGGGTACATCGTTCCATCTTTTAAACGAATATTGTACAAAGGTTTGTATTTTTGAATTAAATTAATTTCCAATATCAAGGCTTCTTTATTACTGTTCGTAATAATCGTTTCAAAGTGATGGATTTCAGAAACCAATTTGGTTGTTTTCGCATCGTGTGCGCCTCTAAAATAGGAGCGGACACGATTTTTTAAATTTTTAGCTTTACCTACATAAATGATTTCGTCATCACGATTCTTCATAAGGTAACAGCCAGGTAAATCCGGTAATAACTTTAATTTTTGTTCAATTTTATCGCGGATTTCAGCTTGTGTTTCTTGAATATCGTTGACGGATGGCTTATCTGTAGACAAATGAATTCCTCCTATAAAGAATCGTCAGGATGACGTTGTTTCGGGTATTTTAAATGACTGGAGTATGGATTTTCTTGCTGCGATTTAACGAGATATTTACTTACGATAAATTGATTCTGTTGGTTGTTATAGCCATACAAGCTGATTTGATCGTCTGGAAAGACATCTTCAATAAAACCTAAGGCATTTTTCACCACAATGGCTGTTTTAACTTCATCTTCAACTTGAAATTTAATGAGAATCATAATAGGATCAGTCGTTTTAATAAATTTATGCGAAATAAAGCGACCGCTCATTGAATAATAATGGCGTTCAGTATTTTTTTGAGTCATTTCCTCCACCTTATCCCCTTTACTCTATTATACAACATTAAGTCAAGTCCTTACGGTTAATGTTCTAATAAATATCTCCAATATGGTATAATTAGAATTATTTTATAGAAAGTAGTGATCGAATGCAATTTAATGATATGCCTTATCAACGCCCTGATTTAGATGAAGTCTTAGAGGAAGCGCGTGACTATGTTGAACAAATTCGCCGAGCAGAATCAGCTGCGGAAGGCTATGAAGCGATTCAAAAATTCCAAAGCCTGCAAAATAACATCGATACACAAGCAACTTTATCTTCTATTCGTCATTCAATCAATACGAAAGATGAATTTTATGAAGCTGAAAATGATTTTTGGGATGAAAATGAACCTTTCATTTCTGAAGTAACAACGACTTATTATCAAGCTGTTTTAGACAGTCCATTTCGTCAAGATTTTGAAGAGAAATTACCTAAAACATTCTTTATGATCGCTGAGAACAATTTAAAAGTATTTGATGCGAAAATTATTCCTTTACTTCAAAAGGAAAATAAACTTTCAAGTGAATATGGTAAATTAATCGCTTCAGCAGAAATAGAGTATAGAGGGGAAACTTATAACTTAAGTGGATTAAGTGCCTTTGCACAATCAACGGATCGAAAAGAACGTCAAGATGTGACGGGATTGATTAGTAACTTTTTCTCTAGCAATCAAGATGAGTTTGATCGTATTTATGATGAGTTAGTAAAAACACGTGATGAAATGGCTAAAGAACTTGGCTTTAAAGACTTTGTTGAGATGGGCTATATTCGTATGAACCGTTTTGACTATAATCGTGAAGATGTTAAAGTTTTCCGTCAAGAAGTTTTAAAACATGTGGTGCCAGTGGCCAATAAATTATATCAACGCCAAGCAGACCGCCTTGAAATTGAAGACTTAAAACACTATGACTTACCGATTACTTTCAAGGATGGTAATGCAAAGCCTAAAGGGACACCGGAAGAAATTGTTAAAAGTGGTGTGAAAATGTATCACGAACTTTCGCCTGAAACTGGAGAATTCATTGATTTTATGACGGCTAATGATTTAATGGATTTAGTCACAAAACCTGGTAAACAAGGTGGCGGTTACTGTACTTATATTCCGAATTACCAATCACCATTTATTTTCTCGAACTTTAATGGGACTTCAGGAGACATTGATGTCTTAACACATGAGGCTGGGCATGCTTTCCAAATTTATCAATCACGTTGGATTACAACTGCTGAATCAATTTGGCCAACTTACGAAAGCTGTGAAATTCATTCTATGTCGATGGAGTTCTTTGCTTGGCCATGGATGGAATTATTCTTTGAAGAACAAACGCCTAAATATAAATATAGTCATTTAGCAGATGCTCTAACTTTCTTGCCATATGGCGTTTTAGTGGACCATTACCAACATGAAGTGTATGAAAAACCGCAAATGACACCAGAAGAGCGTCGAGCAACATGGAGACGCCTAGAAAAAGAATATAACCCATGGAAAGACTATGATGGCAATCCGTTTTATGAAAATGGTGGTTTATGGTTCCGTCAAGGCCATATTTTCGGTTCCCCATTCTACTATATTGACTACACCTTAGCTCAAGTTTGTGCCTTCCAATTTTGGAAGAGAAGCCAAGCGGACAACGATCCAACCGCTTGGGCAGACTACTTAGCTATTTGTGAAGTCGGTGGAACACTACCATTTGGGGAAATTGTTAAAAAAGCGAATTTAAAATCACCATTTGGTGAAAACAACCTCCAAGAAGTGATTCAAGAAATTGATGATTACTTAAGTCAAATTTCTGATGAAAGTTTAGTCGGATAATAAAAACGAAATGAGTAAGTAACAAGCTGTTTCTAGCACGTTACTTACTCATTTTATTTGAAAGTTTTTCTTCTACTAACTATAACAAATTAATCAGAATAGTTAGGCTTATGGAGAGATATTTGTTAAAATAAAGATAATAACTTATAGGGGGCCTTATCATGATAAACGTTGGAACCATTGGTACCTCAAGCATTACCGAACAATTCATTAAAGCATTAAAACTTACACGAAAATATCATCTTAAAGCAGTTTACTCAAGAAGCAATGCCAGCGCAAAAGACATTGCTACAATTTATAAAGCTGACTACTATACTTCTACACTCAATCAATTATTATTTGACCCAGAAATTGACCTTATTTATATTGCTAGTCCTAATAGTCTGCATGCAGAACAAGCTATTGCCGCTATTCGAGCAGGCAAACATGTCATTGTAGAAAAACCTGCTTTTAGCAATGTAGCAGAATGGCATCAAGTTTTTAATGAAGCAAGCAAAAATAATGTGCTAGTCTTCGAAGCAGCACTACATTATCACAATCGTAATTACCGCCGTCTGAATCAATTAGTCAATAATTTGAAAAAAGGGCATTCGCTTCCTTTCCTAGGAGCGAACTTTAATCTTGGCCAGTATTCATCTCGCTACGAAGATTATAATGAAGCAATGAAAGCCAATAAGGATGGACCGAATATTTTCAATCCACAATTTTCTGGCGGATCACTCATGGACCTAGGGGTCTATCCAATTTATGTAGCAGTAGATTTATTTGGCCTACCCGACGACGTATCTTACCATACCGTCAAAGGTGTCAATGGCATCGATTTATTTGGAAATATGATGTTAAAATATAAAAATTCACAAATAAATATCTTCGTTTCAAAAGGCGTTCATTCTGCCTTAGACAGCGAAATTTATTTTGATGATGAAACGGTTGTCATAAAAAACATCTCAAAAATATCGGCTGTGAAATTAATTAATCGATCAGGACAAGCAGCGAATGTGATTAGTTATGTGCCTGAAAATCCAATGTATGATGAGCTTATTGCCTTTTCAGAAGTATTATTAGATAAAGATAATATTCATCAAAAAGTACGCTATGAAAATTGGAAGCAATTATCACTACAAGTAGCAACTGTGATGCAATTATTACGCAAGTCTGCTGACTTAGACTTTTAGAAAAGGTGAAAGAAATGAATTTGAATGAAACACTCAAAGAATATTGGCAGTTGAAAGGATTTGATGAAGCGACCCCGATTCAAGCAGCGATGTTTGAGCCGATGACAAATAAACAATCCTTCGTAGCGATTTCACCGACTGGTACAGGGAAAACGCTGGGATATTTATTACCTTTGCTTCAAAAAATTGAAGCTAATTCAATCCTGCAAGTGATTGTTTTGGCCCCATCTCAAGAATTAGTCAAGCAAATAGGTGAAGTTGCGCAAGATTGGTCAAAACCTTTAGGAATTAAAGTACAAACGATTTTAGGTGGCGCCAATATTAAACGCCAAATAGAGGAATTAAAAGAAAAACCTGAATTAATTGTGGCAACACCCGGTCGTTTTTTAGAATTATTAAACCAAAGTCGAAAATTAAAAGTCCATCTTGTTGAGACCATTGTTTACGACGAAGCTGACTTTTTATGGCAAGATGAACACCGTCAATCCTTAAATGAAATTGAAAAAAGACTAGATAATCAAGTCCAAAAAGTATGGGTGAGTGCTACTCTTGGCGCGCCGTTATTAGAATTAGTTCAAGCGCCAACGACGATTCCATTAATTCAAATGACTTCACAAGATAATCGTCTACCAATCGATCACCATTATATACTGACGAATGATCGTCAAAAATTAATGCAGTTAAGAAGATTAGCGCAAGTCGAAAATATGCATGCGATTGTGTTTTTTGAACAAGTAAATGAACTCGATCAAGTAGCCAGCAAATTATTACATGATGGCATAAAAGTTGCTACTTTACATAGTCAAGTGAATAAATTAGAGCGTCAATATGCGATTGAATCATTCAGAGCAGCTGAAGTGACATATTTATTAACGACTGATTTAGCCAGTCGTGGGATGGATATTCCAGCTTTACCTTTTGCGATTCACTATAATCGCGTGAGAGATTTGGATACGTATTTCCACCGCTCAGGTCGTGTTGGACGAATGGGGCACAAGGGAATTGTGATTTCCTTAGTGAATGAGCAAGAACTTCGTGATTTACAAAACATCTTGGACGCGCGTTCGATTCAGTTAACAGAAAAAATTGTTTATCAGCAAAACATTGTGGATCTAGAAGTTCGTGAGTTAGCAAGAGACGCTAAAGTGGAAGACTCAGAAAGTAATTCAAGCGCCAGACCAATGCAAGCTCGAAAGCCAAAATCAGCTTCAGCCACGCAAAACTCGCCGGCAACAAAAGCTAAAAAGAACAAGAATAGACATAGAAAGCAAAAGAATAAAGGGAAACCTCAACGTTTTTCTGAAAAATAAAGTGATTTAATAAGGTGGTTTACATAAAATTTACATTAATTTTGCAGTAAATCAAAATTGGTATGATAGTGTATAAATATAAGAGCTGATGATTGAAGAATAGGATTAATTGATAAGGAGTCCGAAAATGCGTATAGCGATTGTTACTGAAACTTTTGTTCCAGCCACTGATGGTATTTGTACTCGTTTTGCAAAGATGGTTGTTGAAATGAAAAAATTAGGGCATGAAGTGATTGTTATTTCGCCTGACTTAGGAATTGATGAATATGAAGGTGTCCCTGTTTTCAGAATTGAAACACTCACATTTCCTCTTTACGGCTCACGACCTTGGGGAATACCTAGTCGAAAAATTAAATATATTCTGAAAGCATTCAAACCCGATATTATTCATGCGGTCAATCCATTTTTTATGGGGACATCTGCCGTTCGTTATGCGAAACAACTCAACATACCTTTATTAACGTCTTACCATACACACATGCCAAATTACCTTGATCACTATAAAATGCCTTTGTTAAAACCAATTTTATGGGAATACATTCGTTATTGGTATCAATTCTCTGAATTAAATATCACTGTTTCCAAGACCCTGTTAGGAGAGTTGAACGAGCAACAAATTGAAACGGTTGGTGTATTACCAAGCGGAATCGATTTAGAACAACGTCATCCAGACTTTTTTGATGAGGAATTATATCAGCGTTTAACCTTTAATCAAGCGGATAAAAAGTTATTAGTCTATGTCGGCCGCTTAGCAGCTGAAAAAGATCTAGATCAGTTAAGAGTCATGTTTAATCACCGCGTTGATATTTGTTTAGCGTTTGTTGGTGATGGTCCTGAACGTGAAAACTTAGAAGAATTGTTTAAAGACACACCAACAACTTTCCTAGGGTTTCTTCATGGAGAAGACCTTTCAACAGCTTTTGCGACAGGGGATGCGTTTATATTCCCATCTATTTCTGAAACCTTTGGTTTAGTCATCTCGGAAGCCATGGCATCTGGTTTACCTGTGATCGCAGCAGAAAATGGACCAACTTTAGAACAAGTTACAGACAATGAAACAGGCTTTATTTTTGAATCTCGTAATACTAATAGCTTAATGGCCGCATTAAAAAATCTAGATAATCCATTATTAATGGAAAAAATTCGACTAGCTGCCCGTAGAGAAGCAGAAAAACATTCATGGAACCGTGCAACTAGAGAACTACTTGATTATTATGACCAAACAATCGAAGTGTTTGAACGTCAACATCGTCTGGCTTATCAAGATATAGCTAACTATTAAAGCAAGATGCTCGGTTACGAGTGGAAATTTTGTTAGAGATATTAAATAAATCCGAACTTTTAAATGATAGTGAAACAGTTTGTTGAGTACCGTAATATGGTATTCGCTGTTCATGAGACTATCGTTTAAAAGTTTGTTTTTTGTATGATGAAGGTTGATCATTGGATGTTTTCTCGTTATAAAGAGAGGTAAACTGGCAAGTATAAACTCGACAGTTCTAAATGAGACTAAAGAAAAAATTAACATGTTTTTTCGAAGCTAATATTCTCATGAGGTGCGTCCAAACGAACCGCTCATAAGGCATATAATTTGGATTATGTGTCGAACTGATAGCTGATTAAGCATATAATCTGAATTTTATGCCGATAGGTCCAATCAATCGGCATATGCGCCGAGTTATATGCCGAATTCTAATACTTATTCCCATCAATCCCAGAATGGAAATTTAAAAACCGTTCTTAATTTTATATTAGGTGCAGTCGCTATAGTCTGATATAATAAGGAATAGTGAGGATGCAAGTGTAGACTGCATCAAATTATTGATTAAAGAGAGGTAATAGGATGATTGGAGCATTAGAAGCTGGTGGAACAAAAATGGTATGTGCGATTTTTTCAAATGAAGGTGAACTCATTGAACGAGTGAGTTATCCCACTGAAACGCCAAAAGATGTTATGCCAAAAATCATTGATTTCTTTAAAGGCTTTCCTGAGTTGAAAGCGATTGGTGTTGGATCATTTGGACCGATTGGCGTCAATAAAGACATAGGTACATTCGGCTATATTACAACAACGCCAAAGCTAGCTTGGCAACATTTTAATTTATATGGGACTTTAAAAGATGCCCTAAATTTACCTATCGCTTGGACAACAGATGTTAATGCTGCAGCATATGGCGAGCTAAGACAAGGAGCCGCTCAAGATGTGAAGAATTGTATTTATTTAACAGTTGGAACAGGCGTTGGTGGTGGAGTCGTTGTGAATGAAAATGTCGTTGAAGGATTTGCTCACCCAGAAACGGGCCACATGTTATTAAGAAAGCATGAAGACGATTATTATGAAGGATTTTGTCCATTCCATGATAACTGTGTTGAATCACTTGCAGCAGGCCCAGCGATTGAAGGTAGATGGGGCAAAAAAGCCATTGAATTGGCTGACCAAGCTGAAGTTTGGGAACTTGAAGCGGATTATTTGGCCCAAGCACTGTATAACTACTATGTCACCCTAAGTAGCGAACGCTTTATTTTAGGTGGTGGCGTGATGAAACAAAGTCAATTATTCCCATTGATACGTGAGAAATTCGAACAATTAAATAATGGCTATCTTGAACTACCGGCCTTAGACAGCTTTATTGTTCCACCTCTTTTAGGGGATAATGCTGGAATTACAGGCTGCTATGAATTAGCAAAAGATTTATTAGAGGAAGCTGTTGAAAATTAAATGGGAAAACCGTTATCCGCGTTCTAAGTGGCCGAAAAAATGGCATGGATTGTCTATGGCAGCAATGAAACCTTATCAAAAATATGTTAATCGGATTAAACCAGGGATTTGTGGAAGCTATGCCAGTGCAGCCTTAATCCATTATTTTGTCCAAGAAAAATATGGATACCAAGTAGATATGGATAAACTAATCAAAGTATTAAAACCGCTCATTGAAGATCGGTATCCCTACCGAGGGACATTTCCATGGGACTTAAAGAGTGGTATCAATGATTTTATTCCTAAACCACTATCTGTTAAGACTCGCTATCATCTTATTTCAAATCCGATTGTATTAGACCAACTAAATAAAGAAAATCCTTTACCAGTTATTGTTGGCACATCGCGGATTTTAGGGAATAGTTATGGGAATCACTGGGTATTGGTTTATGCATGTGGATATAATGAAGAAGGACAACTATTTTATCGAGCTTATGATAACCATGGCCGTATTGGAGCAGTTATTCCTGCTAGTCAAACACTGGCGGCTGTGTGGATTGAAGAAAAAACTTGATGAAGATGCATTGGAAGGAGAAATTATTTCATGAGAGAATTTGATTTAATTGTATTAGGTGGCGGTAGTGGTGGTATTGCAACAGCAAACCGAGCTGCTGAATATGGAGCAAAGGTCGCTGTCATTGAAAATAGCTACTTAGGTGGAACGTGTGTGAACTTAGGTTGTGTGCCTAAAAAGGTGAGTTGGTATGCAGCGTCGATCAATTCCGCTATTAATAAATATGGACCAGGCTATGGTTTTACTGCAGAAAATGTTAACTTTGATTATACAACCTTTTTAAAAGCTCGTGATGGATATGTTGAGCGTTCAAGAGCAGGTTATACCAATCGTTTTAATAGCAATGGTGTTGAACATATTAACGGTTATGGTGTGTTAAAAAATAACCATGAAATTGAAGTAAATAATGAAACGATAAGAGGTAAATATATCCTTCTAGCAACAGGGGGGCATCCTGTTTTACCAGATGTAAAAGGATCAGAATATTTAGATAATTCCGATGACTTTTTCGCTTGGGAAGATTTACCTGAGTCGGTAGCGGTAGTGGGTGCAGGTTATATAGCTGTAGAGTTAGCTGGTTTACTTCATGATTTAGGGGTTAAATCACATCTAGTTGTTCGTTACGATCGTCCATTACGTACATTTGATCGCATGCTAAGTGATGGTTTAGTAGAAGCTTTTGAAAAAGACGGTCCTAAACTGGTAACAAATACATCATTTGATGAATATAATAAGAATGATCAAGGTAAAATTGAGTGTTACCAAAATGGTGAACTCATTTTAACCGTTGACCGAGTGATTGCAGCCATTGGACGTGTACCAAATACAGATAAAATTGGGATTGAAAATACACAAATCAAACTATCAGCGAAAGGTCATATTATTGTTGATGATGCGCATAGAACTGCTGAAGAAAATGTTTTTGCAGTTGGAGATGTCATTGGAAAAATCGATTTAACGCCTGTGGCAATTAAAGCAGGTCGTCAAGTAGCAGAATATTTATTTAATCAGAATAAAACATCTGCTATCGATTATACTAATGTACCTACGGTAGTTTTCACTCACCCAGCCATTGGGACAGTAGGGCTAACTGAAGAAGAGGCTATTGCAGCTCATGGGGAAGATCGAATAAAAATTTATACAAATAAATTTTATTCGATGTATGCATCTGCAGGCTGGCATCGTGAACCATGTTACTTTAAATTGGTGTGTTTAGGTGACGAAGAGAAAATTATTGGTCTACATGGTATTGGCGAAGGCGTCGATGAAATGATTCAAGGTTTTGCGGTTGCAATCAAGATGGGAGCAACAAAAGAGCAATTTGATAGTGTGGTGGCAATCCATCCGACAGGTGCAGAAGAATTTGTAACAATGCGCTAATATTTTTTAATTATTGAAGTCATATTACTTGCTATCTTGGCTGAGTGTTGTATACTTAACTTAGCATAAAAATGCTACAATATTAAGACAAGAGAGGTGAAAAGAATGGGTTGGTTATGGTCATTAATCGTCGGTGGTGTTATCGGATGGTTAGCAGGAGTCGTTATGGGAAGAGATATTCCCGGAGGAGTTATTGGTAACATTGTTGCAGGTCTAATTGGTTCATGGGTTGGTGGTTTATTATTCCCTGACTTTGGCCCAATCGTTGGAGGCTTTGCAATCGTCCCAGCATTAATCGGTGCCATCATTCTTATCGCAGTTGTAAGTTTTATTTTACGTCGTTCAAGATAAAACAACTTCGAAAGAACAATTGTATAGCTTTAGTGAAAGTAATCCGAATGCCCTTGGCATTCGGTTTTTTTCGTGAAAAATATTGTAGCTTTTCCCCACAAAGTTTTCATTTAATAGTATAATAGTATTAATGTTCAAAAATCAACGAGAGGGGGACAACACCGTTGGACGATAGTAAATATAAAACATTTAGTCAGACCTATCGTATTACAGATGATTATTTTTTGAGTGATTATGCGAACATCTTCGATATCGGAAAGTTGATTGAGCATACGCTTTATCTTTCTGGTGAGCACGATCAATTTCTTCAAAAAGAAGCAAATGTTAAAATTATTTCAGATGAAGAGACCTGGGTCATTACTCAATATTATATTAAGCAGTTACAGATGCCTGCTTTAAATGATCAAATTACCGTTCGAACAAGAGTGGTGGACGCAAATCGATTTTTTATTACTAGATACTTTGATATTTATAACGATGAACAGCTATTATTTGAAGTATTTACACAATATACAGTAATAAATTGGCAAACACGTAAAATGGTCCGAATGGATGTTGAACCATTAGAACGGCTGGATTTAGTGGATAAAGAGTTAACGATACCTTTTAAACGTTTTGTAAAACCGGATGAATTTGAAAGTTATTTATTTAGTGAAAGAGATATTCACGACAGTGATATCGATGAAAATAACCATGTCAATAACTTAGTGTATATCAATTGGGCTTTTTCATCGTTGCCAAAAGATTTCATCACCCAGCATACGATTGATACAATTGAAGTGAAGTATGGGAAAGAGCTTTTCAAAGACAATCAGGTGGGCATTGATTCTTACCGCTTAAAACCGCACTTAAACCAAACAGAAACATATCAAATAATTAAGGATAAGGCTACCGATAAAGATGCTTCTTATGTTAGAATCAATTGGAAGCCTGTGGAAAATTAAAAATGAGGAGAAAAAGACGAACATTGATAACTTTAAAATCAGAAAGAGAAATACAAGCAATGAAAGAGTCAGGAAAAATCCTGGCGGGAATCCATAAAGAATTAAGAGATTTTATTAAAGTAGGCGTTACAACTTTAGAAATCGATCAGTTTGTACATGAGAAGATTGAAGCAGCAGGAGCGGTTGCTGCACAAATTGGTTATGATGGCTATGAATTTGCTACTTGTACCAGTATTAACGATGAAATCTGCCATGGTTTTCCTTCCAACTATACGCTAAAAAATGGCGACATCGTTAAAGTAGATTTTTGTGTTGATTTAAATGGAGCCATTTCAGATTCTTGCTGGTGTTATGCAGTCGGCGATATAACGCCAGAGCACCAACGATTGATGGATGTAACCAAAAAAGCTTTATATTTAGGAATTGAACAAGCTGTTGTTGGAAATCGCATTGGTGATATTGGTCATGCCATTCAAACTTATGCTGAAGCTGAAGGCTTTGGTGTTGTTCGTGACTTTATCGGCCATGGTATTGGCCCAACAATCCATGAAGAGCCGGCTGTTCCACATTATGGTTTGCCTGGTAAAGGTCTGCGCCTAAAAGAGGGCATGACGATTACTATTGAACCAATGATTACAACAGGAACTTGGCAAATGAAAATGGATGCCAATCGTTGGACAGCTCGAACACGTGATGGTGGTTACTGTGCTCAATATGAACATTCACTCGTCATTACCAAAGATGGCCCTATTTTACTGACAGACCAAGAAGATAATAATTTATAAAAGAAAAGATCCGTGCACTTAAATCAATGCACGGATCTTTTTTTGCCAATTATTCTTTTTCTTCTTTAAGTTTTGTTCCTAACTCAATCAAATACTCACGTAATTCGTCTTTAATTTCAGGGTGACGTAAGCCATAGTCAATACTCATTTCCATAAATCCAAGCTTATTCCCAATATCATAACGTTTGCCATCAAAGCGTTTGGCAAAAACCCGCTGGGTTAAATTCAATGTATCGATGGCATCGGTTAATTGAATTTCATTCCCCGCACCAGGCGCTTGTGTTTCTAGAATATTAAATATCTCTGGTGTTAATAAATAACGTCCTACAATCGCCAAATTACTTGGAGCATCTTCTGGTTTTGGTTTTTCCACAAAATTAAGAACATTATAAATACCATCGGCGTATTCACGTTCAGGCGCAATGATTCCATATTTTGATGTTTCTTCGTGAGGAACTTCCATCACAGCAATATTCGATGCATGTGTTTGATTATAAACATCAATTAATTGTTTGGTTAGAGGAACATCATCTTCCATAATATCGTCTCCTAGCATAACAACAAATGGCTCATCACCAACAAATGCTTTTGCTTGAAGAACCGCATGTCCTAAACCTTTTGGATAAGATTGGCGGACAAAGAAAAGACTAATATCACTTGTTTTTTGAATCAACTCAAGTAAATCGTCACGACCTTTTTTCTCTAACTGTTGTTCTAATTCAATGTTTGAATCAAAGTGGTCTTCAATTGAACGTTTACTTTTACCAGTAACAATCAATATTTCTTCAATTCCAGATTCTATCGCTTCTTCTACAATAAATTGAATCGTTGGTTTATCAACAATAGGAAGCATCTCTTTAGCCATTGCTTTTGTAGCAGGTAAAAAACGTGTACCTAAACCAGCAGCTGGAATAACGGCTTTTCTAACTTTCTTCATATATGATTACTCCTTTTCAGTCAGTAGCTTATGATAAATAGCCAGATATTTTTGCGATACACTTTGCCAATTGAAAACATCGATGCTAGCAGTGGCATTGTGTGATACGCGTTGATAGTTTTTTATCAGATAGTCGACTGCTTTTATGAAGCCACGTGTGTCATTTTTTTCAACACTGACGCCAATCAGATGATTGTCAAAGAAACTATCAAAACCTTCTTTTTTTGTATAGATAACGGGCAAACCTTGACTCATGGCTTCCGGATAAACCAAACCAAAGGTCTCAGGAGAAGACAAGAGAGCAAAGATATCCATTTGACGATATAGTTGGATTAACTCGTCTTTTCCTTTTGACCCATGATATACCACTTGTGGCATTTCTACTAATCGATCGGTTACTTTTTGATCCCAAGCTGGCCCAACAATATGTAATTCAGTTGGATAAAAATGGTTGTACTCATTCACCATTTCAGCGAGTGTTTCAAAGCGTTTCCCAGCATATATTTTACCAACACTTACTATACGAAGCGGCTTGTCAATGACATGATTTTTACGGTAGTAACGATTGGTTAACCAAAAATCATCTATACCGTTCGCAATAATTTGCGTCTTAGCTTTTAAACTCTCGACTAATTTTTGCGGCACATATTGGTCATAAACTTCGTTATAGGTATTTTTTGAAATGAAAATAATTTGGCTGGCATGTTTTAAAATATCGATTCCCATCGGTCTTAACCAGGGCATACGTTGGAAAAATGTTCTGAGGTCGGCATTACGAACAGCTACAATATATGGAATATTAAATTTCTTATGAATCTGCCTTGCTAGCCAACCATTTGAGAAAAGTGAATGCGCATGTAACATATCGAATGCTTCAAAGTCATAACTAGTGAGCAAATCTTTTAAAATTTTATGGTGTTTAAGGTGGAAAATATAGCGATCCAATTGATGGAAAGTTCGATGAACTTTCGTATAATCCCCAGAAGTAGCAAGACGATCTTCAGGGTATTCATGAGAAATAGGGACATAAACATCAATATCTATTCCCATTTGTACCTGTCGGCTATATAACTGACTAAACAATCCCGAAGTTGAAAAATAGGAATTGATATGAAGAATTTTCATCTAGTTGCTCCTTTAACTGGTGATATTTATTAGTCATTGCTTGGAAGGTCGATTTGATTTTCTAAAAATTCAATGCGTGATTCCAAACTTTCAATGCGATCGATTAATGGCTGTTGGACTTCGGTAATGTCAATTCTTTCATCTGAAGGTATTTGAAAAAAAGTTATCAATACATAAATCCCAATAAACAGAAGAAGGATGACAATAATCATGTAAAACCAACCACCTCGATCAATGCGACGGTCGATTTCATCCATTTGCTTGCTTAATTCTTGTTCAATTGTTTTATTCGTTTTGTTATTTTTTTTCATACCTTACTCCTTATTGATGATTTAGAAGGCCCATTCACCATTTCTAAAGACTGGAACGACCTCTCCGTCGTGTGTAATACCATCGATATTCATTTCAGCACTACCAACCATGAAATCTACGTGAGTTGTCGAACGGTTTAAGCCAGCTTCTTTTAATTCATCTTGCGTCATTTTTGTTCCGTTTTGAACAGAAGTCGCATAAGCAGAACCTAAGGCTAAGTGGTTCGAAGCATTTTCATCAAATAATGTATTATAGAAAATAATTCCTGATTGTGAAATAGGTGACTGATGTGCAACAAGTGCAACTTCACCTAAAGAACGTGCGCCATCATTACTATCGAGTAATTGTAGTAGCGTTTCTTCACCTTCGGCAGCAGAAGCTTTAACTACTTGACCATCTTTGAATTCGAAGACCATATCTTCGATTAAAACGCCGCCGTAGCTTAATGGTTTCGTACTTGAAATAACACCATCAATGTGACGGAAATCAGGAGCTGTAAAGACTTCTTCAGTTGGCATATTGGCAACGAAAACTTCGCCTTTTTCATTAAGGCTTCCGGCACTTTCCCAAATATGATTTAAAGGTAAACCGATGGTAATGTCTGTCCCTGGTGCTGTGTAATGTAATGCTTTAAATTGTTTTTCGTTAAGGAAACTAGCTTTTTCTTGTAAGCGGCTTTCATGCTCATCCCAAGCTGCAACAGGGTCTTCTTCGTAAACACGTGTTGTTTTGAAGATTTGATCCCAAAGTGCATCGACTTTTTCTTCTGTTGTTTCTAAGTCTGAGAACACAAGTTTTGCCCATTCTTCACCCGCACCAGCAGCCACTAACCAACTCACAACATTAGCTTGTGTAGCAATTCTAACATCATGCATGGCTTCAGCACTTGCTTTTTGAGCGGCACTAATTTTTGAAGCGTCAATGCCTTTTAAGGCGTTAGGGTTAGAAGAACGTAAAGCAATGCGCTTAGCACGTTTAGTAATCATATCGTTTGCTTCATCAATTTTATATTGTGGGATATCCGTTAAGGTATCAACAGATTGGTATTCATAACCTAAGCGAGATAATTGATCGTCTGTCCAATTAACAAATACTTTTTTAGCTCCAGCTTCGTAAGCTTCTTTAATTAAGATACGAACTAATGGTGCTTGTTCAAGGTCTGTATTAATTTGAACATAATCATCTTTTTGAACATTAATTCCTTTTTGTATAAGTAATCTTGCGTACTTCGTTAGTAATTGATTAAAATTTTCTAAAACCATCTATTTAAAACCCTCTCTAGTAATTAATTAATAAATTTCTCTGCAATAGAATTTGCAAGTGCCTCAAGTCGGATGACATCTTCTTCTTCGGCATCTAGATTGACTTTAACACTCGGTCCACCTAAAGTTGCTCCGGCTTTTAGAAATTGTTCTTCAAAAAAGTCAACAGCTGCACAGAATACTTCATAAAAATCATCACCTGACCCAAATACGCCAAAAACTTTATCAGATAAATCAAGTTCACCTAATTCTTCATGAAAATCAATCATTTCATCGGGTAACACACCATCAACGCCATAGGTATATGATCCAATGAGACAAATCTCATAATCAAGAAAATCTTGTGCGTCTGCTTGCATGCAGTCCAAGATTTCGACTGTAATACCACGCTTTTCTAATGCATTGGCAACGATATGCGCCATATGCTCTGTGTTTCCTGTAAGACTAGCGAAAACAATGAGTGCTTCTGGCAATAGTTAGAACCTCCTTAAAAATCATCTTTTTACTAATAGCTAAGATTAAACAAATTTTCATTTGTTTATAAAAACACTTGTTATTATTATAGCAAATTTATAAGCTTTCTGATATGTTAATTTGTTTTTGCAACTTATCTTTAACCATTATAAAGTTTATCGTACAAACTAAAGCAGCACCCGCCCATGCAAGTCCATCACCTAAGGTAACCCCATCAAAGCCCATAAATTGGAAAAGAATAAGAGCTGCAATGATGCGCATTGCGACTTCTGTTAGGCCTGCTAATGAAGGAAATAGGGTATAGCCCATACCTTGTAAGCTATAACGATAAATATACAATAAACTCAGTGTCCAATAAAACGGGATATGGAAAAGGAAATAGCGACTACCATAGCCGACTACGGCTGAGTCAAACTCAGCGCCTGATACAAACTGTACGAGATGCGGACCAGTAAACACAAAAATAAGCGAAAAAACAAGGGCGATCGAAACAGATAAAATGATGGCCACTTTAACTCCATCTAAAATACGTTGATATTCCTTAGCACCTAGGTTTTGTGCAGTATAGGTTGCCATTGCTAATCCAATTGACGATAAAAAAATAACTGAGAACATATCAATCCGTGCCCCGATTCCTTGAGCAGCGACTGCATCTGGACCAATGGTATTTAATGAACGTTGAACAAAGAAAGCACCTAATGAGATGATGATGGATTGGATACCAATCGGTAAGGAATTTTTAATATGACTAATAAATTCTGATAACTGAAAGGATCTTTCTTTTAAGTTAACAAATAAAATTGGCCATTTTTTCCGAATAGCAAACAGACAAAGAATAACACCAATTAAATTAGAAATTAAAAAAGCGATTGCAATTCCTCGAATGCCTGTTTTAAATAATGCAACCATGACGAAGTCTAAGGTGATATTTATTAGGGCAACTAAAATAATAAATGTCGACGGTGTTCTGGCATCGCCCAGGCTTCTGAACATATAGGTAATGTGGACGAAAATTGTTTGTGCCATAAAAGCCCAAAACATGATGCGTAAAAAGTCATAGGCATATTGATAGGATGAAGGAGCAATATTTAGAACTTGCAACATTTCATCGATAAAGAAATAGCCAAATGCTGTAACGAGTATCACTAATATAAAAATGTAAAAATAATTAATAAAAATACTTCTTTTTAGGCGATGAAAATCTCTAGCCCCATAAGCATTAGCTAAATGAATGGTTAAACCTAGTGTTAATCCTACAGCTAAGTTACTAAATAAATAATAAATCGTGAGCGATGCAGAATAACCTGCTAGGGCATCGACACCTAAAGTCCATCCAATTAACATATTTTCAATGAGAAGATGTAATTGAACGATAAAGTTACTAATAATTAATGGAATGGCTAATTGTAAAATTGTTGCTAAAGGTGAACGCTTTTTGATAAGTTCCATTGCTTGCCTCCGTTACTTGAATAATTGCTCTATACAGTAAGATACCTTATTTCATAGGATTTTGAAAGCCAATGAAGCAATTTATTAACTTTTTTTCAAAGATGTGTCAATCAGCAAATATTGATTTTTTTAAAGTAAGAATATGCTATACTATTACAAGAATATAAAACGATGTATTTTTTTAAAAATGGAAAGGAAGCATATCAAATGGCGATTCTAATTACAGGTGGTACTGGCTATATCGGAAGTCATACAGTTGTAGAGTTATTGAATTTAGGGACTGAAGTTGTTATTGTCGATAATTACTATAACAGTAAGCCAGAAGTTTTAAATCGAATTAAAGAAATTACAGGTATCGAGCCTACTTTTTATGAAGTTGATATTTTAGATAAAGAAGCTTTAGCAGAAGTTTTTAACAAACACCGTATTCAATCGGTGATTCATTTTGCTGGTTATAAAGCAGTAGGTGAATCTGTCGGCAAACCTTTAATGTATTATAAAAACAATATTGCTGGGACAATTGCTTTACTAGAAGTAATGGAAGAAGCAGGAGTAAAAGATATTGTCTTCAGTTCATCTGCAACGGTATATGGCTTAGACAATCCATCGCCTCTAAAAGAAAATATGCCAACCATGGATGCTAATAGCCCATATGGCTATACCAAAGTTGTGATTGAACAAATGCTTCGTGATTTAGCTCATTCAGATGAAGAATGGTCTATTACGATTTTACGCTACTTTAATCCAATTGGTGCGCACCAATCTGCTAGAATTGGTGAAGATCCTCAAGGTATTCCGAATAACCTCATGCCTTATATTACGCAAGTGGCTATTGGTAAAAGAGAAAAATTAAGTGTTTTTGGTAATGACTATGATACTCATGATGGTACAGGTGTTCGCGATTATATCCATGTGGTTGATTTAGCTATTGGGCATATTCGTGCAATTGAAAAGAACACTGAAAAACGTGGCGTTAAAACCTACAACCTAGGGACAGGTATTGGATACAGCGTCTTGGATTTAGTTAAAGCATTTGAAGAAGCGAATGATATAACGATTAATTATGAAATTACCGACAGACGTCCGGGTGATATTGATACTTGTTACGCTGATGTAACCTTAGCGAATGAAGAATTGAATTGGCGTACAGAAAAAACCTTAATGGATATGTGTCGTGATTCTTGGAATTGGCAACAAAACAACCCAAGTGGTTATGATAATTTAGACGCAGTCACTGAGTAAGGTCAACTATGAGAAAGCCATCGACTGAATATCAAAATCCATATTTACCTAATCGTAAAAAAAGAGGGCGTGAATTTTTATCTAAATTTATGTGGCTAATATTTATAATGTTTGTGATTGCTGCAGTAGGTTTTGTTTTATATCGATTTCAATGGTTTAGAATTCGTAATAGCTATGAATCACAGATGCGAAACAATTATGCGCCCACTAGTTCTCAATCCATTTCAGCAGTTGAACAATATAAACCTATTCAAGTCATGCTCATTGGCTATAATCAAAATACGAATTTAATTCATCAACCTGTTGAAAACCATCTTGTTCAAACGATTGGTATAAATCCACAAACCCAAGAACTACTCAGAATTAAATTTTCGCCTCATTTAAGGTTAAATCTAGGAGAAGGACAGGCAATCTCTTTAATTAGTGGTTTAGTGCATAGTGATTATGATGGCATGAAATCAGAACTTGAAGGACTAGTAGCTTATCCCATTGATTTCTATTTATCAGTCAATTTCTCAGCTCTAAAAGACTTAGTTGACCATCTTGGAGGTATAAAACTAACGCCAATTGATGACATTAAAGTTAACCAACTAGAATTAGAAGCCAATAAAACTTATGAACTAACCGGTACTGAGGTTGAAGCCTTATTGAAAATAAACCCAAATGAAACGACCTCAGAAGTACTGATGAAAGAAGAATTAATTCTTGATGCGTTGAGCCAAGCCTTATTTAATAAAAATCATTTTTTTGACGGACCGCGTATGATAGAATTAGCCAGCCAAAGCATCCAAACAAATCTCCCCTTTGAATTTTGGCAACAAATATTCAGGGGAGATCTTATGATTGAAAATTTTACAAACCAAACCTTATCTTTTGAAGGGATAAGTATGATAGAAAATAATATAACTTTTGAAATTATTGATGAAAATAATCAAAGAGAAATCCAAAATCAAGTGAGTCGATTTTTAAGTCATGAATAAGACTAAAATCGTTTAGGAAGTGTTTTTAATGAAGAAATTGTTTAAAAAGAAAAGTGGAAAAATAAGTTTTTTGAAGATTTTTGGATGGTTAGTTCTCTTCACTCTAATCATAGTTGGTGGCTTTGCGATAAAAGTCTATCAGGATATTCAAGCTGTTCGACAATCGATTACGGTTGAAACAGTAGAAGTTGAAAATTTAAGAGAAGATGAAGTGTCAATTGAAGAAGGGGAACCTTTAAATATACTTCTTATTGGGACTGACGATGATGAATTAGCAAGAAATGTCAGGGATGGTTATGTTGGTCGTTCAGATACCTTAATGATGATTACCTTAAACCCACAAAATAGAACAACCAAGTTTTTAAGCATCCCACGTGATGCCCTTGCCATGGTGGAAGGTAGTCCGGATAAAATTAACCATGCCTATGCTTATGGTGGAGCTGAATTAACGATTGAAACCGTCCAAGACTTTCTAGGCGTGCCAATTGACTACTACGCTGTAGTTAATATGTCAGGTTTGATGTCCTTGATTGATGCTGTTGGAGGGATTGAAGTAACCAGTCCTTTAACGTTTGAGTATCGTGGAACTGGCTTTGTTAAAGGCGAAACTCGTGAAGTTAATGGTGTAAAAGCGATGAACTTTGCTCGGATGCGTTATGATGATCCCGAAGGTGAAATCGGACGTCAAAATCGACAAAAAATAGTTGTTAAAGCAGTCATCGATAAATTGTTATCATTTGATACGATTACAACTTATCCCGAAGTGCTTAAAGTAGTCAGTCAAAATGTCCGAACCAACTTTGATATTGCAACCGCCTTAAATATTTATCAAAATTATTTACCAGCTTTAGAGAATATTTCAGCGATTCAATTTAGTGGAATGGAAGAAACATATATTAATGAAGTCTTTTACTTCCATATCCCGATTTCAAGTCGTTTACAAATAGGGAATGAGATTAGACAGCAGCTCTCATTAAGTCCACTTGTGGCTAGTGATTTGTTTGATCCATTAGATTCAGACCAAGAAATACCGACGACGAAAGTTGCCATTATTTTCAACCAATACCCTACAGGCGTTTCGCAAGAAGAGACGGACCGAATATTGGCTATACAACAAGAAGCGCAACAATTGCGTGAATACAATGAAACAGAACCTGAAGTTGTTCCTGATTACTTAGAAACTTACCGACCACCTGTTTCACAGCCAACATATCCACCTGAATCGTATAATCCACCGGAATCATCATATAATCCACCGGAGACGAGTCAGCCGCCAGTAGAACAACCTTCAGAACCAGAATTACCACCGGTATCAGAACCAGAGCCACCGGTATCAGAACCAGAGCCACCGGTGTCAGAACCAGAACCACCGGCATCTTCAGTGCCCGTTGAAGAATCACTGCCAATGATAGAAGAAAGTGTCCAATAATATTTGCTAGATTAGGAGAGTAAGCATGAAAATAACCGTTGTAGGTGCAGGCTATGTTGGATTATCAGTGTCCATCTTACTTGCACAGCATCATGAAGTGGTGACTTTAGAAGTAAATGAAAATATTGTCACAATGTTAAATAACAAACAATCACATATAAAAGATACAGAAATTGAATTATATTTGAAGGAAAAACCACTGCAGTTAACTGCAACAACCAATAAAGACGAAGCATATAAAAATACTGATTTTGTCGTTATTGCTACTCCTACTAACTATAATGAAGAAACAAACTTTTTTGATACGTCAAATGTTGAATTAGTGATTGATGATGCCATGTTATATAACGCCTCAACACCTATTATCATTAAATCGACGATTCCAGTAGGCTATACTGAGCGCATCCGTGAATTAAAAGGAAAAGAAAATATTATTTTCTCACCTGAGTTTCTTCAAGAAGGAAAAGCTTTACGAGACAATTTGTACCCTTCACGCATTATTGTGGGAGATACAAGTGAAGAAGCAAAAGTTTTTGCTGAACTATTATCTGAAGGGGCAATCAAACAAAATATTGATGTCCTATTTATGAATTCAACTGAAGCGGAAGCCGTAAAGCTTTTTGCCAATACCTATCTGGCTATGCGCGTATCATTCTTTAATGAATTGGATACCTATGCTGAAGTTCGTGGCTTAGATCCGCAGTCAATTATTGAAGGTGTTGGACTCGATCCAAGAATCGGCACGCATTATAATAATCCATCTTTCGGTTATGGAGGCTATTGTTTGCCCAAAGACACCAAACAATTATTAGCGAATTATGAAGATGTACCGAATAATTTAATTACAGCCATCGTTTCGACCAATGCGACTCGTAAGCAATTTATTGCAGATTCAATTATGAAACGCAATCCAAAAGTAGTCGGTGTTTTCCGCTTAGCTATGAAAACTGGTTCAGATAACTTTAGAGAATCTTCCATCCAAGGCGTCATGTCAATCTTGGCGGAAAACGGCATTGAATTAATTATTTATGAGCCGACTTTACACGAAGAAACTTATCATCATTATGCTGTGATAGAAAATTTAGCCGAATTTAAACAAAAAGCAGATTTAATTATCACCAATCGTCATTCAGACGAATTAGATGATGTGGTTGATAAAGTATATACAAGAGATTTATTTAATAACAATTAATTTATTTTCAAAAAGCTGAAGCTTTTAAATAATAGTAGTAAGCCGTATTACTATTATAAAAGCTTCGCTTTTTTCTTTTTTACAAATAAATATCACAAAATATAACCATTAAAGTAGATTGCGTCCTGGAGGCTGTGCGAAGTAATTGAGTTAAAGTAAGCGAGGAGTAGTCATCTGTTTTTTACGAGTACCCAAGGCGGCCCTTGTTTTTGAAACGAGCACATAAAAGTACATTCGTTTTATCGACGAGTCAAAAACATTAGCCACGTTCATTCAACAAGTATTTATTGCAACTCAAAATAACCGGTTTTCAGACAAATTACAATTGAAAACTGACCACTATAATATTGTAGACTTCATACTAAAATGCGCTGCTTAAATAGTATTTAATTCCAATAGTTTAGACTATCAATGACTTAAGGAAGACAATGAGTAAATGTGTTATACTGTTAGCTGAATTAACAGATTTAGAAGGAGAAACCTATGGTAAAACAGGGAGTAGATAATAAGCCGCTTCGAATATTACACATAATGAGTGGGTTCGGTGGTGGTATTTCTTCATTCGTAAAAAATAAGGCTGAAGGTTTAGTGGACCAATCCATTACTTTCGATGTCGTCACCTATGATGAATGTTCGCCAGCATTTGTTGAAGCAATTGAAGCGACTGGTGGATCTGTTTATCAGCTCATCAATCCTAAAAAAGAAGGATGGGGCGCTTTTCGACAATCATTTATTAGGGTACTTAAGCAACATCACTACGATGCCGTCCATTGTCACATTAGTGGTTATCGGGCCATTCCTTATCGAATTTTATTGCAGAGATTTAATATCCCAGCTTTTTATATCCATGCCCATCTAACTTTGATGAGGGGTAAACAGTCCTTCATCAATCGTATTCAAACGTATTTATACCAACGTCTTAACCGTCATTTAAGTGATGCGAATGTTGGTTGTAGTAAAGAAGCCATTTATTCAACGGTTGGTTATGATTTGGCTGATGATCAAATGATGGTCATCCCCAACAGTATTGATCGTTTTTCTTTTATTGAAGCAGGTGAAAACGCCGATGAACTAAGAGCCAAGCATCGACAAAAATTTAATATAGATGAAAATGAACTGCTAATTGGACAAATCGCGCGTCTAGAAACAGTGAAAAACCATGAGTTTACACTGAGATTAGCTCAATATATGAATGAACATCAATTGCCTGGGAAAATTATTTTATTAGGCGATGGGAATTTAAAAGAGGAGATTCAAAGAAAAATTGAAGCTCTTGGACTTTCGCAAAGAGTTTTAGTAGCCGGACGTGTTCAACCAATTACAGAATTTTTTCCAATGATGGATGTTTTATTTTTGCCATCTTTAAGGGAAGGTTTACCCACTGTTGTCGTTGAAGCCCAGGCAAGTGGAATTCCTACAGTCATGGCAGATACCATAACGACAGAAGTAGACTTAGGCTTAGGAATGGTTCAAGCTGTCTCCTTAGATAATCCATTATCCGCTTGGTATCAAGCGATTGTGACGGCTAGTAAAACACAGCCTCCTACGATGCAGAAAAGACTCAATTGCATTAAAGCAGAAAACTTTACCAATGAGACGTCTGCTAGATTATATGAACAGTTTTTAAGAGGAAAAGTAAAGTCATATTTAATTGGAGAAAAGAGAGGAGGGCGACAATGAAGCATTTTCTAAAAAGATTAGTTGGATTCTCTTTAGGTCCTATTTTAGGCGCTTTAATATCAATCATTCAAGTGCCGATTTTAAACCGACTCCTTGGTGTGAGTGAAGTAGGAAAGGCATATTTATTTCAATCGTTAATTGTCATTATCCCTACTTATATTTATTTAGGATTAGACCAAGCTTATACGCGTGAATATCACCTTTATGAAAATAAGCGAAAGTTAATGCAAATGGCGACGCTTATCCCAATGTTGGCAGGTGTGCTTTTATTTGGGATTGCGATTGGATTTGATCAACAAATTTCCATGTGGTTATTCGATGAACCTCAATACGACTATATTGTATGGTACGGCGGGGTTTGGGTATTAGCGACTGTGCTGGAACGTTTTCTACTTTTAACGATTAGGATGGATGAAAAAGCCATTGAGTATTCTATGTTTAACCTACTGTTAAAATTAGGAACATTTATCGTTTCGATTGGCTTAGCCCTTCTTGGCTGGCGTGACTTTAAGGTTATCGTTTATGGTTTGATTTTTGGGCAGCTACTTGGAGATTTCTTGTTGTTCTATCGTTATCGTTCTTTCTTAGATTTAAGAGGGTTCTCAATTGATTGGTCATTACTAAAAAACATGTTAACCTTTGGCTTACCTTTAATGGTGGCGACATCCTTGACTTCGTCACTAACAGCCATCGATAATATCTTTATTAAAGAATATACAACAAGTGCCGAGGTAGGAATTTATAATTCTGCCATCAAGATAATTAATATTATTGGTATTATTAAAACAGCGTTTACGAGTTTCTGGATTCCAACCGCCTATCGTTGGTATGAGCAAAAAAAATCCATGAAGCACTATAAATTTATTAGTGATATTGTTTTACTTGGCTTGACCTTTATTTTTTATGGTATCTTAATTTTTAAACCATTGATGGTATTCTTAGCGGGTGGACCGGAATATTCCGACGTTCAATACATTATCGGATTACTTGCCTTTCCACACATGATGTACACACTGTCTGAAACAACCACACTAGGGATTGTTTTTTCACGCCGTACATACTTTAATATTTTAGTAAGTGTCGCAGCCTTTATCCCGAGCATTTTAATAAATATCACCTTAACACCTTCATTAGGTTACCGAGGTGCAGCAATGGCTTCCTTTGCTTCTTATATTATGTTTTATTTAGCAAGGACCTATTTTTCTAAACGCTCAGGCTTTTACTTTGGTCAACGCAAACAACTGTTATCCATTGCTTTGATGGGATTTGTTGCTGTATTAAATGCTTTTCCCATCCAACATATCGCTTGGATTAATATTATTTTTGTTATCGTAACATTAGCAGTACAAATACCGACGATTAAAGACGCTATCGCTATCAGAAATACTCCGACAGAATGGAATTTTGACTAAAATTAGATAATATATTAGGAGGGATTATACTTGAAGACCTATTTTTTACTGCTGGTGATGAGTGTCTTTTTGGGGACAGAAATCTTAGCAGTAGATTTAAGTGTTGCACAATTAACGCTTTACCGTTTGTTGGCTTTAGGGGTAATCCCTTTGTTGTTCTATCAAGTGACTTTAAAAAACAGACGTTTAATCCTTATGGCGAATAGCCATGCAACGTATGCTTTAATGGCGTATGTCATATGGTGGTCTTGGGCAGTCCTATCCCTTATTTGGGCCGAGAGTTTGATGGGCTGGATTCAAGCAATATTTTTGATGACGATTGGGATTTCAAGTATCGTCGGCTTGTATTTTTTTGTTTTAAACTTTCGACAATGGCAACGACTGCTACAAGGAATGTGGCTCATGGTTTCAGGTCTTGTCATCTGGGGATATTTTGAAATTATAACGAATATTTATTTTCTAGCAGATCTAAATAAGCTAGATAAATATCGCACTTTTAACTCACAGCCGTGGACAAGAATTCCTATTACCATTTTTTCCAATCAAAATGATTATGCAACATTATTGTTAGCTTATTTGCCTCTATGCCTGATTTTATATCAAACTTCCCGAACAAGCTGGCAACGTAACGTGTACTTGCTGATGTTAATGGCGGGTATGTTTCTTGTTTACCAATCTGGATCACGGATGGCCTTATTATGTTTAATCTTATTTTTTGTCATTTACGGTCTCTTATACTTAAAATGGGATTTTAAAGCCCAACACTATAAATGGCTCGTTGTAGGAGCAGGGATATCGGCAGCAGCTTTATTGTTGTTACAACCTAATTTGATCATGCATTTATTTGAAACATTAAGAACCACTAGAGTAGTAGGAATTGTTACTGGGGACGAAGCAAGAATTAATTTATGGCATAATGGTTTAATTTTCTTTGTTCAAAGTCTAGGCTTAGGCGTAGGGGCTGGTAATATTGAACATTGGATGGGAAACTATGGGCCGTTTTATACCAACGAATTAGTCAATATCCATAATTGGTGGCTTGAGATATTAGTTGGTTATGGCTGGGTTTCATTCCTTTTATATGTTTCAGCCTATGGCTTAATAATTTACAAATTAATTCAAATCATGAAAACTAAGAATTTGTTTTATCAATCCGTTGCTAGAGGCTTTGTCAGCTTTATGTTGATATTTATTTTTGCGAGTATTACATCGTCTACCAATATGTTCATTGAATGGCATTGGGTCTATTTTGGTTTGATTATTAGTTTTATTAAATTAGTAGAAATGAATGAATCGCGAAACAATAGAGATTTGACAACGTCCCATACAAAATCAAGAATAAAGAGAGAAATCGAGGTGCTATCATGAGTTTAGTTACATTAATCAGTGAGCTTTGGCGTTTTTTTAAAGATTATTTAATTAAAATACTTTTTGGTGCGATTATCACAGCTTTATTAGTCGTAGGTTTGAGATATTTATTAACTCCAGATATCGATGAGGAAGTTGTTTCGCATTATGATTACTTACAAAATGTTTATAGTCAGGAAGCAGCAGAGTTTCAAGCGATTGTCGTAAACGAGGATGGCACAATATTTAATAATTCGTTTGTTTTTGATGAGTATTTTAGCCGTCCAGAAGTGATTGAACAAATTGAAGCGGAAACAGATGTAGCGTTGATGCCGTGGTATGAAGCAGAAATGGCCTTGGAATTATTTAAAACCAGTCAATTTAGAGGTGGGCTTGCTAATATTCGTAATACATCGACGGATATTATGACATTTCGCTTTTTAGTCGCTCCAACTGCAGAAGAAAATTTAAAAGTAGCGCAAGCTTATGCTGATTTACTTGTATCTACTGATATTCCGTTTATAACAAACCATAAAATATCGCTGATTCAAGAGCCAGTGATTAATGAATTTTTAGATTTAGAAAATATTGACAGTGTCCCTACCGAAACGACTTTAAGTAAGTATGCAAAACCAAGTTTAATTTCAACTATTTTATATGCAGTGATTGGTTTTGTACTGGGGATATTTATTATGATTGTCAGTTTATTGTTTTTACGCGTGTTTAAAAAGCGGATTAATTATGGATTTGATTACACTTGGCAGTTAGAAGACCAGCATCTTTTGTTGAGTCATGAGCGCTTAAATCAAGGTATCGATTTAGATGCATTTTTAAAAATACCTAAAGTAACGCAAAGAGTGATTTTATCGCAAACGAATCAGCAGTTTCCTGTTGATTTTGATTGGATGAGTCAAGAAGGAACCATCTATTTGAATAGGATCCAAGATGCAGTAGAATCGGACTTGGTTGTTGAACCTGATGAGATTATTATTTTGATTTATGCTCAGCAAACCGAACGGGCATGGTATCAAAATCAGGCAGACTTAGCCCATTTATTCAATGTACCTGTGAAGATTATTCATGTCATTTAGTTGTAATGAGGAGTAGATAATTTGAGGAATAATGAAATAAAAGCTGATATTAGCATTGTGACGCCCGTGTATAATGCCTCGCGTTTTTTAGCTGAAACCATTGAGAGTGTTCAAAACCAGTCGTTTCGAAATTGGGAATATATCTTAGTTGACGACTGTAGCCAAGATGATAGTGTTGCGATCATTAAGGGTTATCAAGAAAAAGATAAGCGGATTAAATTAATTCAACTGGAAAAAAATAGTGGGGCAGCGGTCGCGCGTAATACGGGACTTGAAGAAGCGCAAGGTCGTTATATTGCCTTTATTGATAGTGATGACCGTTGGGCAGAAGATAAATTAGCTGATCAATTAACGCTCATGCAAACGGAGAATTATGCCTTTACTTACACTAATTTTGCATTGATCAGTGAGCAAGGATCGATTATAAAAGAAAAGGTTAAGTTACCTGCTAAATTAGACTATTATGGTCTACTAAAAAACACTGCCATTGCTTGTTCAACCGTTATGATTGACCGCCAAGTAGTAGGCGATTTTCGGATGCCACTCGTCCGCAAAGGGCAAGACACAGCGACTTGGTTGCAAATTATGCGGACAACCGGCGTGACAGCCTACGGTTTAGAACAGGTATTAAATTATTACCGCCAAGTTGAAGGCTCTATTTCGAGTGATAAAATAGGGGCTTTAAAGCGGACTTGGAATACTTATCGCAATTTAGAGCAACTATCGCTGCCTAAAAGTATTTATTATTATAGTCATTATGTACTCCAAGCCGTTTTAAGAAGATTATAAGTCGATGACTTCGTAGCCATTCCATTGTAAGTTTTTAATGAGTTGGTCGACTTTGATGCCAATGATTTTACAGCCTTGCTTAAGGCTGGTTGCTTTTGTCACGGTATTTCGCATAACAGGATTTTTTAAGGGTGTAAAACCTAAATCGATTAAAATATCGAGTAATTCTGGATGCTTTTCAAGAGTATTAAAAACAGAAGTGTTCAAGTCAATTTTGTTATCCATAGTATAGTAGCTCCTTTTTTAAATAAATATCACACCCTGAAAAAGCTTGGCTAATCTGGGTGTGATTTTTTTTACTTTGGTTGACGCCAGTAGCGATTCAAATCTTTTTTATCATTTAATTGTATTTGGATGAGTTCGTCAAGTAAATCATAATTGAATTTAGCATCCCATGGAACTTTATATGACATAGCCGTTGTAGCATAACCTGCAGCTTCAACTTTATCGTTAACTTGCGCCATTAAACCCTTTTCACTTGTGACAGATAAATGATGTTTATTGGCTGTAAAGCCGATAATAAAACTGTTATTAAACTCAAATAGCGGTTGACTCCATTTGATCGCCATATTGAATTTTGGATAATTTTCCTGCACCCATGCAATCACTGCTTCAAAATATTCACGATGCTTTTCATTAGCTATCTTGTCTAAAACTTCTTCGTAAGTTGCCATGATATTTATTCCTCACTTTCATTGAAAGTAAATTTTTTTTGATCCATATGTCGTTTCATTTCCAAGACAGAGTCTACAATAAATACCGCTAAGGCAATCATACCGGCAATCGTTAAGGCTTCAAAGAAGTAATATCCACCTAATTCAGTGTCCCCATTAATATAATTGAAGACCGTCCGATAAATGGCAACTCCTGGTACAAGTGGGAAAAAGGATGGAATATAAAATATGGTGACAGGTGCTTTAAAAATCCGTGCAAACTGTTGGCTAATAATAGAAATAACCACACAGCCGATAAAAGTAGCTAGAGCAGTGCCTAAATGAGGTAAGACAATCAGGTAAATAGCGTAACCTACAGCTCCGATAATTCCAACTTTATACTGTAGAAAGCGGGGTGCTTCAACAACAACAGCTGCTGAAACAGTTGCGATATAAGCACCGACTACTTGAATTAAATACTGGATAAAAATAAGATCACCCCTCCTGATATGGATAAGCCTAAAACCACTCCAAGTGCTAAACTCAAGGCAATAACTAAGGCATCTGCAATCCGAGCTAAACCTGAATTATAATCCCCTTTTAAGGTATCACGAACCCCATTCATAAAAGCCGTTCCGGGATATAAAGGCATTAGACCGGAAATAATGATAATGTCACTAGAAATTTGGTAAGGAATAAAATAAATAACTATAGGAAAAATCAGGGCAACTAAGGCGGTTGTCATCATGCCATAAATAAATTCATTCATCCCAAAGAAATCTTTGATGGTTGTTGAATA
Organism: Fundicoccus sp. Sow4_H7; assembly: GCF_052115865.1. Taxonomy (NCBI): domain Bacteria; kingdom Bacillati; phylum Bacillota; class Bacilli; order Lactobacillales; family Aerococcaceae; genus Fundicoccus; species Fundicoccus sp. Sow4_H7. The sequence continues at coordinate 47,573 of NZ_JBQKME010000007.1, read as the reverse complement.
GCCGATGACCGCTCCTGCAAAAATTGATACAATCACTTCACCAAAATTTCCTCCTAATAAAATAGCAAAGGCGACCACTAAAATAATATTGGCGATATTTTTTTGTCTAGGCGTATATTCTAACTGGTCCACTAGCTGTAATTGCTGGTAGGCTTCTTCAATGGATATTTGTTTGGCTGTGAGGGCTCGACTAATATTATTAACACGGTAAATTTTACGTAGGTGATTACCGCGACTCGTTATGCGACGAACAATTGTGATCGTTTCAATATCAGGGTTTGTATCGTCTAAAGTAATATAAAGACCTGTCGTTGTTGATACAACTTCAGTTATATTTAAGCCACTTGTGGCAAGCATTCGTCGGACAGTATCTTCAACACGATAACTTTCAGCATGTGATTCCAACATAATAACACCAGCTAAAGCAGCTGTTTCGGCAATTCTTTTGTGTGCAGAATACATCAATATCGAACTCCTTTAACTGATAATTTTTATACAATGGTTTTCAAGAATATGGTACCATTAAGAGTGTAAATTCAAAATAAGTTGATACAAAACAATAAATACTTTTTACAATTTTTAATGCTTATTTTAACTACTAGCATATCATAAAGTATTCAAGGAATTAACTACAGAAAAATTTTTAATAGATATTTTAAAGAAGGGATGGCTTATGAAAATAACGAAAATAGCCCGGCAAACAAAAAATAAAGAACGCTATTCGATTTTTATTGATGAAGATTTTGCTTTTGGTGTCAGTGAACAGGTTCTCATTAAGTTTGCGTTGACTAAAAATCAAAGTTTAACACAAGAGGAAATTGATGCCATTAAAGCAGCTGAAGCAACAGAATATCTATTTAATAAGGCATTAAATTATTTATCTTATGGTTTACGGACCAAAAAAGAAATGACGCAATATTTAATCAAGCAATTGAAAGACAATGGTTTAAATGACCATGAGATTGAAGACCAAAAAGAAGATATTGATAAAACAATCCTAAGGCTCGTCGATTTAAACTTAATGGACGATTTAAGTTATGCCGAAGCTTATGTCCGGACTAAGGCTAACATAAACCGTAAAGGGCCACAGGTCATTCAACAAGAATTAATGACTAAGGGGATTACTAAAGAAACCGTAGAAAAAGCACTGGAACAGTATAGTATAGAAGAACAAAGCGACAATATTGAACATTTGGCAGAAAAATTTATCCGGTCTAATCAAAAATATCCCCTTAAAGCGTTGAAACTACGCCTACAACAACATTTAATGCTTAAAGGCTTTGACCATGAATTGGTCATGGAATGGATGAATGCCTTTTCCTTTGATTGTTTGGATAACGATGAGGATGCCTTAATTAAAAATGAAGCAGAAAAAATAATGCGCAGACGACAAGCCAAATTTCAGGGCAGAGAGCTAGAACAAAAAGTAAAAGAAGGCCTATATCGAAAAGGGTTTGATTTTGAAACCATTCAGGCATGGATTAATGAGCATAAAGAAAAATTCGACGTGTTATAGGAATAGAAAGAGGATTAGCGATTGAATGAAATAGCAAAAGACTATTTGAATAAATACCACTGGGATAAACAAAAAATTAGTGCATTTAGAAAAGTGCTTTTAGATTGGTATGACCAAAACCGCCGTGACTTACCTTGGCGAAAAACCAATAATCCCTATTTTATATGGGTCAGTGAAATTATGTTGCAGCAAACGCAAGTGCAAACAGTAATTCCCTATTATCTACGTTTTATTAGCGAATTGCCAACAGTTGCAGCACTAGCCAAAGTGGATAGAGAAAAACTTTATCATTTATGGCAAGGCTTAGGTTATTATTCGCGTGTCAATAATATGCAGATAGCTGCTCAACAAATAATGACAGATTTTGATGGCGTACTGCCAAATGATTACAAGCTATTATTATCTTTAAAAGGGATAGGACCTTATACAGCCGCCGCTATTGGCAGCATCGCATTTGGGATACCTAGGGCAGCTGTCGATGGTAATCTAATGCGTATTACCGCGCGTTTGTTTGAAATGGATTTGGACATTGGGGAACAACGAACGAGGAAAATTATCGAAGAAATATTAGATGTCATTATCGATCCTGATAGGCCAGGCGATTTTAATCAAGCCTTGATGGACGTAGGGGCAACCATTATGACGCCATCGAATCTAACCCCTGAATTGAATCCCTTAAAAGATTTTGATGCTTCCTATCAAAATGGAACAGCCCATTTATATCCGGTTAAAAAGAAGAAGGTTAAGCAAAGCCATCATTACTTTTTAGCTTATTATATCCAAAATGAGGATGGTCAAGTCATGATGCGTCAGCATTCACAACAAGAATTGTTAAGTCGCTTATGGCATCTTCCAATGCTAGAAGTGAGTCAAATAAATGAAGGTCAAACTGAGAGTGACTTGCTTCAGCTTTTAGATGAATGGATTATGACAGAATTAGCCAACATTTTGGAAGAAGCGGATTCAATTCAAGAAGTAGACCAAGTCGAAGCAACGACTTATCAACTTAGTATTCAAAAAACACAAAATGAGCGTTATTTATTTAATCAATTTCCTGTGATTAAGCATGTCTTTAGTCATCGGGTATGGCATGTTCAAATTATACCGGTCTATTTAAAAGCAAAATCAGTGCCATTTGCTTTGGCCGATAGCATTAAATGGGTCGACAAAGAGAATGAATTAGCTGTTTCAACTTTACAGGAAAAAATGATGCAAAATATTAGAGAATACAAGGGTGAAGGTGAAAAATGAAACGATTATTAAAGTATTTTGATGGTTATAAACTGCCGAGCTTTTTAGGGCCAATATTTAAATTAGTTGAAGCTTTATTAGAGTTACTTGTTCCATCGATTGTCGCTATTGTCATCGATGTAGCAATTCCGTCTGGTAACCGAAATAATGTCATTCAATATATCGTCATCATGTTTGCTTTGGCTTTTGTTGGCTTAATATTTTCAATCAGTGCGCAGTATTTTTCAGCTAAAGCGGCAATTGGCTTTGCTGAAAACTTAAATCATGACTTATTTGAAAAAATAACGTATTTATCAAAAGAATCCGTCGATCGCATATCACCGTCGAGTCTGGTGACGCGTAATACAAGTGATACTTTTCAAATCCAATCAGGCTTGAATACATTTTTTCGCTTGTTTTTAAGATCGCCTTTTATCGTAGTCGGTTCCTTAATCATGGCAATGAATATTGATTTACGAATGACAAGCTATTTCTTAGCCATGATTGTTATTTTATTTTTAATCATTGGATCGATTACTTACTTTTCAGCCCCATTGTATGCCAAAGCTAGGAAGACTTTGGATCGCTTGGTGACTATCACTTCCGAGCAAATCCAAGGTATCCGCGTTATCCGTGCATTTAGGCAAGGTGATCGGGAATTTACGCAATTTAAAAATGAAAATGACCAATTAACCAAAGACCAAATCAAGGTAGGTTTTATTAGTGTTTTAACGAACCCTTTAACCTATTTAGTAGTGAATGTCACTTTAATTTTAGTCATTTGGCAGGGCGGAAACTTCATCAATGAAGGGACTTTAACCCAAGGGCAACTGGTTGCTTTAGTAAATTATTTATTGGCGATTTTAGTTGAATTAATTAAATTAGCCATGGTTGTTATGGTGTTAAACCGTTCGCTTGTTAGTGCGCAACGGGTAGTAGAAGTGCTTGAAATTGCTGATGAAGAACAACACTTTGACAATGATGCTCCTGGTACTACGCCTATTAAAGCAAACACACAAATTGTCTTTGAAGATGTCATCTTTACTTATCCAAATAACCGCCGACCAGTATTGGAAGGCTTGAATTTTACAGTCAACCAAGGTGAGATGATTGGTGTGATTGGAGGAACTGGGGCAGGGAAATCCGCACTGATTTCCTTGTTAACGAAAACCTATGACCCAGAAGCAGGTTCTATTTGGTTTAACGATCAATTATTGGATGTTAGTACTCGGAACGATATTCGAAAACAAATCAGTATTGTTCCGCAAAAAGCGACATTATTTCAAGGGACAATTCGGTCGAATCTTTTAGTTGGGAATCCAGAGGCTACAGAAGAAGAATTATGGCAGGCCTTGGATGCAGCCCAAGCAACGGAGTTTATCCGCCAAAAGGAAAATGGACTAGACGAGAGGGTTGAAGCTTTTGGTCGAAACTTTTCAGGTGGACAAAGGCAACGTTTAACCATCGCTCGAGCTCTTGTAAAATCTGCACCTATTTTAATCTTTGACGACTCAACTTCTGCAATTGATTTTCTGACCGAAAATCAATTTCGTATCGCTTTGAATAAATACTATTCTGATCGAACAATCTTTATGATTTCACAACGGACTAGAAGTATTGAAGCGGCGGACAATATTTTAGTTTTAGATTCAGGTAAACAACTTGGTTTTGGTAAACATGAAGACTTATTAAAATCCGTTGATGTTTATCAAGAAATTCATCAATCACAACAGGTCAAGGAGGTTACGAATAATGAGTAAGCAAAATACAAATTCGTTTACAACCATGCGACGTGTGTTTAATTTATTATGGGATCAAAAGTTGTTATTTATTTTATCGATTATTGGAACAGTGGCTCAAGTTGCTTTAACGATTTATTTACCGATTCTGATTGGTTTGGCGATTGACCAAACGATCACGGTTAATCAGGTTAACTTTGATGTATTAAGTCGTATTTTAATACAAATTGCCATTGTTGTTTTAATTAATGTGTTTCTACAGTGGTCCAATCCCGTTATTTATAATCAGATGACCTATAAAGCGGTTGGCATCTTACGTGAGAAAAGCATAGAAAAAGTTCATAAAATGCCGTTAAGCTTTTTAGACCGTCAATCGACAGGGGACTTGGTCAGTCGTATATCGACAGATGCGGAGCAATTAGCAGATGGGATTATTATGATCATTAACCAACTATTCGCAGGGGTCTTAACGATTCTTATTACGATTTTTACGATGGGACAAATTGACTTATTAATGATGTTAATTGTCGTTGTCCTTACACCAATATCCTTGTTCTTTGCCCGTTTTATTGCAGGGCGTTCCTACCAATATTTCCAAAAACAAACGCAGTATCGCGGTATGCATACACAAATGATAGAAGAGCACGTTCAACAAAATGAGATTGTTCGCTTATTTAATTACCAATCAGAAGTCATCGAACAGTTTGGTCCAATCAACCACCAATATGCGGATTATTCTCAAAAGGCTATCTTTTATTCGTCCACGATTAATCCGACCACCCGTTTTATCAATGCTTTAATTTACGCATCCTTAACATTTTTTGGTGCCATTCGAATTATGCAAGGAACGTTTACCGTTGGTTCTCTGACAACATTTTTAAATTATGCCAATCAATATACGAAGCCCTTTAATGAGATTTCAAACGTCTTGGCCGAATTACAAAGTGCGATTGCCTGTGCGGAACGTTTGTATGACTTGATTGACCGTGAACCTGAGCAAGAAACAGGCCTGCGAATTTTAGATTCAAAAGATATTGAAGGAAAAGTTACCTTTAATCAAGCAAGCTTTTCGTATGTCCCTAATCAAAAATTAATTGAGAATTTAACCTTATCTGTTCCAAGGGGCCAAAAAGTTGCGATTGTCGGTCCAACTGGTGCGGGTAAATCAACGTTAATTAACTTGCTCATGCGTTTTTATGATCTAAAGAGTGGACAGATTTTAATTGATAATCAGCCAATTACAGACTTTACAAGGGACTCTATACGAGCCCAGTTTGGGATGGTTCTACAAGAAACCTGGTTAAAAACCGCAACCATCCATGATAATATAGCCTATGGCTATCCTGATACAAGCCGTGAACAAGTTATTGAAGCAGCAAAAGCTGCACGGGCGCATCATTTTATTGAACAATTACCACAAGGCTACGATACCTATCTATCCGATGCCGGCGCATCCTTATCCCAAGGCCAACGCCAATTATTAACGATTGCACGTATATTTGTAGAGCTACCACAGTTATTAATCCTAGACGAAGCCACCTCATCCATCGATACACGGACAGAAATTTTGATTCAAGAAGCTTTACAAACATTAATGGAAGGTCGAACAAGCTTTATTATCGCCCATCGACTTTCAACCATTCAACAATCCGATATCATTCTCGTTATGAATCAAGGTCAAATTGTTGAACAAGGCAATCACGACAGCCTGATGCGGATGAAAGGCTTATATTATCGCATGCAAACAACTACAACCCAAACAGATGATTACTAATACACCATAAAGGAGCAAAACTATGCTAAAAGACTATGTACTGAATGAAAAATCGAAAAACCGCCTAATAAATATCGCTGCTTTAACCAATATCCCTTCACCAACCGGCTATACGCAAAATATTATTGCCCAAATCCAAAATGAATTAGAAGCCTCGGGGGTAAAAGTTGAGCATACTCCAAAAGGTGGCTTACTTGTTTCACTAGAAGGAAAAGATACCAACAAACATCGTTTTGTGACTGCTCACGTCGATACCTTAGGAGCAATTGTCCGTGCGATAAAGCCTAATGGGCGCATCAAAATTGATTTAATTGGTGGCTTTACGTATAACTCAATCGAAGGTACTTATTGTACAATTCATTCTTCAATGTCTGACAAAATGTTCACCGGGACGATTTTAATGCATCAAACCAGTGTTCATGTGTATAAAGATGCTCGTACGGCAGAACGCAATCAAGATAATATGGAAATCCGTCTCGATGAGTTGGTTAATTCAGAAGCCGATGTCCGTGAGTTAGGGATTGAAGTAGGAGATTTTATTAGTTTTGAATCGCGTGTAGAGATTACCGATAATGGTTATATTAAATCACGACATTTGGACGATAAAGTCAGTGTGTCTTTATTATTAGAGATTATTCAGGCAGTTTCAAAAAATGAAATTAAACTAGCCCACAGCACTCATTTCTATATTTCAACCAATGAAGAAATTGGTTATGGTGGTAATTCAAATATTTCGGATGAAGTAGTTGAGTATCTAGCCGTTGATATGGGGGCATTGGGGGATGACCAGCAGTCAGATGAATATACAGTTTCCATTTGTGTGAAAGATGGCAGCGGACCTTATCATCTTGGTTTACGTAACCAATTAGTTAAATTGTCACAAGAAAATAATATCCCTTATAAACTTGATATTTATCCATATTACGGAAGTGATGCATCAGCGGCAATGAAAGCTGGGGCTGATGTCCGTCATGGCTTATTGGGAGCAGGCATTGATGCAAGTCATGCCTTTGAACGTACTCATGCTCAATCGGTTGATGCTACCTATAATCTTTTAGTGGCTTATCTAGAGTCGGCTATGATTGACTAATCATATTATTATCATTTAATTCTCTGATTAAGTATAATATGTACATGTATTTCAATAAGTGAAATACAATCAATTGTAAAAAGGAGAACTATTAATGAAGAAATTTCTGAAAGTTACTGTTGCTGGATTACTAGCGAGTCAGCTATCCTATTCAACAACTGCTTTTCTAGCTCAAGAAAGTTCGTCGGAAGACTCCAGTCAAGTTGAAGAGGTAAGCTCTGAAGAAACAGATGCGAACGAAGAAGAGGGTACAAGCTTTGATCCTTCTGAGATTATTGCGAATGTTGAGGCGTTGGTCACGGAAGAAGCGGGTACGCCAGCGACAACTCAAGCGAAAAAATATTATATTGACTTTCTAAATCAGTTCCAAGTTGGAGATATTTATTATGGTTATGATCTTGGACCGTCAATGGAAGAAATTGCTGTAAACTTTGATGGTGGGGTAGAACCTCAGGCCTATGAGTTATCAGAAACTGAAACGATTTTAGAGTATGTGTACAATGGTGAAGAAGATATTAGTCAAGCGATGTTAGAAGAAGAAAGTGAAGCGGCAAGTGATGAAGAGTCAACTGAAGAGTTAACCGATGGTGATACTGTTGTGACGGAAGAGCCCGAAGAAAAATTAGCTACTTTATATGTGTACTTCTATGAAGATGAGGCAATTTTAGTAGGACTTGTCAATAACTACCATGATATCGACTATGATACTTTTATGGCAGCCGAACGTGTCAATGAATTACTTGAAAGTAATGCAACCGTTGAAGAATTAGCTGCTGAGAATCCGGTCTTTACTGGTCATGCGATGATGTTCCATGATGAAAAACCTGTAGAAGTTTTTACGACCTTTAGTGGAACGAATTATGACGATACCTTAATCGAGTTTTTCTTCTTTGAAGATGGAAAAATCACTCAAGTTTATGATGAGCCTTTAGGTGCTGGTGGCGCTGGCTTTGACTACTTAATGTACTATAAGCTTTCTGCTTACGCGGATGGTATGACAAATGAAGAAGCTCGCATTCCTACTGCTGACGATGCTGAAGCAATTGAAGAAGTGACTGAACCTGCTGAAGAAGAACCAGCAGAGGAAGAAACAACCGAAGAATCAGCAGATGAAGAAACTGAAAGTTCTGAAGAGTCCGCAGCTGAAGAGTCAACCGATGAAAGTTCAGAAGAATCTGTTGAAGAATCAGAATCAACGACAGATGAATCTGACTCTACTGAAGAGTAATGGAATAGATTAAAAAAGTAGCTTGTAAAATCCCATCGTTAGGTAATTGCTCCTAACGATGGGGTTTTTGGTTTTCATTAGTGCTCATTGCTTACTCCAGGAGATATTTATTTAGATAATCAAGTTGATAGGGGCTGACTGATGTTTGCTGAACGCCTCCCTTTGCCTGTCTATGGTAAACGCGTTCCCATCCGGTGATTTTAGTTCCCTGCGTTTAGCAAACGCGTACCCCTCAAACGGATTTAGTTCCCTGCGTTTAGCAAACGCGTACCCCTCAAACGGATTTAGTTCCCTGCGTTCAGCAAACGCGTACCCCTCAAACGGATTTAGTTCCCTGCGTTTAGCAAACGCGTACCTCTCAAACGGATTTAGTTCCCTGCGTTCAGCAAACGCGTACCCCTCAAACGGATTTAGTTCCCTGCGTTTGCCAAACAGGTTCCCTTCCCACTGTTTTACTTCCCTGCGTTTCCCTGCTTCGCATTTATTTTTCAAAAACTTGGGTACTACTTCCTACTTTTCCTAAGGAGATATTTATTAAAATAATGGGGGTGAAAGTTTTAAAATAAAAACAGCTAAAAAGTCACCAGACTTCTTCCTCTTATGTTATAATGCAAAAGGATAGATTTATGATGTAAATCATAAAATGAACGCAAACAGAAAGAGGATAAGTGATGAAGCAGCCCAGAGAAGGTGAATTCATCACTATTAAAAGTTATAAACATGACGGTTCATTGCATCGGACTTGGCGCGATAATATGGTGCTAAAAACAAGTGATCAATCAATCATTGGATGTAATGATCATACTTTAGTAACTGAAGCAGATGGGAGAAGATGGGTTACAAGGGAAGTCGCTCTAATGTATTTTCATAAACACTTTTGGTTTAATATTGTGGCCATGATACGTAAAAGAGGCGTGACATATTATTGTAATTTAGCATCTCCTTATTTAATCGATAATGAAGCTTTAAAATATATCGATTATGATTTAGATATTAAAGTGTTTCCTGATGGAGAAAAACGTTTGTTGGATGTTGACGAATATGAAATACATACGAAAAAATACAATTATCCTGATGAAATAGACCCTATTTTAAAATATAATATTCAAGAACTTGTTCGTTGGATTGATGAGAAAAAAGGTCCATTCTCTCCGGAGTTTGTTAATATCTGGTACGAACGCTATATACAATTAACCCATCGAAAAAAACATCGACATAACTAACAATAGTAATGAATTCACTGTTTGACGTTAAACACAACTTGCTTGAGTTGTGTTTTTTTTTATTTGCATGTAAAGTAGAGTTACTAAAAAGAAAAATGGGAGATTAAAATGAAAAGATATAGTAAACTACCTGATCCCACGAATGAATTAAGACAAAAACAAATAAAAGATGCCTTACGATTGATGACACGCGATGCTGTTTTTGTTTCTCGGAATTATTACACCGGAAATCTTGGTGCGATCTATACACCTGAATACACTGAGTTTAAATTGTGGGCACCAACTGCTTCACAAGTTGAAATTATGATTTACGATGGCTATTACGGTAGTCTAAAGAAAACCATTCTCATGTCACGGTCAGCCGATAATCGGATTTTTGAAAAAAGAATTGATGGTGACCAGCATGGTTTGACTTACCGTTATCGCTTAACTTTTTTAGATTCTAGCGTTAAAATGACTGTTGATCCTTATGCAAAGGCTGTTACGGTTAATGGACACCGTTCGGTTGTTGTCGATTTAAAACGAACAAACCCTGAAGGTTGGGGCGAGAGAATGCCAGCTTTTGAAGACAAAAGTAAGGCTATTATTTATGAACTCCATGTTCGTGATTTTTCTGTTGATGATAATGGTGGCATAAGTCATCGAGGAAAATTTTTGGCTTTTACTGAAAAAGGAACCAAAAATAAAGTTGGATCACCAACGGGGATTGACTATTTGAAAAAATTAGGGGTAACTCATGTTGAGTTTTTACCAATCTTTGATTATGCCACGGTCGATGAAACGGTTGAAGAACCAGTGGAATACAATTGGGGTTATGATCCTTATAATTTCAATGCGCCAGAAGGATCTTATTCAACAAATCCTTACGATCCGTTTTTACGGATTACGGAATTAAAGCAAATGATAAAAGCGTTACATGATGCAGGAATTCGAGTCATTATGGATGTTGTTTATAACCATGTCTATGAAGTAGAACATCAAAGTTTCCATAAAACTGTTCCGGGATATTTTTATCGCTATGATGAGGCGGGCAGATTGTCTAATGGGACAGGTGTAGGGAATGATACGGCTTCAGAACGTTATATGATGCGTAAGTATATTTTAGATAGTGTTAAATATTGGGTAGAGGAATATCATATTGATGGGTTCCGTTTTGATTTAATGGGGATTCATGACATTACCACGATGAATGAAGTGCGTAAGACTTTAGATGCGATTGATCCATCCATCCTGTTATTTGGTGAAGGCTGGGATTTAGCTACAGCATTAGACAGTGATAAAAAAGCGTCACATAATAATGCCAGTTTTATGCCAAGAATTGGGCAATTTAATGATGGACTGCGTGAAGCTTTAAAAGGGAATGATTTTGATGCCAAAGCCCGTGGCTTTATTAATGGTGCTTGGTATATGGAACAAAAACTAGCTAAAAACTTTATGGCGGGTGTTGATTTTGGAAATTATGATGACCCTAAACAGTTGATACAGTATGTAGAAGCACATGATAATTACACACTTTATGACCGCTTAACAGCCGCCGACCCCAATCTAGATAAAGATACCTTGATTAAACGACATGAAATGGCAACGACTATTGTATTATTATCTCAAGGCATTTCCTTTATTCATGCAGGTCAAGAATTTTTACGGACTAAAAATGGGGTGAGAGATAGTTATAATAGTTTGGATGCTATCAATCAAATTGATTGGATGCGTCAAGAAACTTACCGGCATTCCGTTGAGTTGACGCGCAAATTGATAGCTTTACGTCAGTCTGAACCTTTATTGACTTTAAGTACCTACGATGAAATCAAAGAGACCATGACCTTGTTGCGGGCAGACTATCAGATTGTGGCTTTTGAATACAAAAAGGATAATCAACGCTTAATTGTCGTCTTTAATGCACAAAATAACCGAGTTAATTATCCACTAGATGAAGGCGAGTATATAGTTAAGTTAATTGACGGTACAGTTCATCTCGATGATCACACTGTTACCCCAATGATCAATACGATTGCGATTGAACCTTATACTTCCATTGTCTTAAAGCAATACCTTTCCTAAAACAAAAAATAAATATTAATTAATTGAAGCAATTAAGTAGGCGTTTGTAGCGTAGATTTAATTGCTTTTTATATATAAATAGTGATGTTTACTTGAGATAAAGGGATTATGGGCTATTGACAACTACAAGAAAATAGTGTAATTTATTTTAGTGCTTTTAGAGAAAAAAATGAGAGGACAAAATGGATAGCGCCAGGCCTTAAAAATTTTAAGGTGACGAGGATTGAGTTTATCGAAAGATTCGGCGGATGACTCAAGGTTGTGCAACCTAAAGAAGAGGGCTAAAACTTATATGCGAATATAAAACAGAACCTGATTCAGCACCTAGAAGCGACATTAAAACACGAAATGAGGAAATGGAATTATGTGTGGAATTGTCGGAATTATAGGAAAGAAAAATGTCCAAGAAGGATTAATAAATGGATTAGAGCGATTAGAATACCGAGGCTATGACTCAGCAGGGATTTTTTTGTTGAACAAGGAAGCGAGTGAATTTCAATTAGTCAAAGAAGCTGGCCGCATTAAAGGCTTAAAAGCAAAAGTTGATTTTGATTTTCCTGCAGACTTAGGGATTGGCCATACGCGCTGGGCAACACATGGACCAGCAACGATAGAAAATGCTCATCCACATTTATCGCCGAATGGCCGTTATGCCTTGGTACACAACGGTGTCATTGAAAATTACAAAGAACTGCGTGAAGAATATTTAAAAGAGACGCATTTTCGATCCAATACGGATACAGAAATTATTGTTGCTTTAATTGAATATTTCGCAGAGACAAACACATTAAGCACACAAGCAGCATTTCAAAAAGTCTTATTTTTAATTGAAGGATCTTATGCTTTTGGCTTGATTGACAAACAAAATTCGGACATTTTGTATGCAGCCAAAAATAAAAGTCCATTGTTGGTTGGAAAAGGGGACGGCTTTAATACGATTAGCTCTGATGCCATGGCAACAATTGATTTAACTCGTGAATACATTGAATTAAAAGACAAAGAAATCATTGTTTTACACAAAGACTCTGTAAAAATAACAGATTTAAACGGCACGCCCGTGCATCGTGATTCATTTATGGCTGATATCGATACGAATGACCTTAGCAGAGGAACCTACCCGCACTATATGATTAAAGAAATTGATGAGCAACCTACGGTTATCCGTCGCCTCATTCAAAAGTATCAAAATGAAGCAGGTACATTTTCAGTCGAAGTCGGTTTAAAGGAGACTCTCCAAAACAGTGATCGAATCTATATTATTGCATGTGGTACTTCCTACCATGCCGGCTGGATAGGTAAAAACCTCTTCGAAAAAAATATCTCTGTTGCAACCGAAGTGCATTTAGCCAGTGAGTTTGCTTATAACCCACCTTTGTTAAGTGAAAAACCTTTCTTTATTTTTCTTTCCCAAAGTGGCGAAACAGCAGACAGTCGGCAAGCTTTGGTAGTTGTCAATGAATTAGGCCATCCTTCTTTAACGATTAGCAATGTTAAAGGGTCAACCTTGTCACGTGAGTCCAGCTACACCATGCTCTTATATGCAGGACCTGAAATTGCAGTAGCCTCAACAAAGGCTTACACTGCACAAATTACTGTAATGGCAATCTTAGCGACTGCGTTGTCCCAAAACAACAAACTAAATCTTGCCCATGAATTGAGTTTAGTCGCAACCAACATGGAAACCATTTTAGCTGAAAAAGATTTAGTTAAATCATGGGTCGATGACAATTTGCTTGAAACGCCCAATGCTTTCTACATTGGACGCTTTCTAGATTACTATGTTGCCATGGAAGCAGCCTTAAAATTAAAAGAAATATCTTATATTCAAACAGAAGCCTTTGCTGCTGGTGAATTAAAACATGGAACAATCGCCCTGATAGAAGAAGAGACACCAGTTATTGCTATTATTAGCCAGGATAAAGTGGACAAACATACTCGTAGTAACTTAGAAGAAGTCAAAGCACGCGGTGCCAAAACATGTGTCATAAGTACACAAAATCTAGCCCAGCAATCGGATCAGTTTATCTTGCCAAAAACGCATGCACAATTAACTCCCTTAGTTGTAGCTGTTGTTATCCAGCTCATTGCCTACTACACCTCACTAGGCCGTGGATTAGACGTTGACAAACCCCGTAACTTAGCCAAATCTGTTACCGTTGAATAAATAAAATAAGAAGCTCTAAACTGACTTACCACATTGAGTCAACTTAGAGCTTCTTTCAATTTATTTTCGATCGGGGATTTTAAAAAATAAAAACAAACCGAAAATCAATCCACATAAAGCAATAAATATTCTAACTGCTTTAAGTGGAACGATAAACATTGAAATAAGCATAATGGTATAGGTCGATAGTAAAATCCGCCATTTTTTGTTTCTAGGAACGGCACGATCTTTTTCATAGTCACCGACATAATAGTCATATAATTTTGTTCCTCTAAGCCAAAGATTAAAGCGCTCAGAAGACTGAGTAAAAGCCCAAGCGGATAATAAAAGGAAAGGTGTGGTCGGTAAAACTGGAATGACAGCACCTATAGCCCCTAAGCCAAATGAAATAAATCCTATCGTTAATAAAATTATTTTTTTCATGACATCTCCTAAAAATATAAGTCTAAATAATAGTATTAGTATAACAGTTTTTAAATGTTTGGCGCAAAAAAATTAGAGCAGAAAATAACTTTAAAAAATAAAAACGTTTTTATTGACAATGAAATCGTTTTATATTATACTTCTTTCAAGAAGAAGCAGTTCGGCTATTTCGTTAGTTAAAATTCATAAATAAATGTTTACTTAGTAAAAAGTTGATTTACTAAGGTTTTCAATGTGGTTTTAATGTTAAGACAATATCATGTTGTGACAATATAACAAAGAAATTATTTTAAAACTAACCCAAAAGACGAGAGTTAAGCAGATTCATTTTATTTTTTTACAGAAAATAAAAACGTTTTTATTTTTTAGAAAAGGTGGTACAAACGTGGAGCAGAGTGAATTATTAGAATTATTAGAGCAAATGACATTAGAAGAAAAAGTAGGGCAACTTGTCCAACTCACACCAATGTTTTTCTCACAACAAGGTGAGGTAACAGGTCCTATGACCGAATTAGAAATGACAAAGGAAGAACTTTTTCAAATTGGTTCAGTTTTAGGGACGCATACTAAAGAAAATGTTATCCAAATCCAAGAAACATATTTAGCTAATAGTCGTCTTAAAGTTCCATTGTTGTTTATGGCGGATGTTATCCATGGTTATGAAACAATTTTCCCTATTCCTTTAGGCTTGGCAAGTTCTTTTAATCCTGAATTAGTAAAAGAAACAGCCCAATTATCTGCCTTGGAAGCGACACGTGCTGGAATCCATCTAACTTTTTCACCGATGGCTGACTTAGTTAGAGATTCAAGATGGGGTCGTGTATTAGAAAGTAATGGTGAAGATCCTTATCTAAGTAGTCAAATGACACGCGCTTATGTGGAAGGCTATCAAGGTGACTCTTTAAATGATAAAGATACATTAGCAGCTTGTGTTAAACACTTTGTCGGCTATGGTGAAGCAGAAGCTGGTCGTGACTATAACACAGTTGACATGTCAGACTTAAACCTTTACCAAAATCATTTACCTGCCTTTAGAGCTGCAATTGATGCCGGTGTAAAACTCGTTATGTCTTCGTTCAACGTTTGGCGTGGGATTCCCGCTACTGCCAATAAATATCTCTTAAAAGATGTTTTACGCGATGAAATGAATTTTGAAGGATTAGTAATTGCTGACTACGCTGCAGTGAATGAATTAATGAATCACCGTGTAGCTGCCGATAAAAGAGAAGCAACATACCGCGCCTTTGATGCAGGTGTAGAAATAGACATGGTCACCGATTTTTACCAACACGCTTTACCAGAATTAGTAGCATCTGGATTGGTTGAAATAGAAAAGCTTGATCATTCTGTTTTAAAAATGTTGGAACTAAAAAATGAACTTGGACTTTTTGAAGATCCTTACCGTGGCTTAAAAGATGAAAACTTAGACCGTGATATGACGCCAATACGCCAAAAAACACGAGAAGTTGCTGGCGAGAGTATGGTTTTATTAAAAAATGATGCGATTCTACCAATTGATGTCAATACTGAAAGAATTGGACTAGTAGGACCTAAAGCAGCGTCCAATGATTTATTAGGGGCATGGTCTTGGATTGGTGATCCCTCAAAAACAATTACAATCCATGAAGGATTACAAAACGCTGGTATTGAACCAAATTTAGTTGAGCGTGAGATTGACTATGTCCAACTTAAATATTGTGATAAAGTAATCGTTGCCTTAGGTGAAATATCCGATGAGGGTGGAGAAGGGGCAAGTAAAACGTCGATTGCCTTATCTAAAGCGCAAATTGAATTAGTTAAAGATGTTTATCATTGGAATCAAAATATTGTTGTAGTTTTAATCAACAGTCGTCCAATGGATTTATCAGCTATTATTCCATATACAAAAGCTATTTTAGTAAGCTGGTTCCCGGGTTCAGAAGCTGGTAATGCGATTGCGGATGTCCTATCAGGAAAAGTCAATCCTTCAGCCAAATTACCAATGACCTTCCCACAATCAACCGGTCAATTGCCAATGTCATACAATTACTTATCAACAGGTAGAGGGATTAATCCTTACAACCATGCTCAAAAATATGTCTCACGTTATTTAGATTCGGATAACGCACCGTTGTTCCCATTTGGTTTTGGATTAAACTACAGTCAAATTGAACTTGACCAAGTAGAAATCCAGCAAGTAGATTCAACAACCATCGAGATTTCATATCAATTGACCAACAACTCTGATGTTGCTGGAGCGGAAGTCTTACAAGTTTATATCCAAGATAAAGTGACTGAAGTCGCACGCCCAGAGCGCGAATTAAAATATTTCAAGAAAATAAATATCGCTGCTAATGAAACAATCCAAGGTAAATTGACCTTAGGTAAAGAAGAGTTTTCATACTGGCATGCGGACTTAAGTTTCAGTATGGATCCAGGTAAATTTGATATATTTGTTGGTTTTGACAGTTTAGCACCATTAGCAGGAACTTGGACATACACAGAATAATATAGAGATATTTATTGAAAGGAGTGGTTTTTATTGAGGAAAACAACGATTCATGACGTTGCTGAAAAAGCGGGTGTTTCGATAGCAACAGTGTCAAAAGCATTGAACAATAGCCCCGTTGTGACACCGAAAACGAAAAAACGTGTCATTGATGCAGCGCAGTCGTTAAATTATGTGCCTAACCGAATTAGTAAGCAATTAAAGTCAGGCCAAACTGATACGATCAGTTTTTATACCATAAGTATAGCCGCTCCTTATTTTGCGAATTTAGCGGATGTGATGGCTCGGGAAATAGGAAAAAGAGGATATAGTTTTAATATTTTCCTGTTTTCCGACCGCCAGCATCTCATTAATAATATTTTAGGTAATTCGATGGATGGTTTGATTGGTTTTGTCGATTTAATTGATCAAGAAATTATCCAGATGTTAAAGGATTATCGTGTTAAAACGGTATTTATCGACCGGGCAATTGAAGCAGAAACAATCGGAAGTGTGATATTTGATTCATATCAAAAAGGAAAGGAGATGACGCAGTTTTTAATTGCTTCTGGACATCGGAAAATAGCATTTGTTAAAAGTTTTGATGGTGTCTACGATAGTGATGAGCGTTTGCGAGGGCACTTGGATGCACTCACGGAAGCTGGCATTGAAATTGACCAAAGTTTAATTATTCAAGGAAATTTCATACAAAATATTTCCTATATTGAGACCAGGAATTTTCTTAAACGAAAGCAAAATGACTTACCTACAGCCATATTTGCCGGTAATGATTTAAGTGCTATTGGTGTGATTCAAGCAATACAAGAAAGTGGAAGAAGCGTTCCTGGAGATATTAGTGTTGTGGGATTCGACGATATGGAACATCTACAATATTTTAAACCAGGCTTAACCACGATTTATAATCCAGTTAATTTGCAAGGTGAGCTAGTAGTGGATCATCTAATCAAATTAATTGAAGGTAAGACACAAGGGCAAACCATTGAGTTGCCTGGAAAATTAATTGTAAGAGAGTCTTCAAGGAGTATCATTTAAACCCTAACGGAAAGGACAGACTGATGGCAGAACAAACAATTAAAAAACGGCGATCCAGCTGGGATAAAATAAAAAATCAAAGTATTTACCAATTAATGGTATGGCCTGGGATTATCTTAATGATAATTTTCAATTTTATTCCGATGTATGGTATTATTATCGCTTTTAAAGATTATTCAGTATTGAGATCGATCGGAGATGCACCATGGGTAGGCTTGGATTGGTTTAGAGAATTCTTAAGAGATCCGATGTTTTACAATGTTATGAAAAATACGCTCGGGATTAGTTTTTTGAAATTAATTATAGGATTTCCGGGAGCAATCTTATTAGCAGTTTTGATAAATGAAATCGTTTTTTTACGAATGAAAAAAGTGGTTCAAACTGTTTCTTACTTACCTCACTTCTTATCTTGGGTTATTTTAGGTGGGATGTTCATTACTTGGTTATCTGAAAATGGCTTAGTGAATAGCTTATTAATGGACTTAAATCTAATCGACCAACCGATTCGTTTTTTAACTGACCCAAATAAATATTGGGCCATTGCTGTTATTTCAGATATTTGGAAAGAAATTGGCTGGAACACGATTTTATATATCGCTGCTATGACAGGTATAAACCCAGCTTTATATGAAGCCGCAAAAATTGATGGTGCGACTAAATGGGATGAAATTATTCATATTACGATTCCTTCAATTAGACATATTATCGCCTTAACACTTATTTTATCAGTTGGTGGCTTGTTAGGATCTAATTTGGATCAAACACTCGTTCTACAAAACCCGGTTAACTTCCAAGCATCAGAAGTTATCAATTCCTATGTTTACCGAATGGGTATTCGTCTAGGTGACTTCTCTTATGCAACGGCGATTGGATTGTTTGTCTCAGTTATTTCATTGATTTTAATTGTCTTGGCGAATTATTTAACCAAGAAAATCAGTGATGAGTCTGTATTTTAGAGGGGGATTAATATGAAACGTAGATTCAAAGATAATAAAATATTCAACCTCTTAAATATAGTATTTATGATTTTCTTCGTAGCGATTATTGCCATTCCACTTTGGAATATTGTGGCATTGTCCTTTAATGATGCAACCGATGCGGTAAGAGGTGGTATTTATTTTTGGCCGAGAGAATTTTCATTAGAAAGTTATTATACGGTTTTTGAAGATCCAGCGATTTACCGTGCCTTTGTTATTTCGATTGCTAAAACGCTGATTGGAGTGATTGTGCATACGGCTGTTACAGCCATCGTCGCTTACGGTATGTCGAAGCGTGATTTAACAGGGCGTAGACTATATATTAATATGGGAATTATTGCCATGTACGTTAATGGTGGGATGATTCCAAACTTCCTATTATTTAAAGAAATTGGTCTATTAAATAATTTCTGGGTATATATTTTACCCGTAGCATTTTCATTTTACGATATGGTTATTATGATGAACTTCTTTAGAAGTATACCTGATTCACTTGAAGAATCAGCCATGATGGATGGAGCGAATCCCCTAGTGATTTTCTATAAGATTATTCTCCCTCTATCTCTGCCAGTTTTAGCTACAATCGCCTTATTCCACGGCGTCTATCAGTGGAATGATTACATGGTTGCTAATATCTATGTGGATAATCGTGAACTTTATCCACTGCAAATGTTGCTATTTCGCATTGTTTCCGAGAATCTGTCGCCAAACGTTGCCTTAGGTACGAATGTTGTCCGTAATACAACATCACAATCCTTGCAACTTGCCACTATGGTTGTTACTACTGTTCCCGTGGTTATTATCTATCCGTTCTTACAAAAGTATTTTGTTCAAGGTTTAACTTTAGGTTCAATCAAGGAATAATATTTATATAAAGGAGTTTAATAAAAAATGGCATTTAAAAAAGTGAAAATGTTATCGGCAGCATTATTAGCTGCGGCATCATTAGGTTTAGGCTCATTTGTACCTGCTGTATCAGCTCAAGATTATGATTTACCAGAGGCACGTTTTGAACCAGATCCAACGGTACCAAGTTGGCAAAGTGATACAGACTATCCAGCTGAATTGACATGGTATGTGAACTTTGATTGGTATGCACGTTCTGATTGGGGTATTGATGTTGTTAGCCGTAAAATTAAAGAAGATATGAATATTGATGTTACATTCATTCCAGGGAATGATGAAAATCTTAACACCATGTTAGCTGGTGGAGATTTGCCAGACCTGATGACTTTTGACAAAAACTTGCCAGTTGCTGCCGAAGCTTCTGCTTATGCAATCCCATTAAATATCTTAGCTGAAAAATATGATCCTTACTTCTTAGAAGAAGCAGCTAAATCAGAAACAATTAACTGGTATACCCTTGAAGATGGAAATATTTATGGTTATCCAAGTTTCTCTACAACTGTAGAAGACTATGAAGCAGGTAATGTTCAAGCAGACCAGGTATTTATTGTACGTCAAGATATTTACGAAGCAATCGGTAGTCCAGATATGACAACGCCAGAAGGATTCTTACAAGCTTTACGTGATGCAGTTGAATATATGCCAACATCTGATGATGGAACGCCATTAGTTGCATTCGCAAGTACAGCTTTAGATATGTCTGGTGGTGGTGACGGTGCTTTAGGTGGTATTTTACAAGACTTCCTTCGCATTCCAACAACTGTAGACGGACAATATTATGACCGTGATAGTGATGAAGAATATATCACCTGGTTAGAAACATTCCGCCAAGCTTATAGCGAAGGCTTAATGAGTCCTGACCAATTCTCTGACAATGACAATACAATGAAAGAAAAAATGACACAAGGTCGCTACTTTGCATACTTACATACAAACACTAAAGGTTTGAATGAATTTATGTCAACTAATAATGCACGTAATGCAGAACAAACATATATTGCGATTGACGGACCTAGAAATTCAAATGGTGACGATCCAGTCTTTAATGGTGGCGGTATCGGTGGTTGGACTCAAACATTCATTACAACAAGCACGGATGAACCACAAAAAGCGATGGAGTTATTAACTTATTTAACAAGTGAATATGGTACAATGGTTGCAACCTTTGGTATTGAAGGCGAAACATATGAATTAATTGATGGACAAGCAGTCTTTACTGAAGAGACAGAAGCATTACGTAACTCTGATATTGCTACTTTTGACCAAGAAGTAGGGGTAGGTAACTACTGGTTTACATTGAACGATAATTATGCGATGGAAATGGGACAAGTCCCAGCAACTTCAATTCGTCAAATGGTTGAGCATTATAATCCATATACAGCTCCACGTTTCGAATTAGAAGACTTAGATCCAAAAACAGGTTCTGAACAACGTAATCTAGTTCAATTAAATACCGCTAGAGTACAAGCATTAGCTGCATTCCTTCAAGCTGGTTCAGCTGAAGAAGGACGTGTTGTTTGGGATAACTATTTAGCAAGTCGTGACAACTACGGTTATTCACAACTTGTAGAATTCCGTAATAATAAAATTGCTGAAAACTTAGAACGTTTAGGTGACAGCTATTCTATCAGCGAATAAGTTGAATTAAATTTTAATAAAACAACGATTCTATTTTTTGAATCGTTGTTTTAGTTTATAGCTAAGGAGAGTTTACATGTTCAGTCAAGATTCAAAATTTTACCAATTTTGTGTAGGTTTATATCGTTTGATGCTACTTAATCTATTTACCATCATTGGTAGTCTACCGATTGTAACGATTGGTCCAGCAATAACCGCTTTGGTTAAAGTTATTTATTATAAAGATGTGCATGTATTTAAAGCTTATAAACATTATTATAAAGATGCGCTTTTTAATAGCATTCCGTTCTTATTCTTTAATATTATTTCCATCTTTTTTGTCCAAACGATTAGTCAGCTAAATATTGGTTCATCGATGGTTACTTATTATTTAATCTGGTTATTTATTTTATTTCTGTTTACTTATAATATTAATTGTTATGTTGCCTTTATCTTTTATCCTGACATCAATCTTTTAAAAGTCTTTCAATTAGCTTTTTATTTTAATGTTTGGACGTTATATAAAACTTTTTGGATTCCTGTTTTGATGTATCTCTTAATTATGTATACTTACCAATTTTTAGGTTTAGTTATTTTATTAGTATTGGTTAGTTTTCCCGTTTGGTTGCATATTACGATGATGCGGAAGAATATTGAGATGTTTATTGATGAGGAAGTTGAATCATTATAAATCACGGACATTTTTTGTTACATTGAAGGTAGAAAAATATAAAGGTGTGATAAAGATGGGAGATGTAAGAAAAGAAATTCATGCGTTGGAGATGGAGAGGTTTCGTAATTACGAAAAGTTAAGTCAATTACGTGCGCAAATTCCTGATGAAGTCGTAGACAATTAACTGTTTAAAATATTTGATAATCAGCCTGTCACATACTAGATTTATTTGGAGACCATAAGGCATTAATCGTCATTCATAATATGGGTAAACACTGTCAATATTGTACCGCTTGGGCAGATGGCTTAAATGGTGTAGCTCCTGTTGTTCAACGTCATGCTAGTATCGTCCTATCAACACCTGATGTTCCTGAAGTTCAAACTGAATTTAGAAAGCAACGTGGTTGGACCATGCCAATGGTTTCGGTTAGTGAAAATAGCTTTGCTGACGATATGGACTTTCTTAAAAATAATACCGACTACCAACCTGGTCTATCTGTCTTTGTTCGCGATGAACAAGATCAGATAATTCGTGTAAATAGTGCCGATTTTGGGCCTAGTGATAATTTTGGCATTTTATGGCATCTCTTTGATTTATTACCCACCAATCCCATTGATTCAGATAATTGGTAAATCGATTATTTCTTGCATGCTAAGAGGAATTGCGCTAAAATTATTCCGTTACGCACCTGTAGCTCAACGGGATAGAGCACCGGCCTCCTAAGCTGAAGATGATGGTTCGAGTCCGTCCTGGTGTATTAAAAAGTAAACATGGAAGCCGCTATAAGTGTTGTTTTACGACGCTTATAACGGCTTTTTGCTTGTAATAGACATTTCCACCGCTGTCGTTCGTCTATTTAGGTGGTAATTAGACAAATAGAGACTTGTCAACTGTCTATTTAGCTGGCAATTAGACGGATTAGCCCGCCACTTTCGTCTAATCAGCTGTCAATCAGACGAATTAGCCCGCCACTTTCGTCTAATCAGCTGTCAATCAGACGAATTAGCCCGCCACTTTCGTCTAATCAGCTGACAATCAGACGAATTAGCCCGCCACTTTCGTCTAATCAGCTGGCAATTAGACGGATTAGCCCGTCACTTTCGTCTAATCAGCTGGCAATGAGACGGATTAGCCCGTCACTTTCGTCTAATCAGTTGGCAATCAGACGGATTAGATTGTCACTTTCGTCTAACCAGTTGGCAATCAGACGAATTAGCCCGCCACTTTCGTCTAATCAGCTGTCAATCAGACGAATTAGCCCGCCACTTTCGTCTAATCAGCTGGCAATCAGACGAATTAGCCCGCCACTTTCGTCTAATCAAATGGCAATTAGACGGATTAGCACGTCACTTTCGTCTAATCAGCTGGCAATGAGACGGATTAGCAGGTCACTTTCGTCTAATCAGCTGGCAATCAGACAGTTTGCTCGTGATTAGCCCGCCACTTTCGTCTAATCAGCTGGCAATCGGACGGATTAGCAGGTCACTTTCGTCTAATCAGCTGGCAATCGGACGGATTAGCAGGTCACTTTCGTCTAATCAGCTGACAATCAGACGAATTAGCCCACCACTTTCGTCTATTTAGGTACTAAACTGACATTAAACACTCCGCCAACTATCTAATTAAGTGCTAATCAGACTATAAATGGCTATCCCATCATTAAAAACACTCACCGCTACAATCTTTGCTCCAAAAATTTAACATCTTCTTTAGGTGGTCTTCCAAACAAGCGTGCATACTCACGGCTAAATTGTGATGGGCTTTCATAGCCCACACGGTATGCTACATCAGCCGCATTGACTGCTTCCGTCAACAACAAACCACGGGCTTCATGCAGACGCATTTGTTTTTGAAATTGGATAGGGCTCATGGTGGTTACTTCTTTGAAATACCTATATAAGGTCGACACACTTAAATTAGCTTCATTAGCCAAACTTTCAATTTTAAGAGGCTGATCATAATTTTGCATAATATGCTGAATAACCTGAGTAATTTGCTCTGTAGCGCTTCCTTCTACGGCTAATTGTTTCAACCGATCGCCATTTTCCGCCTGCAATAACCGATAAATGATTTCTTTTTTTATTAAAGGACCTAATAAAAGGATATCTTCTGGTGTATCCAATAAACGAACATAACGATTAACAGCGTCAAGTAAAGGATTTTGAAGTGGACTTACAAACAAACCTCTATTCTTGACCGATTTTTGCTTTGTTACATCCGGCATTTCACGCAACAAATCGAAAATCTCTTGCGGCTGAATTTCAATAACCACACCTAAATAGGGTTGTTTAATGGAAGCTTTTGTTACTTGAACCACAGCAGGTAAGTCAACCGATGCCACCAAATAATTATCTGAGTTATAGCGATAGGTATCTGTACCCAACAGAACTTCTTTTTCGCCTTGGACAATCACACATAAGGACGTTTTGTAGACCCCATGCGTGGGAACTGTTATTTGAGACACACGCGTCAACGACAGAGAAGGAATGGCAGTCGAAAATGACCCATCAGTTCCAGTTCTATTCTCCACCAACACCGCGATTTGTTTTTGCAAAGTCATCTTTTAACCCCCTCTAATAAATATCCCCTCTATATTATAATGCACTATTTATTCAAGTAAATAAATTTGAGAAGATTAGGCAAGGAATTGAATGGAATGGGCTACCATACAAGTAAGCTTTTGCTTCATAATAGATAATGGTTAAACAATATAATGGAGGTAATCTAACGATGCAATATGTAACTTTAAACAATGGCGTTGAAATGCCAATTTTAGGTTTTGGGGTATTTCAAATACCTGATGGCGAAGAGACTTATCAGGCAGTACGTCAGGCAATTGATTCCGGTTATCGCTTAATTGATACGGCTGCGTCTTATCAAAATGAAGAGTCCGTTGGTCGTGCCATTAAAGATAGTGGTGTTGATAGAGCAGAGATATTTATTACGACGAAGCTTTGGGTTCAAGATACAGGTTATGATAAAACAAAAGCAGCCTTTGCAAAAGCGCTCAAACGTCTGCAATTGGATTATCTTGATTTGTATTTGATTCATCAGCCATACGGAGATGTGCATGGTTCGTGGCGGGCGATAGAGGATTTGTACCGCGAAGGGAAAGTTAGAGCCATAGGGGTCAGCAATTTCCAAGAGGACCGTTTAATGGATTTAATTGTTCATAATGAAGTCGTGCCAGCGGTCAACCAAGTTGAGACACATCCGTTCCATCAGCAAGTGGCTAATGCAGCTTTTATGCAAGAGCAGGGTGTGCAAATTGAATCGTGGGGTCCATTTGCAGAAGGAAAAAATAACTTATTCCAAAATGAAACTTTGGCAGCGATTGGTCAGCAATATAACAAAACAGTTGCTCAAGTTGTTTTACGTTGGTTAATTCAACGAGGCATAGTTGTTATTCCAAAATCTGTTCGCAAGGAAAGAATGGAAGAAAACTTTAATGTTTTTGACTTTGAACTTAGTGAAAATGATCTAGCAGAAATTGCCAAATTAGATGAAAAAGAAAGTCTTTTCTTCTCTCATCGTGACCCTGAAATGGTAAAAACATTGGGAACAAGAAAACTAGATATTTAATTTGATACGAAGCCACCTTTATCCAACTTTTTGTTGGGTAAGGGTGGTTTTTTGCCTATATATTTAAAAGTTGCCACCCATGACATTTATCATATAAAGTCATGTTAGTTGTGTCTGTTTGAACGCTCTCAATAGATATAGAATATAGCTAAAGGAGTGATAAAAATGAGTCAAGCGATGATAAAAGTTCAAAATATTGAAAAGTCCTTTAAAAAGAAAGCAGTCCTTAAAGGGGTAGATTTTGAAGTCAATGAAGGAGAAATTATTGCTCTTTTAGGTGAGAATGGGGCAGGGAAATCTACTTTAATCAACATTATTAACGACATCATCACACCAAGTAATGGGAAAGTTGAGTTATTTAATAATCAATATAACAAGCGTGACGAGAAAAACCGGACAGGTATAATGTTGCAAAATAATATTATTATTGCTCGTTTAAGCGTCAAGGAAGTCATTGAGTTAAGTCGGAGCTATTATAAAAACCCTCTCAGCTATAAAGAAATAATGGAAATTGCCCAACTATCAGAACAAGAAAACTTACGGATGTCTAAGCTTTCAGGTGGGCAACAAAGACGGCTAAGTTTTGCGTTAGCTTTAGTTGGCAATCCCGATATTATCTTTTTAGATGAACCGACGGCCAATATGGATAGTCGGGCGAGATATCGCTTGTGGCAAACAATTGCGAACTTGAAGGATAGTGGCAAAACCATCATCATCACTAGCCATCAGCTAGCCGATTTAGAAGATATTGCGACACGAATTTTGATTCTTCAAGACGGTCTGATTGCATTCGATGGCAGTATGAATGATTTAAGAAAAATTCAAGGTGAAGGGACACTAGAATTTAGAAGTTCATTACCGATTGATCATTTCCAAAGCATTCAACCTGTAGTGCAGCTGTATCAACAAGCTAACTACTACACCATTATCACCCAAGAAGTGAATCAAGTGGTGAAGCAGCTCGTGCCTCTTTTAGATGATATTCAAGACCTACAAATTCAACAAACACCGTTAGAAATTTTATTCAGACATTTCAGTCGAAAGGATGATCATTATGAACCCCTTTAAAGTTCAACTTCAAATAAATATCAAGCGACTCTTACTGCGGAATAAACGGTCAGTGATATTTACTTTGATTTTTCCGATATTTTTCTATGTTTTATATTCAAGTGTTTTTACGACGCCGATGCCGGCGGAGCTGTTAGTGGTATGGCAGAAGGATTATCTGATTTCGATGTTGGTTTACGGTGTGTTAATGACGTCGATTCTTACGGTGGCTAATGCTTTATTGGTCGATCATATGAATCATTTTGATTTGTTTGTTGAGCTGAGTCCGACTCCAAAGTGGCAATATACGGTCAGTGTTATCTTGGTGTATATTCCATTCATTTTGATTCTGATGTTGTTATTGGGAATCACGGCTTTGATGGTTAATCAAGTTAGTTTAACACCAGCCCAATGGCTGGGGACGCTATTGATCAATTTGATTGGGATGTTGCCTTTTGGCTTAATTGGGGTTTTAGTATCCTATGGTGGTTCACCTACGGCAGTGAATATCATTGGGAATATTATCACTTTTCCCTTAGCTATTTTAGGGGGCTTGTGGTGGCCGCTTGAATTTATGCCTGGCATTTTACAAACTTTTGGACGAGGTTTGTTATCGTATCATATTGCGCAAATGAATCGACAATGGATTCATGAACAAGTTATTGCTTGGGATATGTTATTAGGTGTACTAATTTGGACTATAGTACTTGCTGCCATCGTCTTTGTGTTACAATTAGTCTTGAAAAAAGAAGCACAGTTAATATAGTGTGAGTAGGAATTGAGGTGACACATGCTGAATCTATATAGACGGTTTAAAAATAGTGAGTTTGGTCAAAATGTAGGGCTTATCCCGTTTGTTTTTCTAATTTACTTAATTCCTCTGTTAATGGCGATGTATCCTTTTGCAAAACCTTTAGATTGGTTGATGTTGGTTTTATTGGCGTTATTTATTCGGTGGTATTTATTAGGGTTTTATGAAGAAAGACAAACGAAAGTAACGTTTTATAGTCTATTGGCGATAGGGTGTGCCTTTACGATATACAATGGCTATGCTAGTTTGTTCATTTATCCGGCTTGGTTGTTTAGTTTTTGGACGATAAGTAAAAAGACTTTTCTGCAATATTTGACGATCTATTATGTGCTGGTTACGGTCAGTTCCGCTATTTCACTTATAACGAATTTAAATGAAATCGCTGATATTTGGCTTACGATTGTTATAGGTCTGGCTTTTGTGTACTTTTCACCGATTATGGCGCGGACGATTTATAATGAGCAGATGCGTGTCGAACAATTGGATGCAGATAATAAGCGGTTAATGACGATTATTAAGCAAGGTGAGCGTGATCGGATTGCACAGGATTTGCACGATACGATGGGTCAGTCTTATTCAACGATGGCCGTAAAAGCTGAACTTGCAGCGAAGTTGGTTGATAAGCAACCCGAAGCTGCAATGCAAGAGCTTAAGGATATTGCCGAAATGTCCCGTGCAAATTTGAATCTAGTTCGTGAAATTATAGCTAATTTAAATGAACGGACGATTGCGACGGCTTTAATTGAAGCCTCGCATGTGTTGAAGGCGAAGGACATTGCGATTGTCATTAATGGTGAAGCAGAATCAGTCAATTGGCCGATTGAGATACAATATATTATTGCGGCTGTTATTAAAGAGGGGACCACAAATATTATCCGTCACAGTCAAGCAAGTAAAGCGACCTATCGTTTCGAGAAGTTTTCTAGTTACTATCAATTTATGCTACAAGATAATGGTGTCGGTTTGAAAAATCAAAGGCATCAAGGTTTTGGTATACATGGGATTGAAAATCGTGTGCGTTCCGCCAGTGGTGAATTTATTTTATCCAGGCACCATGGAACTACGATTACGATTCAGTTGCCAATTACTAGAAATGATTAAAACGAAGAATACATATTTATGTAAGTAGGTAGTATAAGGCAGTGACAGCTTTTAGTTATATCTGTTAGATTAGCCATGGGGAGAGCACCTTGGGTGAGTGGGAAGTTACGGGACGGCTTTTCGTTTCCTGCTCACCTAATTAGACATATTGCAGGCGTTAGTATGTCTGATTATGATAGAAATAGACATATTAGGAGTGTTAGTATGTCTGATTAAGATTTATTCGTAAGTGGAAATTGAGGGGATGTCCTGTCACTTTCGCTTTACCCCTCAGTGCCCGAATGGAGCTAATCGGTCATGTGGAAAAATCTCGGTGCCCGAATAGGGCTAATCGGTCATGTGGAAAAATCACAGTGTCCGAATAGAGCTAATCGGTCACGGGGAAAAGCCTCGGTGCCCGAATAGAGTCAATCGGGCAAGGGTGTAGATGTTAACTTAAAACTGAGCCACTATGACAATTGAAAACTGAGCCACTTTTGATAGAAAATATCCTTAGTGAGAAATGAGGCCCCACTTATATTTAATAGACATTGGCCTAAGTGGCACATATGATGACACAACTAGATAAAAATACACTTTAATCTGGATGTGATTAAAATAAATATCTTTTAGGAGTTTTTACAATGATAAAAATATTCATTGCTGAAGATCAGGAAATGTTAAACACTGCTTTAACATCCATTTTAAATTTAGAAGATGATTTAGAAGTGATTGGTTCAGCCTTAGATGGTGAGACAGCTTTTCAACAAATCAAACTATTAAAACCCGATCTGGTTATCTTGGATATTGAAATGCCAGGCATGACGGGTATCGAAATTGCTGAAGGTTTACGTAGTATTCAATTCGAGGGTAAAATAATTATTTTAACGACCTTTGCTAGGCAGGAATATTTTGAACGGGCTGTTAAAGTTGAAGTAGATGGCTATCTACTTAAAGACAATCCGACGGATCGGCTTATTCAATCGACTCACAATATTTTTGAAGGGGATACGATTTATGCGGCTGAATTGGTTCGGCATATGTTGCGACCAGAAGTTAATCCACTGACTGAACGGGAAATTACCGTGTTGGAAGAAATAGCGAATGGTTTAAGTACCCAAGCCATTTCAGAAAAATTATTTTTAACGGCTGGTACTGTTAGAAATTATATCTCGTCCATATTGAGTAAGACGGGAGCGCAGTCTAGAATTGATGCGGTGAATATTGCGAAAAGTCATCAGTGGTTAAACTGAATAATTTTGATACAATAAGTGTAACATTGAGATAAAGTAGGTAAGACGATGAAACTATATATTATTGCACCTTATTCCGCCATGGAAGTACCCATTAAACAAACAATCAAAAAATTTCCGCAACTTCATATTGATTATGCAGTTGGTGACTTAGAACAAGGAGCTAAAATAGGTGTTGAAGCTGAAAAAGCAGGATATGATATCGTAATTAGCCGTGGAAGGACAGCTCAACAAATTGAAAAAGTCGTTTCAATTCCTGTCATCGATATGGGATTATCAAGTTTTGATTTTATACAATCCATGTCCATTGCTCAAGACCGTAAACAAAAGACAACACTAATAGGTTTTTCGAATATTATTAAAGGTGCTAAAGCAATCATTGATTTATTAGACTGGGATATAGATCTATTTATGATTGATAGCAAAGAAGAAGTCCAGTTATTACTAAAAAATTTAAAGGAATAAGGCTATCAGTATATTATAGGAGATGTGATTACGAATAAAATTGCTTTGGATTTTGATTTTAATACTATATTGCTACAATCTGGAGAAGAGACAGTGTATCAAGCTGTGGAGAGGGCAATTCAATTGTGGCAATATCTATCAAATAATAAAACACAAGAATCCGTATTTGCAAAAACTTTTAAAAGTATCAACCAAGATTTTATCCTTTGTACACCGATATTAACTAACTACATTGCAAAGCGTAATGAAGAAAAAAAACGAAATGAGATGAACAACAATTCAAAAGTAGTCGAAAAAAAATAAAATAAATATAAAAAGTGAGTCACTCAATAATAAAGTGACTCATTTTTTTTATCAAAAAACGCCAAATAGTGCAAAACACTATTCAGCGGTTAGAATAAATAAATTATTTAATTAAACGAACTTTTTCTTCACCTGCAATGACTTCTTTTTCAGCTGCAGGTTGAACGATTGATCCGAATGGAATTTGAGCAATCATTTCAAATGAATTCGGTAAGTCAAACATTTCACGAACAGCACTATCAAATCCTTGTTCGTAACCAATGTTAAAGTGTTGTAGTGATCCACCTAAGTTCATTTCTGCTAGCGCTAACCAAGTAGCGTATTGAGCATTAGCTGAGTTATTTTGTTTGTAAGCTTCAGTACGTTGACCTTGAGTTGGCATTGTCGCAACAGCTTCACGATCTTCAAAGAATAATACCGTACCAAGACCTTCTTTAGCACCAACGATAACTGGTGACATATAATCCCACATATCTTGGCTGAGTACATCTTTTTGAACGGTATAAATTAATTCCCAGAATTTCTCATTTGCTTCACCAGATAAAACCACTAAACGTGAAGTTTGTGAGTTAAAAGCTGTTGGCACGTGATTTTGTACTTCACGAAGTCTTTCAACGATTTGTTCAATCGAATATTCGCTTTCTTTACCGATTGCATAGATTGAACGACGATTTTTAACAACATCAATAAATTTTTTCATTGATAATCTCCTTTAGAAAAATAATAATAATAGCGTACTTTTAAATTATAATGAAGGTTTGAATGTAAGTAAAGTTCAAATTCGAAATAAATGATAATAATTCGCTTTCATAATAAAACTATATAACAAAAAACCAATCACATACGTGATTGGCAGGAAGTGTGTTAATTTGTTTGGGATAAAAGGAGCAACGATAATCTATTTCTTATTCGATTTAGTATTTTTCTTCGGTATAATCAAAGTGGCTTCAGTATATAGGAAACGAGAGTCACGACGGTAAAGACCATGCCAGTTTTCAATAATTGCAGTTTGCGCATTTTCATTTATATTTGATGGTTTTGATAAGATTTCTACAGCTACCATGCTAATACCCCCTTTATTTATCTTACATATAAAATATAACATGTAAGCCCTTTTATGTCTTGAAAATACGGTAAGAATCTGTATATGGGACCGTGAGAAAAAATTGATAATTATTTGAAAAGTTCTAATTAGTTTTAATGTCTTTTGTTTTATCTTTAATTTGTAAACTATGATAGAATATCTATATTGTAGCTAAAATAAGGAGGAAATTATGACTTTCAAATTAATTGATACACATGAATTTAAAGATATTCAGTCAAATGGCGAAATATATGAGCATTTAGAAACTGGGGCGAAAGTTTTATTTATTGAAAATGACGATCCTAATAAGGCTTTTACAATCGCTTTTAGAACACCACCTTACAATGATAACGGGATTGCCCATATTATTGAACATTCAGTCTTGAACGGTTCAAATAAATATCCCAGCAAAGAACCTTTTGTGGAAGTGATTAAAGGCTCATTAAATACCTTTGCGAACGCGATGACTTATCCCGATCAAACCATGTATCCAGTGGCTTCAACAAATCATACTGATTTTCAAAATTTAGTCAGTGTTTATTTAGATGCTGTTTTCCAGCCGAATTTACTGGAAAATCCACAAATTTTAGCTCAAGAAGGATGGCATTATCACTTAGAGCATATTGAAGACGACTTGATTTATAAAGGGGTTGTCTATAATGAAATGAAAGGTGCAATGGGTTCACCTGAACGTGCTGTCTTTAACCATATGAAACAGCAATTATACCGTGATAGTTTTTATGAAAATGAATCTGGTGGTCTACCTTCTGCAATACCTACATTAACTCAAGAAGAATTTATTGAATTTCATAATAAATACTACCATCCAAGCAATTCATTAACTGTATTTTACGGAGACTTCAATCAAGATTTAGCATTCAATGCTTTAGCTGAATATTTTGATAAGAAAGAAAAGGCTTCAGAAGAAATTTCATTAAAGATCGAGATTAAAAAACCTGAAGTGACCGAAATAAATGACACTTATTCGATTGCTGATGGAGATGATCCTAGCGGTAAAGATTATTTATCTTTAGCATGGCATGTGACAACCGTTGAAGATGATTTAGATAATTTTGGTCTGGAAGTTTTATCTGAAATCTTATTTGGGAACAATCAAGCGCCATTGAAGAAAGCCTTATTAGAAGCAGAAATTGGTGAAGCTATTTCAGGTGGTTTTTCAGAAATTGGATATCCGAATGCTTTTGTGATGAATGCAAAAAATACCAATGTGGATCGCTTGAATGACTTTAAAGAAGTTGTGGTATCAACTTTAAGTGACTTAGTAAAAAATGGTATCCCAAAAGAGTTAATTGAAGCTTCATTAAATTCAGTTGCTTTTGAATTACGTGAAAGTACCATTACAGAGAGTGAACCACGTGGTGTAATTAATGCGATTAAAGCATTTTCTACTTGGTCATATGGCTTATCTCCTTATTCATTAATCGATTTTTCCGACCGCATTGAAAAAATACGTTCGTTAGCTGTAAATGGCTATTTTGAAAAATTAATTGAAGAAAAATTAATCAATAATGATTACCGAATTAGTATTGCATTATCGGCAGAGCCAGGTAAAAACGACCGTTTAGAAAGTGAATTAAATGCTAAATTACAATCATATAAAAATACTTTGAGTGAAAAAGATTTGCTTAATTTAGTTAAAGATACACAAACATTAATTAAACGCCAAGAAACACCGGATACGGCTGAGAATTTAGCTAAAATACCAACTTTAACACGAAAAGATCTCTCTGCTGAAGTTCACCAGCAACCAATTGCTTCAGTTGAAAAAGAGGGTGGAATAACCTTCTATCATGCGGATGAGTTTACGTCTGGAATTGATTATTTAAATTATTATTTGGATCTATCAGATTTGCCAGCTGAATCGTTTGCGAACTTATCTGTGTTGAGTCATTTGTTAGGTAATTTGGATACAGAAAACTACTCTGCTGCAGAACTACAAACAGAAATTGATACGCATACAGGTGGTATAAATGGACATGTATCTATTTTTGAAACAAAAGATGGGGAAGTAAAACCATTCTTTGTCCTAAAAGGAAAAGCGCTAGAAAATTCATTTGAAAAATTGATTGAATTAATGTCAGAAATTTTATGGAATACAAAATTAGATGATGAAAATGAAATCTTGAAGTTGGTTCAAAGCTATATTGCAGGTTTCCAACGTAGAATAGAGCGTTCTTCTCATGCACTAGCGAGCCAACGTGCTTTAAGTCAGTTATCAGCAACAGTTAAATTAAGTGAGCAAACCTCAGGAATTGATTACTATAACTACTTGAAACAAGTCCGTCAATGGATGCGTGAAGACAAAGCAGAGGTATTTATTGGGGAATTGAAGCAAAATCTTGCGTCATTAGCAAACGCTGAACGCTTTAATGTGTTGATGATTGGCTCGAAGGAACGTTACCAAGTCAATAAAGGCTTGCTTGTAGAAGCTTTTAACGGTTTAGAACATGTTGAGTTAGCCCAAAAAGTTGCCTATAAACCAGGAACAAAACAAAAAGAAGCATTTACAACTGCGCAAGATGTGAACTATGTTGGATTAGCTGCGAAGACTGACGGTCGGATAGCTTATGAAGGTTCAACCAATGTCATCACAACATTATTACGCTACGATTATTTATGGAATACCATTCGTGTAATGGGTGGGGCATACGGGGCGCAACATAGTTTATCGCGAACAGGTAATTTTAGTCTGAGTTCCTATCGTGATCCAAATATTGGTAAAACAATCGATAGTTTCTTAAAAACACCTGATTTCCTATCGAATATCGATTTAACGGACCATGAGTTGACTAAAATCGTTATCGGAACGATTAACGAGCTCGATCAACCTCTGTCTGCTTATGACAAAGGTTATATCGCATTCTTAAGAGAGATGACAGGTCAAACGATTGAAGACTTACAACGTTTGAAAGAAGAAGTTATTGCTACTTCAATGGAGGAAATTAATGCGAAAGCATCTGATTACCAAGCTGTTTTAGAAGACAGTACAATTGCGGTGATTGGAAATAAAGCTCAAATTGATGCTGAATCTGACCGCTTCGATGTGGTTTACGAATTGAATTAAGCTTAGTCAGTCGATTTAGTGTTTTTATACAAATAAAACAAGCATAAGAATCTCTATTTTCGAGTTTCTTATGCTTGTTTGTTTTTGCAGCGTTATTTATTTTTAGGGAGTTTAAAGTCTGAAACGGTGGAGATCATTTGAACGGTGCTTTTTTCCATATGATTTTTAGCATTGAAGGCTGTTTTTATGGTCTCTTCAATGATTTCTTCTTGTGTATCCAAGGTTTCAGGGAATAAATGTGGGAAAAGGCGCTTTCGGTAACATGCCAAGGCAGCATCATAAATGACTGTATTCAATGAAATGTCGCGTGGGTAGTAAAGTCGGTCTCTAAAAGCTAAGTCCAAGTCGGTTAGCCCATCTTGAATAGCTAGCGCCATCAAGTTAGTGTAAGCTAGGATATTGGCGCGTGAACGGAATTGTGCACCTAAAATAAGTCCAGAGTCTTTTTCAACGATCATTTTTAAAATGACGGGAGTCTCGTCGTCCAAAGTGTAGGGCACTTGAACAGTGATTTCCACAGGATTAAACCGCTCTTTAGCTTGCTGGAAAGTATAGCCTACACTGGATATATAATGATTAAATACTTGAGTTCCCATAACGCGGACTGAATGTGATTGCTTCACATTTTTTTCTTGTAGATTAAATGCCGCAATTTGACCTGAACGCACAGCGTTATTAATCAAAGCAACAAATTCTGTATGGTCTCCTTTGCTAAAAGGTGTTTGAATCAAATCTCCAACTGCGAAAATCCCTTCAACGGAAGTTTCTAAGTACGCATCAACTTTAATCGTACCATCTTCGTTTAATTCAACGATATCTTTTACTAATTCCGAATTAGGGATTAGACTTGTTGCAAGTAAAATCGCATCCGGAAAAAATTCCTGCTTATCAGTCGTGACTTTCAATGGGTTTGCTTCAATCGCTTGAACTTCTTCGTCTAAATAAATCTCGGTGCCTGTAAACTCGATGATGCTTTGGATATCTTGGACAAAATCGGCATCAAAATAGTTATGTAATAACTGGTCACGCATTTCGATAATGGTTACTTGCTTGTTAACGCCAACTAAAGCATCTGTGGTTTCAACGGCAATTTGTCCACCACCAATAATGGCAAGATTTTGCGCAGATTCAACAACACGACGCGCATGGGCAGAACTTACATAGTCTTTAGTCGTAATAATTTGTGTGCTGTTGAGTGTACATGATAATTGGTCGGCTTGCCTTGAACCCATCGCTAGAATTAAAACATCATAATTAACGGATCGTTGGTAGCGCATATGGGCTGTAACTAACTTTTTCTCATGAGTAAAAACACTAATAACTCGAGTTCCTAGCTGGAGTTGAATATCTTGTTCATATAAAAATTCTTCACTCATAAAAAATGATTCATCTAAACTGGGTAAATCACCATTTAAAAGCATATTTAAGCCACTCGGAATATAGCCAATTTTGTCTTGAGCTTCGATTAGCGTTATCTCAGCTTCTGGATATAAGTTTCGCGCTTCAATCGCTGCGCTCACACCAGCAAACGAAGCACCGATAATAACGATTTTCATTGAACCAATCCTTTCTCTTAATAAAAACATGTGAAATCCATAACATTATTATAAAGGTTATTTATACGATAAGCTAGTTTAATAATAATGAAATATCTACCCCACACTCAAATATTACAAATCTCCTTAAAGGTGCTATAATTAAATTGCAATATAATCGTTTTTTTAACCGAATGTAATCGCAAACAAATTCTAAGTGAAAGTGGAGGGTTTTTATGAAACTGAAAAAAAAGAAGCAACATCAACAAATCGGAACATACCTTCGTTCTTTACGGCTTGAAAAGAATTTATCGGAAAAAGATGTGTCTGAAGCGCTGGGGTTAACCGAACGGGTTGTTCACCAATGGGAAAATGGCGTGCACTTACCACAAGTGACGATCCTGCAACCCCTAGCTAATTTATATAATGTTTCGGCGGAAGATATTATTAATGGTTCTAATCAATCTGAAACAGCTGAACGTGTTATAACTGATCCACTGTTTTTTGAATATGCAACCACGAGTTCAATCGAACAAGTTGACCTCTCACGTAAAAAATCCCTATCCTTAGTGTCACTGATTTTACTCGTCGTCGTATTAGCAAGCGTCCTAATCGACTTTTTAACCATTGGACATCTTACTTGGTCGGCCATTGTATTAATTTCTGTTGGTTTTGCCTGGGGATCCATCATCCCAATTTTTCTTGTAAAAAACCAACCGGTCTTAACAAGCATGGTAACATTATCCATTCTCACCATTCCGTATTTATATTTATTAGATAAAGTCCTACGTTTAGATGGTATCTTAATACGAATAGCCATCCCCGTTGCCGTTGCTGCTTATATTTATTTATGGGGGATTTATATCGCTTACCGTTATTTAGACTTCACGTGGATCCGCATTGGGATGGTGGCTGCATTTGGGGCAGTAGCTTTATCCACCGTCATTAATTTGATTTTGAGAATGAACATCGAAACGCCATTTTTTACATTTTGGAATATCTTTACGATTGTAATTTTTGCTGCGATTGGAGCTGGACTCGTCTACTATGAAAGGAGAGGACAAACCCCAAAAGAACCTCTTGAATAAATATCACTGCTAAGACTAATTAATTTATGCTCTGAGCAAATAAGTGTATAATATAACTATTAATTATTGGAGGGAAGAAAATGCGTCTATTAACAGAAACATTTACTTTATCAAATGGTATTGGAATTCCTAAAGTTGGTTTAGGGACTTGGCAAATGTCACCAGAGGAAGCCTACAAAAGTACTAAGTTCGCTTTAGAAAATGGCTACCGTCATATTGATACAGCTGTGAGTTATCAAAATCAACAAAGTGTAGGAGAAGCTTTAAAAGATAGTGGTGTTAATCGTGAAGAAGTCTTTATTACGACTAAGATCCCTGGGGAAGTGAAAACCTATGAAGAAGCTAAAGAGAAAATTGAACAATCACTGCGTGAAATTGATGTGGATTATATTGATTTAATGTTAATTCATGCACCCCGTCCATGGAATGTGATGTCGGAACGTCCGATTCAAAATCATTATTACGATGAAAATGCCGATGTATGGCGTGCAATGGTTGAAGCCTTTGAAGCTGGTCAATTGAAATCAATTGGGGTATCGAACTTTAGTATTGATGACTTAGAACACTTAATGGAAACAACTCAAGTTGCGCCACATGTAAACCAAGTAATTTATCACATTGGTAAAACTGATGAAGAATTGTTAGCTTTTTGTCAACAACATAATATTTTACTTGAAGGTTATTCGCCAATCGCCACAGGTCGCTTATTAGGAAATGAAGAAATTGAAAAAATCGCTAATAAATATGGGAAATCTATCCCTCAAATCAGTATCCGTTATTTATTAGAAAAAGATATTTTACCATTACCTAAATCCGTGCACGAAGAGTATATTTTACAAAATGCCGATCTGGACTTCACGATTGAAGCAGAAGACATGGCTTATCTCGATAGCTTATAAAAATTAAAAATATATGAGAAAGTTAAAAAATGTAGTTGACATTCAATAATATTGCTCGTATAATCACTTTAACATTTAAATCAACTTACGTCATTGATAGAGAGAGTAGAATAATTACCTAATCACAGCGAGATGAGACAGAGTGGAAGCTCATCGTTTAGTTATTATTTGAAGCGCACTCTTGAGACAAAGTGGAGAATAAAGTATCCACTTTCGCAGTTCTATGCGTTAAAAAATGAGCGGATCGGGACAAGTGTCCCCGTCAAGTAGAGTGGTACCGCGGGAATCCCGTCTCTTTTACCTATTTTAGGGAGAGAGACGGGATTTTTTTATTCTCAGCTCATGGTTGATTCGATGAAAATAAATATTAAGGGGTTTTACAAATGAAAAAATACTTTTTAGCAACGATTAAGACAATTATGTTAGCAAGCTTAGCCATTGGATTATTGAATACAACTTCATTCGCAACAATTCAAGCTCAAGAAAGTGACAGTCCTGTTTTAAATAAAATTAAGGCCGATGGCAAATTAGTTTTGGGTACGTCAGCTGACTTTCCTCCATTTGAGTGGCATTTATTAGAAAATGGAAAAGATACAATTGTTGGTTTTGATGTGGATATCGCACAAGCGATTGCGGATTCTTTAGGTGTTGAATTAGTTGTGGAAGACATGAACTTTGATAGTTTAGTAGCGGCTGTTAAAACAGGTCGTGTGGATATGATCATGGCTGGTATGAATCCAACGGAAGAAAGACAAAAAGAAGTTGATTTTAGTGATATTTACCATGAAACAGGCTTTGTGGCCTTAGTACCAGCTAGCAAAGTAGACGAGTATACTGAGTTTGAACAATTAGCTAATTTAAAAATCGGGGTTCAAAAAGGAACGGCTCAAGAATCTTTTGTAACTGAAGCCATGACGGAAGCAGCTATTACTTCAATGCCAAAAAACGATGCTTTGATCGCTGCGATGATGACCAATCGTTTGGATGCGATAATTATTGATCAAATTGTGGCGGAACAATTTGCGTCCGTTAATCCAAATATCGCTATTGCTAATTTAAAAGTACCACACGAAGAAGATGGAACTGCGATTGCTATTGCAAAAGGTAATGAAGCTTTCTTGGAAGAAATCCAAGCCGTTATTGCAGAATTAGAAGAATCTGGCCAACTTGAGGAGTTATTTATTAAAAATATTGACTTAATGGCTGGCTCAGTGGAATAGAAATTTTTGAGGAATTTGAAAGGGAGTTTAGACATTGATTGATTTACTGATTGAATATTGGCCGGTATTTCTAGAAGGGACGGTTAATACTGTATTAATTTCATTTTTTGCGGTCTTAATTGGTTTGGCTTTTGGATCTTTACTGGCACTCGGACGGCTTTCGCAAAATAAATGGTTAAATTTTTTAACGAAAGCTTATATTCAAATTGTCCGTGGCACACCACTTTTAGTCCAATTGTTTATTATTTACTTTGGCTTAACGTCTTTGAGTTTATCAAGTTTTACGTCAGGCGTGATTGCAGTCGGATTTAACGCAACAGCTTATGTAGCGGAAATCATTAGAAGTGGGATTCAATCAGTGGATAAAGGACAGATGGAAGCGTCTATGGCAATCGGTATGTCACGTCAATTGGCTATGCGGAAAATTATTTTCCCACAAGCCATTAAAAATATCCTGCCTGCGATTGGTAATGAATTTGCTGCTTTAATCAAAGAAACTTCGATTGTGTCATATTTGGGCATTCGTGATATTATGCTTGCTTCGGATATTGTAAGAGGAGCAACCTTTCAAATTTTCCCTCCATTGTTTATGGCAGCGATAATTTATTTTATTTTAACCTCAGTGATTGCATTTGGGGTAGGACGTTTAGAAATGAGGTTAAAAGCAAGTGATTAAAGTTGAAAATTTATATAAATCATTTGGTGATAAGGAAGTTTTAACGAATATTAATAAAGAAGTAGTCGAAGGTGAAGTATTAGTTATCATTGGTCCTTCTGGATCGGGTAAGTCGACTTTACTACGTTGTTTAAATTTATTAGAAGTTCCAACATCAGGAAATATTTATTTTAAAGGAATGGATATAACGGCGCCTGATACAAATTTAGAAAGTGTCCGTCAGCGCATGGGGATGGTTTTTCAAAACTTTAATTTGTTTCCTCATCTGACCGTATTAGAAAATATCACTTTTGGTCCGATGCATTTAAAAGGCTTAGACTCAGTCGCAACCAAGTCATTAGCGGAAGATTTATTAGCTAAAATGGGCTTAAGTGATAAAATCAATGTGTATCCTTCTTCCTTATCAGGGGGACAAAAACAAAGAGTGGCTATTGCTAGAGCATTAGCAATGCAACCAGATGTGATGTTGTTTGATGAGCCGACATCTGCTTTGGATCCTGAAATGGTTTCAGAAGTTTTAGCGGTAATGAAGCAGTTAGCTAAAGAAGGTATGACTATGGTTGTTGTGACACATGAGTTGGGCTTTGCCCGTGAAGTAGCCTCACGTATTGTGTTTATGGATGCAGGCCAATTGGTAGAAACCGCTCCGCCACATGAATTATTGAATCATCCAAAGGAAGAAAGAACAAAACTCTTCTTATCAAAAGTGTTATAAGTATCTGAAAACACCCAATGACAGTTTGTGACTGTGGTTGGGTGTTTTTTTGATTGATATTAGAATTTATTGCTAATGTCAGTATTTTCTTAACAGATTTTGTATATAATAGAAGGTGAAGATAAAATACATGTTAGAAATGGAAAGTCGATATGAAAATATTTATTGATGCGGATGGTTCACCCGTAAAAGATGAAGTCGTTGAACTGGCTGGTAAATATCAACTTGAAGTTGTTATGGTAACAGCTATTGAACATTATACCAATAAAATCTATCCTGAATTTGTTCGCTTTGTTTATGTTGACAAAGGACCAGATGCGGTTGATTTTAAAATTGTTTCGTTGATAAATGAAGGAGATATTTTGGTGACCCAAGATTATGGCTTAGCTTCATTAGTCATTAACAAAGCGTATGTGATTAACCAAACGGGGATGATTTATGATCAAGATAATATTAATCAACTTCTATGGCAACGTCATATTAGCCAGCAAATGCGAAAGCAAGGTTTACGTACAAAGCAAGCAGGAAAATATATGGATGAGCAGCGTAAAACATTTAAGCAATCCATGGAACAGTTAATCAAGAGCATATGAATGAAAACAAATAAAGGGAAAGGATGATGTTTTTTCAATGAGTATTTATTTAGAAATACCTGAATTTAATTCGAATTTTCAAATTCGTTCCTTCACCAATGACGGTATGACCATTGTTTATCCCCATTGGCACAAAGAGATTGAAATTATTCATGCAGATAAAGGGCATCTCAATATTGGGGTGAATGATCGTGTTATCACGGTGCAAGAAGGGGAGACGATTATTTTCGCAAGTGGTGAACCACATTATTTTTTATCATCTCCCAATAGTGAGCGAATTGTTCTGCAATTTGATTTAAGTATGCTGCGAGAGAGCAGTTTTTCGCAAAAAAACGATCGCTCATTGATAGAAATCTTTAGCCAAGGTGAGCGCCACAGTGCGAATTGGCCAACTGAGACAGCCAATAAAGTTGAAGCCATTGTTCATGAAATACATGACACCATTAATAGTGAACTAGAAGGCAAACGATATATCGTGTTGGCAAACTTGTATCAACTCATTGGCTTGTTTTACCATGAAATTCCTCTTCAAGATTCCGTGCCGCTATATTCTAAATCAACTAATCATTCCAAGGAAGTATTGGACCGCGTGAATGAGGTAGTGGAGTATATAGAAGAGCATTATTTTGAGCAAATTACCTTAAAAGATGTGGCAGAGGCCGTTGGTTTTAGTCCCTACTATTTTACCCGCTTTTTCAAGAAAAATATGGGGATGACTTTTATTGAGTTTTTGCAGGAATATCGACTGAATCAAGCGATATTTATTTTGGCGAATGAAGATTTGCCGATGGTTGAAGTGGCAGAACGCGCTGGCTTTGGGAGTGTGAAAACTTTTCATCATGTTTTTAAGGAGAAAATGGGGACCTCGCCTTTGCAATATCAAAAAAGAATCCGTAAAAAAATTCAATCAGAGAGCCTAAATTAAGAATAATTTAGGCTTTTTTTATAAAATCACCCAACCCTCCCTAATAAATAACACTATATTGAAAATTGTTTTATGCTAAAAAAACCGCTTGCTAATTGGTGTTATGAGCTTTCAGAAAAAAATAATAAAAAATTTAAATATGAGAATTGGTGACGGCAATATTCGGGAATATCTTCAATCAATTTAGGAAGAAATTTGTCTGCAAATCCTATATTATAGGAAGTGATAGAAAACGTTAACAGGAGGATTTTTATGACACTTAAAGTTGGAGTTATTGGTTGCGGGGGAATTGGTACAAAAAAACATTTACCTGCATTAGCAAAAATTGAGGAAGTCGAAATTGTAGCATTTTGTGATATTATCGTTGAGCGTGCAGTTGATGCAAAAAAAGAATTTGGTACAGAAGATTCACAAGTTTTTGCTGATTATAAAGAAATGCTTGAAACAATGGAATTAGATGTTGTGCACGTTTGTACACCAAATGATACACACGCTGAACTTTCTATTGCAGCAATGGAAGCTGATGCTCACGTTATGTGTGAAAAACCAATGGCTAAAACAGCTGAACAAGCACGTGCTATGGTTGAAGCTGCGAAACGTACAGGTAAAAAATTAACAATTGGTTACCAAAACCGTTTTAGAACTGACTCACAACATTTACATAAAATTGTTGAAGAGGGCGGTTTAGGAGATATTTACTTTGCGAAAGCACATGCAATCCGTCGTCGTGCTGTACCAACTTGGGGTGTATTCTTAGACGAAGAAGCTCAAGGTGGTGGTCCATTAATCGATATCGGTACACATGCGCTAGACTTAACTTTATGGTTAATGAATAACTACAAACCTAAATTTGTTGTAGGGAATGCTTACCATAAATTAGCAGAACACAAAAATGCTGCG
Source organism: Fundicoccus sp. Sow4_H7 (assembly GCF_052115865.1). NCBI lineage: Bacteria > Bacillati > Bacillota > Bacilli > Lactobacillales > Aerococcaceae > Fundicoccus > Fundicoccus sp. Sow4_H7. Next base: position 4,170 of record NZ_JBQKME010000007.1, on the reverse strand, counting down.
AATGCTTGGGGACCATGGGATCCAGCTAAATTTACAGTTGAAGATTCTGCTTTTGGTTATGTTGTTATGGAAAATGGCGCATCTATTTTCTTAGAATCAAGCTGGGCTTTAAATACCTTAGATGTTAAAGAAGCTAAAACAACTTTAATGGGTGATAAAGCAGGGGCAGATATGAACGACGGCTTAACCATTAACGGTGAAGAGCACGGTTTAATGTATGAGAAAAATGTTAACTTATCAACTGGTGGCGTTGCTTTCTACGATGGAGAAGAAAGTGATCCTGAATTAATTGAAGCACGTCAATGGATTGATGCGATTTTAAACGATACAACACCAACTGTTTTACCAGAACAAGCTTTAGTTGTAACAGAAATTTTAGAAGCTATTTATAAATCTTCTAAGACAGGTCAACCTGTGTTCTTCAATGAAGAAGGAGAAGAATAATGAGTATTCCAAAAATTGCTTTACAGTTGTGGAGTATTAAAGAACATATTCAAGAAAATCTAGAAGCGTCTTTAAAAGCTGTTTCAGAAATGGGCTATGATGGAGTGGAGTTCGCAGGTTATTTTGATAATAGTGCGGACGATGTAAAATCTTGGTTAGAAAAATATAACTTAGAAGTTGCGGCTTCACACACTCCATTTGAAGCTTTACAAGATAACTTAGAAGCGGAAATTGAATTTGCTAAAACGATTAATAACAAATTTATGATTGTTCCTTATGCAAGCTTTGACAGTTTATCCGGATGGGAAAATTTCTGGAAAGAAATGGAAAAGATTGCTAGACGTCTAAATGAAGAAGGCATTACCTTAGGCTATCACAATCACAATCATGAATTAGATAGTTCTAAAGGCTATGAAATTTTAGATTTAGCAGCTAAATTAGCACCATCAATTTTATTAGAAATTGATACTTATTGGGTTAATTTTGCAGATGTTGATCCGGTTAACTGGATTAAAAACCATACTGACAGTGTTGGTATGTTACATATTAAAGACTTTGATGAAATCAATAAAGAAAGTATCCAAATTGGTCATGGAAGTTTACCAATTAATGACTATGTCAAAGTTGCTTCACAATTAGAGCACCCATGGTTAGTCATTGAACAAGAAGCTTTCCGCACAGCTAGTCCACTAGAAGCGGCTGCTGCCAATGTGAAAACTTTACGTAAAATTGTTGAGGAGGTAGCCAAATGATTCGTGTAACTGTTTGGAATGAATTTAGACATGAAAAATCAGATGATGAAGTAAAGGCTATTTACCCTGATGGGATTCACCAACAAATTGCATCTTTTTTAAAAGATGATTTCGAAGTAAAAACAGCAACCTTAGATGAGCCAGAGCATGGCTTAACTGAAGAAGTTTTAAACAATACCGATGTTCTTCTTTGGTGGGGACACATGGCTCACGATGAAGTTTCGGATGAAATTGTTGATCGTGTGCAACAAAAAGTTCTAGAAGGTATGGGCTTGATTGTACTCCATTCAGGTCACTTCTCTAAAATTTTCCAACGTTTAATGGGAACAAGTTGTAATTTGAAATGGCGTGAAGATGGCAAACATACCCGTATTTGGAACGTGAACCCATCGCATCCAATTTCAGCCGGTGTAGGTGAGCACTTTGAAATTGAACAGGAAGAAATGTATGGCGAGCACTTTGATATTCCAGCTCCAGACGAATTAGTATTTGTTAGCTGGTTCCCAGGCGGGGAAGTATTCCGTTCTGGATGTACGTTCCGCCGTGGTCAAGGTAAAATCTTCTATTTCCAACCTGGTCACGAAACCTACCCAACTTATTTCCAACCAATGGTACAAAAAGTTATTCGTAATGCTGTCAATTGGGCTAACCCATCAGAACAAGAACGTGTTTACTACGGCCATTACGAAGCCCTTGAAAACAAATAATACCTACAAAAATCTTATAGGAGGTTAATTTAATGAAATTAGGCGTTTTTACACCAGTATTTAACAACTTAAGTTTTGAAGAAATGATTGACAAAGTAGCAGAAGCTGGCTTACAAACGGTTGAAATCGGAACAGGTGGTTCTCCAGGTGATGCTCACTTAAATTTACAAAAATTACTTAACAGTGAGCAAGAGCGTAAAGAGTATTTAGCAAAATTAGCAGATAAAGGTTTAAGTATCTCTGCTTTAAGTGCGCATAATAATCCTATTTCACCTAATCCAAAAGAAGCAGCAGAAGCCGATCAATTATTACGTGATACAATTAAATTAGCGTCATTAATGAATGTTCCTGTTGTTAATGGATTCTCAGGTGTTTCTGGCGGTAATGAAACAGATACACAAGTGAACTGGCCAGTATTACCGTGGCCAACGGAGTATAGTGATAATTATGAATACCAATGGGAGAAAAAATTAATCCCTTACTGGAAAGGTATCAACCAAGATGCTACTGCAGCTGGGGTTAAAATCGGGATTGAATTACACGGTGGTTTCTTAGCTCATACACCTTACACGATGTTGAAATTACGCAATGCAACAGGTGATGCTATTGGATGTAACTTTGACCCAAGTCACTTATGGTGGCAAGGAATTGATCCTGTGGCAGCCATTAAAATTCTTGGTAAAGAAAATGCGATTCATCATTTCCACGCCAAAGATACTTACTTAGATCAAGATAATATCAATATGTATGGTTTAACCGATATGCAACCATATGGAAATGTACAAACTCGTGCTTGGACTTTCCGTTCTGTTGGTTGTGGTCATGATTTACAAACTTGGTCTGATATGATTTCAGCCTTACGTATCTATGGTTATGATTATGTTTTAAGTATTGAGCATGAAGATCCACTCATGTCAGTCGACGAAGGGTTTGCTCGTGCCGTAACGAACTTAAAACAAGTAATGATTAATGATCAACCAGGAGAAATGTGGTGGGTATAATCCCATTGTAGTTTTTGAATAAATATAGGTAGAGACAGGGATATTTATTAACATCTGTCTCTACTTTGAATTTTAATGATGACTTATGGAGGGTGATAGTTGAATGGAAAAATTAGGATTAGCAATTGTTGGTTATGGCGGTATGGGGACTTATCATGCAAGTACATTGATTCCTGAAGAATATTATGATATTAAAGGGATTTTTGATATTGCTAAAAAACAACAAGCTGTAGCAGAAGAAAATGGTTTAAATGTGTATGAAGATTTAGATGCTGTGTTAAGTGATAAAGATGTTGAGGTTGTTTTAATCGCAACGCCAAATGATTCGCATAAAGAGATTGCCATTAAATCATTAGAAGCTGGAAAAAATGTGATTTGTGAAAAACCAGTGATGATGTCTTCTAGCGAATTGGATGAAGTTCTTAAAGTTGCAGAAAAAACTGACCGTGTCTTTATGGTTCACCAAAACCGTCGTTGGGATCCTGACTTCTTAGTGATTCGTGAATTATGGGATAACAAGCAAATTGGCGAAATTTTCCAAATTGAATCCCGTGTTCATGGGGCGAATGGGATTCCTGGTGACTGGCGTCATGTGAAATCTCAAGGTGGCGGTATGGTCTTAGACTGGGGCGTTCACTTGTTGGATCAAATTCACACGCTAGTTGGCAGCCCAATTAAATCATTAACAGCTGATTTAAGTTTTGTTTTAGGTAATGAAGTTGATGATGGTTTTACGGTGACTATTCTACATGAAAATGGAATTAAATCAGTTGTTGAAGTTGGGACAACAAACTTTGTGAAGTTACCTCGTTGGTATGTCAAAGGTACTAAAGGTACCGCGATTATCCATGATTGGGACTTAAGTGGTACAGCGATTGTTGCGACAGGTAATGATGCTGCAACGCCGGCTCCAATTCAAGCGGGTGTTGGTTTAACGAAAACAATGGCTCCACCGTCAGAAGAAGCGACAGAAGAATTACCATTGCCAACTCCACACATGATGAACGAAAGTTTCTACTTTAACTTCTTCCGTGTTGTGCGTGAAGGCGCAGAACCATTTGTTAAAAATGAAGAAGTTCGTGACGTAATGTTATTAATGGAACGAATTTTCGAAGAAGCTGACATTGTTAAATAAATAATTAAAGAACTTCACTGAATGTGATATGCTCCCCCTAAAGTAGACGCTGAAAAAGTAAAACTACTTTTGGGGGAGTTTTTATGCGTTCAAATAGTAAACATACGTGGGAAGAATTGGAAAGATTTATT
>NZ_JBQKME010000006.1:0-153786 GCF_052115865.1 Fundicoccus sp. Sow4_H7 | reverse complement strand
GACGCACCAAGAACTCTTCCAAGCTTTGTGGTTAATGAATAATCGACCTAGGAAATGCTTAGATTACCAAACACCCTTGGAAGTATTTTTACACGAACTCTTATTAATTGAATAAAGATAAATTATTTGTCGCAATAATTATTGCAATTCAACAAATGTCAACCTTACTAATAGCCCTCTAAGTGAAAAAAGTACTTTTATTATTACTTTTTAATTTGATTATCAAATACTTATTCTGATGGGAGTACTACACCGAACTTGACGGCAAGAAATATCCTTTCACTGGAAAATTGAACAAGCCCAGAGTAATCATACTTACTAAATAACTATGAATGATTAGATTCCGTCATACTAAAGCAGAGCTTACAGGTTTTCCTGTAAACTCTGCTTTATTTTTTTGATGTGATTGATGGTAATTTGAAATTTTACCTATACATTCGAGTATTGTTTTAGCTCAAGAAAATCTAGTGATTCCCCGAAACCCCGATGATTCTAGAGGGTAGAGAAGCATTGAGTAAGCACTCTCATCTACAAAACATATGAAATTTTTATCATCATTTATGATACGCATGTCCGTATCCTCGATAGGTAATAAAGTTTATAAGCGGTCATAGTTTATTGAATGATTCTACATCGATATCAATTTCAAGGTTACTATTCACAGCCAAAAACTTTCTTTTTGATTGAAAGAGGGGTGACTGGTTATGTAGTGGGCATGCCAAATAGGCAAGCTCACTTAACTCGCTCCATGTCTAAAAAAGGTTGTACTCCTGATAATGCGGCATATGAAGGTTTCTTTGGACGGCTTAAAAATGAGTTCTTTTACGATGAGGATTGGTTAGATGTTTCCATTGAGCACTTTATTCAATTGTTAGACGATTATCTTGATTGGTATAATCACGAAAGAATCAAATTATCATTAGGTGGCATGAGTATCATGGATTTTCGAAAAACGATGTCTTTTGTAGCTTAAAAACAATTCCCCGACACATCCATTAGGGTTCGCTATAAATGATCAACTATATTTAGGTCCAAGAAAATATCCGCACCTCCTTCTGTCTAGTACAGCTTAGCATTCACAGGACAGTGGCCGGCTCAGCAATCCTACAATATTTTCTTATCCAGTCAGGAGAAGATGTAACCAATCTAGAAGCGACTATTTTAGCGGAAGATTTAACTGCATCTAGTGGAGTGAATTTATGATTGAATTTATTCTCATTTTTCTCTTTGTGTTTGTGATTTGACTGCAATAAAAAATGGCAGACATCTACTCCGATCAAAGATTAGATAAAATCTGCCATTATGCATTCAAATTTGAAGTTAATAAAACAATTCATAAAAGGTTCTATCACATAATTTTCTTCTCTTTTTAATTAATATTCGTAGCCATCGAACCAATGTTTCGTTTTATTTGAAAATTTGACTAATAATAGCATGACAGGAACCTCTACTAATACTCCTACAACGGTTGCTAAAGTTGCACCAGAATTCAATCCAAATAATGCTATTGAGACAGCTACAGCAAGTTCAAAAAAGTTACTCGTTCCAACCATGGCTGCGGGTGCTGCTATTGAGAATGGTAGTTTACACGCTTTAGCTCCACCGTATCCGAGGAAAAATATGACAATATTTTGAATGATTAGTGGAATAGCAATTAATAAAATATGGAATGGATTACTTAGAATTCGTTCTCCTTGGAATGAAAAGATAATAACTAAAGTTAGTAGTAAACCAATCCGTGTGGTCCCATCAAATTTATTCACAAAATCTTTTTCAAAATAATCGTCACCTTTTTGTTTTACCACGTATTTTCGAACAATAATTCCTAGAGCCAAAGGGATTACAATGAATACAAAAATGGAAAGTAACAGTGTACCCATCGGTACAGAAACATTACCTATTCCTAATAAGAATGCAACGATTGGAGCATATAAAAAGAGAACAATAATATCATTGATAGATACTTGCAATAAGGTGTATGCTGGATCACCTTTTGTTAGTTCACTCCATACAAATACCATAGCCGTACAAGGAGCTGCCCCTAAAAGAATCGCACCAGCTATGTATTCATTGGCTAGTTCTGGACTTAAAAACGGTCTAAATACTACCAAAAAGAAAAAGGCGGAAATTCCATACATGGTAAATGGTTTAATTAACCAGTTTACTACGGTAGTTAAGATTAATCCTTTGGGTTTTTTTGTTGCATTTACAATACTGCTAAAATCAATCTTTAACATCATTGGAAAAATCATTAACCATATTAAAATAGCTGTTGGAATCGATACATTATAGTACTCAAATTGACTTAAGAAATTAGGAATTGCAGGAACAAATTGCCCTAGCGCTACACCTATAATCATTGATAAAGCAACCCATAAACTTAAATAACGTTCCCAAAGTCCAATCCCATTTTCTTTATTCGATACTTTTTCTTTTAAAGCTGTTTCTTTCATGATTTTCCTCCAATAATAATCGTATTTAATATTTTAATGAGAAACAAAAGAAGATAAACTTCTTACTTCTTTTTCCTTAACAACATCCAGTGGAACCACAATCACTCTCACCAGATTGGTCTGTTACCATAAAACGTACACCAGTATATTCAGAAATTTCATCAAGAGTTGGATAAGCTCCAGCTTTCTTCACTTTGCCATTCAATACTGTGATTGGCAAAGCAGCAGTATTCTCTTTCTGTAAGATAGTACTAACGGTTTCATTACTTACAAATTGCATAGGATTGTCAGTCAAATTATATTGATAAGCTTGATATCCATCAATAGTATTTAATGCATTGATGACAGATGTAATTAGCATTTATTTTCATCCACTGATGAGCCACAACCTCCACTACTGCAGCACATAACGGGTTCAAATATCTCTAATTTGTTCATATTTTACCTCTTTTTCTAAAATAAATTTCGCACCTCAAACATTTTTCTTATTGAATCGCTTCTTTAACCAGTTGAATACCTAAATATTCACTAATTTCTTCATTCGTTGGATAAGCACCTATTTTAACAATTTCTCCATCTAATACAGTAATTGGAAGAGAGTCTTGTCCTTCATTTTGCATAGTGTCTATGACGTTTTGATTTCGTACAAACGAATTAGGATTGGAAGCAAGATTGTAACGGATCATCATCACATCGTCTTCTTCTTTCACTTGTTTCATCACACCCGTAATACGTAGTAAATCCTCGTCCACTGAAGGTCCACAAACTCCGGTACTACAGCATAGGGCAGGTTCATAAATGGCTAACTTTTTCATATTGATCTTCCTTTTCATTTATTGTTGTATGACAAATACATCTTTCAGAACTTGAGAAAACACTTTGAAGGATTTCTGTTATCTCGGTAGATAATTCCCGATTCACCGAATAATGATGCCAAGTTCCTATTTTTTCTGTAACAATTAAATCCGCATCTCTTAATACTTTTATATGATGGGAGAGAGTTGGTTGAGTAAAATCAAAGTGTTCGAGCAAATCACAGGCACATAAAGTATCGCAGGATAGTAAATCGAGTATCTTTACTCGGTTTGGATCAGATAAAGCTTTCATTTTTTCAGCAAATAATTCATAATTCATTTATATTCTCCTTTGAGATTAAATAATTGTAGCAAGAACATCCTCTTTTAACTCAATAGGACTCCAGTCGATGACCGCAAAATGCCCATTTGATAATCCATCGACACGTTGGATCCATTCTTCTTCCGATTTTGCGCGAGCTAACAATGTTTCATTTGTAGTCCCTGTTGATAATAAACTGTTATTAACCACCCACCAAGTATGTGCAATACCTGCACGGTCTAGATCTTCTTGTAGACGAATCGATTCATAGACAGGTGTATTTTCAGGTAATGTCACCATGACCACTTCTGTTTGGTTGTGATCTTGTAAAATAGGCAGGAGTCGGGTAATTGATTCTGGTACTTCTCCAGAAGTTCGCTCCACCTCTTGGGCGTAACTTTGAGAAGATTCTAAAAGTAAAAGTGTGTGTCCCGTAGGCGCAGTATCAATAACCACCACATCTGCTTCCGTCATCGAAACAATTTCAGCAAATTTTCTGAATACCGCAATTTCTTCTGTACAAGGTGAGTTTAGATCTTCTTCTACATAAGCTAAATCCTCTTCCGACATTGATTCACGCGCTTTAGCTAAAACTTCATTTTGGTAAAGCTCTAACTCTTTTTTCTCATCAATATGGCTAACCCCAAGAGTATCTGATTCATGCACAATATAATTTAAGTGAGCTGCAGGATCGGTCGTTGTTAAATGAACTTTTTTACCTTTTTCTACAAGGCCTTTCGCAATGCTGGCTGCGATGGTTGTTTTCCCAACGCCACCTTTACCCATTGTAAAGACGACTCGTTTGTTTGTGTTGTGTAAATCATCGATAACAGTTTGTAAGCGTGGGTATTCCTGTTCCTGCACTTCTTCATGACTGATTTCAGGTTGTTCTTCACTTAGTAATAAACCGATACTTTCGATACTTGTAAGATTGTAAGGTCTTAATGGAATTTCAAAAATAGGTAAGTTTTTAAGATTTTCAGGCATTTGGTTTAATGCATCTTGTTGAATGTCATAGTATGTTTGAGAAATCGTATCTGTCGGATTTTCTAAAAGGCCATTCACAATAAGCTTCTGGTTTTCAACCCCTAATGCTCGTAATTCTTCGGACGCACGATTGGCTTCGACTAATGGTCCTTCTTGCGGACGAGTTACGAGTAGTAAAGTTGTCATTTCAGAATTAGCAAGTGTTTCTACTGCCAAACTATAACTTTCTCTCTCTTCATCTAAACCAGATAATTGACCCATACAGCTTGTGCCAGTTGTATTTTCATCAAAGAAGTTTGTCCAAGCAGAAGGTAATTGTAAGAGTCTTAATGTATGGCCGGTAGGTGCTGTATCAAAAATGATATAGTCGTATTGGTCAGATATATCAGGGCTTGTTAAGAATTTTGCGAACTGATCAAAAGAAGCAATTTCTGTCGTACATGAACCACTTAATTGTTCTTCCATATTTTGTACCGCAGGGTCTGGCAGAATTCCGCGATAAGGACCCACAATGGATTCTTTATATTCTTCTGCAGCACTGACTGGATCAAAGTTAGCGACGGTTAAGCCAGGTATTTCTTCAATTTCTGTTCCGTTATCATCTAATTCTCTTTCAAAAACATCTTGTAAATTACTGGCAGGGTCTGTACTCACTAATACAACTTTGAAACCTTCATTCGCTAATTGAATAGCTGTTGCGCTAGCGGCCGTTGTTTTCCCAACGCCACCTTTACCTGTATAGAATAAATACTTTGTATTAATATGCTCTTTTGGATTAAAAATTTCCATTCCATTTACCACTCCTTTATTAAACGATTTGGACGAAATGATTGATTTAGTTTCTACAATCAACTAATGGCTTATATAGATGATTGTATATGTATCGAATATATAGGTACCTATCTATGTATTGTATACAAATCGACCTATATGATGCAAGAAAACTTGCAATAATTCTCTGAATTTCATATACTTTATTCACATAGATACCTGTCAATGTATTAAACATAGATGAGTCTCTATGCTTTGTCAAGTAATCTTATCATTTTTATTAACTTCATTTTGTTGAAGGGTCATTAGGAATACTTTTTGAGAGTGACACCTATTTATCCCCCTTTCATTCAACTTTAGTAAATAATAAATGAATACATAACTATCAGAAGGAGCATTACAAATGAAGAAAATATTTTACGAGGACATTAATAACCAACAACTGGTTGATGTTCGAACTCAACATGGGTACCAAGAGGGACATATTAAAAACTCTCTCAATCTTAACCCAAGTAACTTTAAAACGTATGCAACTTATTATCTCGATGTAAATCAATCCATTATTTTTATCATTGGTTCTGAGGACGAAGCTCAACTAGCAGAACTTTCTGGGGTGGCTGATGAATTAGCTTTTAATCAAAAGAATGGTTATCTTTTGATAGATGAAGTACCCAAAGAAGACTTACAGACAACGGAAACTATCCCTGCTGAAGATTTCCTGAATAAATCAGATGATTTTATATTACTTGACGTCAGACATCCAGACGAAATTACACGTCTAGCACCTGAAAAAAATTTGGTCAATATTCCATTTGAGGATTTAGTCAATGATTATCAATCACTGGATACGAGCAAACAAATTTTTACGCTTTGTGGATCTGGTAACCGAAGTACTGCAGCGGCTTCTTTCCTTGAATCAAAAGGATTAAATCCTAAAGTTATTGAAGGCGGAATGAAAGCTATACAAGAAGTCGGTAAATAATAAATTATAAGACGTTTTCAAAAAAAATAGCTTTGCAGATTCTTACAGAAACTGCAAGGCCATTTTTTTGTATTTTATTATCGATAAAGATTGCTGTAACAAGCATTTAGAAGGCATTTTAAGTCAAGAGCAAGGTAGTTGTCTATTTGCTTTTCTGTAAACGTTCATTAGAAAAAGGCACTTTCCGCTTGCACTATTTTACCCTGCACAACACGATAATTTTGAAATATCATTATTATAACCAAGCGCTGCAAGTTTCAATCCTTCCACCATCGTTAAATAAGGAGCCATTGTGTCCGTTAAATCCTCGATTGTTAACACAAATTTAACAGCTAATGTGTCTGCATAAATGACTTCACCTGCATTCTCAGCGACGATATGAACGCCTATTATTTGTTGATTTTGAGTATTGACAACAAGCTTGATTAACCCAGTTGGATCATGATTAACTAGTGCACTTGGTACATTATCTAAATCTAAGATTGACCTTTTAACATCTATAGCTATATCTTTTGCTTGTTTCTCTGTTAACCCAACTGTACCTACTCCAGGATTTGTAAATATTACTCCAGGAACAACGGATAGAACGTTTTTTTATTTTTTAGTCCTTAGATTACAAATTAGTAAAGGCTCTAAAGTTCTAAAAAATTAGGGGCATATTTTTATATATGAAACAGATAGTCTCAAAAACAATCGTTTTTGAGACTATTCTAAATAACTAAAATTTCAGCTGAAAAGAGGCCTTTTCAAGTATCAAAACTTTACTCTCTATCTACGTATCTTTATCCCCCCTTTGTGATACAATTGAGAAAATAAAAAAGAGAAGGAAGAGGATTGAGTGGGTATGTATATGGGTATGCCAGAGTAAGTACACGTTCACAGGAATTGGATCGCCAATTGGACTTACTCAATGGCCGAAATTGCAATGAGATACTAACCGAAAAGATGACGGGAACCAAAGCTAACCGTCCGCATTTAAATCGACTGAAAGATAAATTGCGTCCAGGTGATACAGTTATCGTGGAAAGCTTCTCTGTTTGGGTCGCAGTACAAAAGATTTAATTGAACTTGTAAATTACTTTGAAGAATATAATATAAAATTGATCAGCATAAAAGAGAATTTTGATACTGCCACTCCACATGGTCGGCTTATGATGACTGTATTTCAAGCATTTAGCCAATTTAAGCGAAATTTGATTGTTGAACATACAAAAGAAGCTTTAAAAAGTGCTCGTGCGAGAGGGCGAAAAGGCGGACGTCTGCCTGTAAGCCAACGAGATATTGAACGAGCAATAAAATTGTACGAAAGTCAGAATTACAGTGTGAAAGAAATTGTTGAAATGACTGGAATAAGCAAAGCCACTCTTTATCGTTATTTAAATAAGAAGAAAAAATAAACTATTAACCCCCTCTATTTGCGAAAGGAGATGCATCATGGAAACAGACCTGCCTCCATTAACTTCACATTCAGAAGAACTGAGATAAAGAGCCATGGATAAATACAGAGTCATTGCACCCTATCTAAACCATGAGGAAAGTTTGAAAAACATTACCGAAGAATCAGGTTTCCCGAAAAGAACCTTATACCATTGGATAAACCAACACCGACAATCGGGGCTAAAAGGACTGGTTCGAAAAATGTGATCAGATTCTGGAAGCTTTAAAGTGAAAGAAAACGTGCAAGAAGAAATCAAAAACCTGATATTCAAACACAGAAAAAATTCCTTAACTTCTATCCATCGAAAAATCTGTATTATTTGCGAAATAAAGAATTGGGAGCAACCTAGCTACAGTTAAGTGTATACAATTTCGAAAAGTCTATCGCCACAATTAAAGGAACTAGCCCATAAAGGAAAAAAAGAATATCAAAATAACTATAATTTGATTTATCGACGTGAATCTCATTACTCCAATGAAATATGGCAGGCTGACCACACTCCTTTGAATATCCTTGTCTTAAACGAAAGAGGAAAGCCAGAGAGGCCATGGTTAACAATTATTTTAGATAATTATAGCCGAGCAGTAGCAGGTTATTTCCTTAGTTTTCAAGACCCTTCTGCTATTCAAACTTCTTTAGTCTTATAATAAGCCATATGGAAAAAAAGCAACTCTGATTGGCAAATATGTGGTATGCCGGAAACTTTCTATACCGATCACGGAAGTGATTTCACTTCAAATCATTTAGAGCAAGTTGCTATTGATTTAAAAATCAATCTTATTTTTTCTACGGTAGGTATCCCAAGATGACGAGGGAAAATAGAACGCTTCTTTTTAACAATTAATCAATTATTTTTGCAAGATTTACCAGGTTACTTTGGGAATCAAAATACCTCAAATCTTCTTACGATAAAAGAGCTTGATGAGAAATTAGCGCGTTTCATTATATATGACTGTCACCATAGAATTCATGGCACCACATAACAAGAGCCTATTGAAATGTGGAATAATTCAGGATTTCTTCCTAATCTACCAGATAGTCTAGAAAGCTTAGATTTATTGTTATTAAATGTTGCAAAATCAAAAAACGTTTATTCTGACGGCATTCACTTCCAAGGGTTAATATATATTGACACCAATTTAGCAGCTTATGTAGGTGAAACTGTTATCATTAGATATGATCCAAGAGATATTGCTGAGATCCGTGTTTTTTACAAAGACCAATATTCATGCACGGCAATTTCTCCTGAAATTTCTGATTACGAAGTCGATTTAAAAGAGATTGTTGCGGCACGTAATAAGGCACGAAAAAACCTTGAAAATCAGCTCCATTCTGGAAATAATATTGCGGAAGAACTTATTTCAACTAAGCAAAAAGAGTTAGACAACCCTATAATCATAAAAGATTCCAAGAAGTCAAAAATTAAGAGGTATTACAATGATTAAAACACCCTACTTTATTGAAACAAAAGAATATAAACGCTTTGCAGAATTTTGTCAGGCATGTATCAAATACAAATATATCGGAATTTGTTATGAATTACCCGGAATTGGGAAAACTTTATCCGCTAAGCAATATTCAAATTGGAATTGGGTCGAAAAACAAATTGATTAAAAAAATCGGACGAAATCGGAATGAACACAGATAAAAAAATCCTTGAAATGAAAACAATATTTTACACCGTCCAGCCATTCGGGCGATTAAAATGACGAATGAAATCGATATGATTGGTGGTAAAATGGGTATGGTTAAAAGTATGTATAGAGTTCTTCAGCTAGGAGCAGAAGAAAAATACTCAGCGAATGCGTATGAAGAGAATGAGCTTATTATTATTGACGAAATAGATTGATTAAATGTACAGCATTTAGAACAACTAAGAGATATTTATGACCAAAAAGATTTAGCTATAATCTTTATTGGAATGCCGTGCATAGAAAAGCGATTGGCTCGTTATCCTCAACTCTACTCCAGAATAGGTTTTGCCCATCAATTTGACAGATTGAGTAAAGACGAGATCCACCATATTGTGGAATACAAATGGAAAGAGTTAGGATTATCTGTCCAACTGGAAGATTTTGCTAATTATGAAGCTGTCACTAGTATTATTAAAATTACCAGTGGAAATTTTCGACTTATCCAAAGACTTTTCACCCAAATCGAAAGAATATTAGAAATCAATAACCTTGAAACTATCACGACAGAAGTAGTGGAAGCTGCACGAGATAGTTTAGTCATTGGAGTAAAATAAGTAATAAAAAGGACTATTTCATTTAGCGAAATAGTCTTTTTTTTGTTCTATTAATGCAGCATAGCACTTGAAGTTAGTGCGTATTAAAACCAAAATTTACAATATAACTGTCTTTTTATGCGAATCTATCATGAGAACCGTGTCAGCTGAAGCGGTAGTTTTCATAAAAAAACTCATCTATTTATGATACGCATGCCGAACTCACAAATGAGATTTTTATCATCATTTATGGTACGCATGTCCGTATCATCGATAGGTAATAAATTCTATTAGCTATTTTGATACGATTAAAAAAAGAACCTCAAGCTAGTCTTCTCTGATATGAGAGATTGCTCTTTGAGATTCTTGTTGGATATGTGTAGCTTATGATATTAGTTGTTTCTTCAATTAGTCCATATATTGTTTTACAAAAGAGTTATATGACTTCTAGTTCATGGACGTATAGATTATAGGTGTTGCGCCGCTTTTGTGTAGGCGATTACATTTCGTTGTTTAGTGTTGTTGAAAAATGATGTTGCTTGCTGATTTTAGTTTAAGCTATGTGGTGGACTTCGTCTGGGTGGAAGAATTATGATATCTTTACAGTTACTGTTATGTATGTCGAAAAATTCGTTTCGAAATTATACTTAATAGCTTCAAAACAGATTTTTTAATTACAGTTTAGTAAATAGACCTTATATTATTCACTATTGTCCTAAATATTCTTTCATTGTCACTATATAGTCGTTTAAACCATCTCGATAACTTATCAACATTTCTACTATCATTTCTTTACCTTGAATGGGCATATGCCCCATAACACCATATTGGTTCTTTACAATTTCTATCTCTGATTTTAACTCCTCTTTCATCTTTTCTATGTCTTCTTGACTAAATAAACCCGTATCCTCAAATAGTTCAAGATATTTATTGTAATAATCTTCAATGATTACAACATACATTATTATATAGTCATTGTAGCTGACAATACTATTGATGGTTTCATCAGAAACATCCTTGGGACGAAAATCACCAAAATATTCTTTTAATTCATTTAGAAAAACATATGGGCTTTCTTCACTATCTTCTAGCAACCAATTCTCAGCAACTTCCCCATCCTTAAAAATAAATATTTCTTCTCTTTCATCCTCTGTTAAAACAATTAAACTATACTCCTTACTCAATGTCGTCATTAATTCTTCCGTAATTTCATTAAAATCTTCCAGCAGATTTTGCCCAATCGCATTATTTTCTTTATCCTCAAGCTTAGAGGCTTCTAGTTCTTCCATTGTTTCTTTATCTAGAATGATAGAATAAGTCTTAGTCTGATCATCAAAGTCGATGACATAATCTTCTGAATACTGGCGAATTTTCATTAACACCTGAATTTCAACTTCTGAAAAAGCAAAAACTTGTTTAGCAAAAACTAATGGTAGTAGCAAAGCAATTACAAATATTGTTTTCTTCATATTAATCTTATTCCTTTCACTATTAACTCTAGCAAATCATCAAATTTTTACGCAATTAATTATTCAATTCCAGTTCAGTCATCTTTTGAAGTTCATCAAAATACACATCATTAAGTTCACCAACACTATCGTAATAATCTGAAAAATTACCATTCGCGCTATAATAGTAAATATTTGCTAATTTAGCTATCCCTTCAGTCGTTAAATCAGCTAATTTAGACGTGTTTTCTACTCTTAAATCTACTTTTTCCTCAAATGTGATTTGATCAGATGCCAGTTTATTTTGATAGCTCTCTAAATTTAAACTACTTATTTGGGTTATCTCTTTCGAATACTCCTTAACTACCGATGAATAATCAGCTTTTGCATCAAAGTGAAATCCAGATAATAACATATCAATTGTTAAATCATTTAATGCAAAACTTGTTAAAAATTGAGAATTAAGCACTGATGACCCACCAAAAAATACAAACATAATAATCATGCTGTAGATGATTCTTCGAACTACGAGTCCTCCCACTCTCAGAATATTTTTCTTTAAAGAATAACCTGATGCCCATTGGAAGATAATGGGTACCAACAAATAAATCAATGAGGGTAAATATGCTATTCCCGCAGCAAGTAAGGATCTACTAGAAAAAGCAGTTGCTCTAGCTGATGAATATATAACTCCAGTTATAATCTGGATTAGCGAGATTAAAACAAAAAATAGATGAAGTAGTACCAATAAAAGTGGGGTATTATAACTCCACTTTTTATAATTTACTATTACTTCTAATCCCAGAGTACTATGGATAAAAAATAACAGATAACTCAGATATGCAACAACTATTAATAGCGAAATTATAGATAGTTTTTTATTCCCTTTCATACTGACACCTCTCAACTTGTATTGTTATTTCTGAAAGAATTTTAATATTTTTTCGCCTTTCTTCGGATTCCACCACCTCAAAAAACAGACTTCTCTATCCACATTTATATCTTGTGTTTTGCAAGCGAGTTATACATAAGATTGCAACGAAAAATACAGACCATTGCTACCCAACTATTTTCTTTTTATTCTCTATTTGATAACGCATGTTTTAAATGAATATCTAGTATTTGGACCTTTACCCACGGTAATTATAATACCAAGTAGTTTTAACTCTTTTAATAATTCTAAAGTGGCCGATTTTTTCAATTCTAGCTCTTTTTCAATTTCAGCACGAGAGGCTACTTTACCTTCTTTTAAGTAGTTAAAACTTTGATTGAGCGACTATCATCGAGAGTTTTCAAATAATAGTTCTTGTTAAATATACAAATCGTATATTGACTAGCAGACATAATTCTCCATCTGCTTTATTTTATCTAAAGCATTCACGATGATATCATTTCGTCTAGAATTCAATCCATTCATGATATCTTCCACGGACATCCCATCAGGAATTGGTCCTGGAGAGTGTATTCAATTCATCTTATGCTAAACATTACATCACATATGAAACAATTAACAATTTAATTTATAGATGCTACTAATCTTTGATTTATAAACACTATTACCATCTATTTATGATAACTATGTCCGTATCATCGATAGGTAATAAAATCTATTAGCTATTTGGTATAGTGCTGAAGATAGTTATTTTTAACAATTAACCTCATCATCTTACTAAAATAAAAGTCATAGGATTTCTTTTCCTATTTCTTTAGATTTCTTCTTTAGGAGGAAGAGCATCAAGCTGTAACTCGCCATAATCAATATCGAATAAATCAAATAATTGTCGCAAGCAATTCATTTTACCAAAATTTGAGATTGAAGTTTTAAGATAAATTCCTGGTATAATCTCTGTTCTCCTAGTATCTTCGTAATCTGTAAATAAAGTGGTATAGCCACTATTTAATCGACTACTTGCTAACTCCATAATTTTATTGGGATTAACTCTTGCTAGTCGTTTAATTACTTGAATGAACATCTCTCGCCAGGTAGTGACTTCTTGATAATCCTCATCAACAAAAATATAACCTTTTATTCTGTAGCCCGTATAAGTTTCTTCACCATCATAAATGTATAAGTTAGATTCTTCAATAGATTCTATAGGTTGATAAGTTGTCTCTGGCATTGGCCATACCATTAATGCTTGGTCAATTAACTGATTACGTCGTTTGACTATCTCCTCTTTTCCCCACTCATTTGTTGCTTTCGGGATTTGATTTAGAAAACTAAAATGACTCTCATTAAAACCTTTTTCGATGTTTTTCTTCTCCTTAAAGGGACGATTACTATATTTTGAATTATATCCCGTTAAAGTTAAGTTACCTAGATTATTTAAGTAATTAGCATGAATCTCTTGATAGCTCTCACCTAATTCATTCTTCCATATACTATTCAATTTCTGAGGCATGATATGCTCCACACTAATATCTCCAGATTCAATTCCTCCGTAAATATTAAGCGTCTCTACATGGTTTGTATTCTCTAAGCGCTCAAAGAAATAAGTCCTAAATTTAGAGTTAACATTATACATATCCCTTGTCTCAAGTGAATTCTGAACATCTTCATCCGTTGGAAAATAGCCCGACCGTTGTTTATTTAATAGGATAAAAGCTATCACTTCTGAAGGACTAATATCTTCCTTTTGGTGTTTCATCAAATCTCGATACAAAGTAGCCATAATTTTATTGAGTGCATTCGAAGGGGTTTGGGTAATCATTCGTCGAGCTATATAATTTTCTATTATTCTTAAAATCTTTGCCACTTCATTCTCATTAATAATATGCTCATTATAATTTCTTAAAATAGCCATTAAAAAGGGCCGAATCACTGTTACTTCTAATTGATTAAAACGATACAATATGACATCAATTGTACGATTACCTGTATGATTCTCCAATATTTGCTGATAGGCAAAAGCGTACTCAGCTAATTGTTCGAAAAATTCTCTCTTGTCCACAGAGTAAGTTGTATAATAATCTCTAAAGACTTCATAAATCTGATTTCTATTAGGTGTCTTGGCTAATTTTAAGGTCAAATAATATCTAAAAAATTCACTAACATCGTAATTCGTCCGCTCTTCGATAGGTTCCCAGAAAGAATTGAATAAATATTCTTGTTCTGATTGCTCTTCATCCATCAGCAGAAAATTTCGAATACGGTCTGCATCAGTCAAGCTCAAGCCAGTGGAATTTAGACTTTCAAAGATCAGTTGTGGATCGTCCTCTGGTGAGTTTAAATTGACAATCATCACTTCTAATTTCCGATACGCATCTAATAAATCTGAAATTGAGATAGGAAAGTGTTCTAGCTGATCATAAAAATAATGATAATTACGAGTAATATTTGATGATTCAACATAGTATTTTGGTTTGTCAAATAACTTCTTATACGCTTCAAAATCTTTAGGATTTGATTCTAACCGATAGTTATTACCTGGCTTGGCCCATTCATCAATTAAGAAAGTGTTGATAATTTTCTCTAAATTTATTTGGCGATCTTCTAACTCGTTATCTTTTAACCATTTACCAATGGCTAATAACAACAGCGAAACCGTCGTCAACCGCTGTTGACCATCAATGATGATTGTTTCTTGATGTAAACTACCAGGCTTCACTACTAAACTACCAAAGAAATGCGTCTTCCGTTTTTCTTTATGAGCTGTAACTAAATCTTCTAACAATCTTTTGCAGTTATCAATATGCCAATCATAATTACGTTGATAGACTGGAATGTAAAACCGCGAGGAACCTCGCATAAATTCAGATAAATTTTTAATACCACCATCCATACTTCAATAATCCTTTCTATTCATTCGCTATTTGCAAGTCATCCCAATGCTCTGCCTGTTTAATCACCAGTTGGATTGTTTCCTTATAATTACCTGGGTAATTATATTTCTTCAGTAAAAGCTTGGTAGTTATTCTAACGTTGGCTCTACCTGACTCTCGCATCATTTAATCTGATGTCGTTTCTTTTGTATTGCATTCATTAATTTTTTCGTTTAATCTGTCAATTATTTATCGTGTGAAAATATTAAAATTTTAAGAAATAGCAATTGTGTTGTAGATATTCATATCTGATCATCTTAATCCTAAAGCGACCATACCACTAACATCGAGTACAACTTAGCATAATGGGTACTACTCTCCACGTTGAAGTCCATATTGATTGAAGATGGAGAATTCTTTTTACAAAAAGCTTTATCCTTCTATTATATCCAATGGCGAAATAGCTATTTTAAAAATTTACAGTTAGCATAAAACCTAACAAATTACCTTTAGCATATTTTTTGCAAATCTTAGTTTATATCACTTTTTCTTTCATCAAAAAAATTCTTGCTGAATTAGCGGTAGAGTTGCGCAGTTTGATATTTCGCTTATCTATAAAGGAGCCAATTATTGAAATGCTTTTATTTATGAACGGTTTTAGATTTTCATCAGTTTCAATTACTATTGCTTCATTACCATTATATATAGCTTCATATGTCGTATTTGTCAAAATTTGAACTATATCCACACTTATTTCTATGATTTCTTTCCCTTCAAATCTAAAATTATTCTCCTTTACATTATTTTCATTTTTTATTTCTCCAACTTGCTCAGTGGATTCAAATGGTTTGTCTTTGACTCTATCATTAATATTGGTAACTCCTATACCCTTTCCTAAACTATTCATTTCTTTTTCTAATTCAATCAATCTTTCATTAGTTAGCGTATTTTGATCTAAAATTGCTATAAAAGTTGAAGTAATTAAATATAGAATATAATATCCAGAAAATACTCCTAGTCCTCCTAAAATTGCCGCTAAGATAGACATATTTGGCATTTCATATACTAACAGAGAAAATAATATTGCGATGATAATACCAAAATAAAAAATTATTTTACTTATCTTCGTTCCCTGATGAACAATGGATTGAGCTCTTTCTATTCTTTTTTGCATAAGTACCTCCCAATAATATTCTTAGTATTTAAAAATAACAGACCTTACTTTATTTATTACTCGCGCTACCTATTTAATAGTGCAAGCGTCTATATTTTCTAAACCGGATTATTTTAATCAGCAACCCCTTCAAAAACTCTACTCATTCACTGTAGGCAACCGATCCCAATGCTCTGCTTGTTTGATTACTAACTGGATTACTTCCCTGTAATTCCCAGGATACTTATATTTCTTCAATAATCTCTTAATCGTTCTTCTAACGTTGGCTCTTCCTGACTCCCGCATCATCCAATCAGACGTCATTTCTTCGGAAATTGCTTTCGTTAATTCTTTAGTCAGTTCAATTAACTGCACATCAGTATAGAAATCTTGGACATTTTCTGGGTTAGTGACCGCATGGTAGAAAGCCATCTCTGAACGCGATAGCCCCATATTCTCATGCTCTTTTTCTAGTGCTAAAGCTTCTTTTGCAAGGTCAATTAAGGATTCTCGTGTAGTATGGAGATTAAATTCTTTATTATCTTTATTGGACTCATCAACTAAATCAGCAATTCCCGCAAACCGGTCTAAGTTTTCGGCATTATCAACTAGACCTTCACGGTATCTCTTCATAATTCGTCGCAGTCTTTCAGAAAATTCTTCTCCCTTAACAACGTCTGTCCGGGTAATGGAATGTATTTCATCTGTTAACAACTTATTCAGTAATTCGACAGACAGATTCTTCTGTTCCATTTCTTCGATTTTCTTTAAAAAGTTGGGATCGAATAAACTGAAACCACGTTCAAAGTCTTTAAAAAGATTAATGACGCCCTCACTTTGGATCGATTGATGCAAGAGTTCACTGATTTGTAGATTGATTTCTTGTTTAGAAAGACCTTTCTCGCCTTGGATACGATTGATACTTATCCGAACTGCCTCAATATAAGCTGCTTCTCGTTGTTCAACCTCTGTTGTAATTGACGAACATAAGGTATGAGCTTGTTTTAAAGCATAGGATTGATCTTTAAAATCTTTCTGTCTCACTTCATCATAAGATAAGATGTGATTGATACCTTCTGTTATCAGCCTAGCCATCTTTACATCGGTTATACTTTTTGAAAAAATGATGGAGTAATTAAATTGATTAAAAAAGACATTGCGACAGACTTCAAGTTTTTCTTGGAATTTAGGATAAGCAGAGTCCCGAATATCAGCATTATCGATTGCCTCTTGATCAGCCTTCGTGTAATCGTTCATAGCTTCTTTAAGGGCCTTGCTGATTCCTATGTAGTCAACAATCAGGCCACCTTCTTTATCTTCAAAAACGCGGTTCACACGTGCAATCGCTTGCATTAAATTGTGTGCTTTCATCGGTTTATAGATATACATAGTTGCCATCGATGGGACATCGAATCCAGTCAGCCACATGTCCACTACTATCGCAATCTTCATCGGGTCTGAGTTATCTTTAAACTTACGAGCGAGGTCATCACGATCAGCTTTCGACCCGATAATTTGCTTCCATTCTTCTGGATCATTATTATTGCCCGTCATGACTACTTCTACTTTTTCTTGCCATTCAGGTCGTAACTCTAAAATTCGTCGGTACATCTTTAAGGCAATGCTTCTGTTATATGCAACAATCATGGCTTTCCCAGTTAAAAGGTGTTCTCGGGTGTCTTCATAGTGGTTAATAATGTCCTCTACTAAGGTATCAATCGCTTGTTCAGACCCTAAGATGACTTCTAAGCGACTAAGTTCTTGCTTGCTTTTCTCAATTTCAGATTCTTGAGCTTGGTTAGCTAACTCTTCGTACTTAGCGTCAATTTGCTTCAAGATATGCTCATTCAAATTAAGATTTACGACACGATTTTCATAGTAAATGGGTTTGGTGGCACCATCTTCTACCGACTGTGACATATCATAAACATCAATGTAATTACCAAATACTTCCCTAGTGTCCTTATCATTCTCAGAAAGGGGTGTTCCGGTAAAGCCTATGTAGGTTGCATTAGGCAATGATTCCCTTACCAAACGAGCCATTCCTCTTTGAACCTTACCTTCGCGACTCACTCGTTCTCTTAAACCATATTGCGAACGGTGTGCTTCATCTGCAATCACAATGACATCTTCCCGATGCGTTAAAGCTTCTTCTGATTCCGCAAATTTCTGCATGGTGGTAAAGAATATACCATGGGATTTTCGGTCGTTTAATAGTTCTTTTAAATGATCACGTGAAGCCGCTTGAACGGGAGTCTGCCGCAAGAAATCTTGTGTTCTAGAGAACTGGCCGTACAGTTGGTCATCTAAATCGTTTCGGTCTGTTAATACGATAAAGGTAGGATGGTCTAGAACTCGCGTCATCAATTGAGTATAGAAAACCATCGAGAGAGATTTCCCTGATCCTTGTGTATGCCAGAAAACACCCCCACGCCCATCCCCTTTGCTCATTGCTTCAAGGGTGGATTGAACAGCCTTATGAACTGCAAAATATTGATGATATTGCCCCATAATCTTGACTATCGTAGATTCTTTGTGTTCAAATACAATAAAGTTTTTAATTATATCCAAGAAGCGCTCTTTATGTAAGATACCTGCTAGTAATGTCTTATAGTCAGCATACTGTGACTTTTGATAATTACCATCTATTGACTTCCACTCCTTATACCAGGCTTCATTCGACGAAATTGTCCCAACTTTTGTATGAGTAAAGTCAGAAATGATATTAAAGGCGTTGTAAACGAACAGTTCTTCAATATCATACTGATAGTTTCTAATCTGACGATATGCACTTGTGATATCCGACTGAGTAGATATCGCCGACTTCAATTCGATAACTACAAGTGGTAAACCATTGAGGAAGATGACAATATCCGGACGCTTTTGGTCTTTACCGATGAGAGTGAACTGATTCGTTACCATAAAATCATTATTATCTACATCCTCATAATCAATTAAATGAACACGGGTTGTTTTCTGTTTACCAGCCAAGTAATGACTTACCTCTACGCCATTTTGAAGATAATCAAAAAAGCGTTCATTTCGACTTTCTAGTAATCCGGCGTCAATATGAGATACTAAATGAATGGCTCGTTCAATCACATCTAAAGAAACATTCGGATTAATTTGTACTAATGAATCTTTCAAAACTTCCTCTGCCAACGGCACTTTATAACTCGATCTAATGATTTCTTGTTGAGGAACAAAGTGATAACCCAGGTCTTGTATTTCAGCAACGAAAACATTCTCTAAACCATCTTCCATAAAACGTACATTCGACATCTTGTCACCTCCTATTCTACTGTGTCTACATCTCCTACACGAATTTCACCTGACATGAGTTTTGGTAAGATCATTTCACGAATTTCAGCTAGTTTTGTATTCTCTTTTATCAAATTTAGAATTAATCTTGTATTGACTTTAATATGGGTCTCGTACTTTTCTAAAATAGCATGTGATGGATTAATTATTTTGATTTCACTAATGACTTTTTTACTTAAATTTTGTTGAGCTGAACCAGAAGCTAATGAACTGATATATTTTTGCTTATTTAATAGGTATTCATATATATAATTAGAATAATCAGATTCAATGACACAACAAGCTTGGTTAGTTGTCGTTGGCAATCCTAAATAAGCAATTCTACCAGCACTAGCTCCATACATCGCTATTGCAATAGAGTCTTTTTTAACCCATTTTGCCGAACTTTTATTTAATCCTTCGTTCGTAATTTTCTCTTCCACTTGGGTGATATAACCATTATTAATTTCTTGAGTTTTCAGCCAAGGTATATGTCCATCATTCCAGTACTCATCAATTTTTCTACTCGGAGTTCCTCCACTGATTAACTTATCAGAAAAATTTTCGATAGTAGATATTCGCCATATTTCAGGAATTCTTCCAATTTGACTTTCAATCATAGTTCCACCATTTGATTTATAAGGCATTTCATTTTCATCCGGAAACTCAAAATCAACAAACCATGATTTAAAAATCGTCTGCGCTTGTTCTTCAAGATTAGCAATAATTGCATTATTATTTTCTATTTTATCATCGAAAGATGAGAGGAGATTTGCTATGGCTTTTTGCTGAGAATAAGATGGCAAGCTAATCTCAAGTTTTTCAATATCCGAAACTTTCACTGATGGATAAGCTGATGTTGACGTCTCCCCAATATTTTGTAGTTCATTAATTATAGGTTTCTGTATAAGGTAGTAATAAATATATTTAGGGACTGCTTTATTTCTATCTACATCGATAACCACGAAACCTGTGGAAACTAATAAATTTTGTATGTTAATATTTTCAAAAAAACCATAATGCTTTTGATTTGGGCGTACTGTTGAATATAGTATACTATTTTCACTTGGTATTCTTCTCGCTCGTGAAGGTAATTTATCACTTTCTAAATCTATTAATTGAACTACATCAATTTGATTTTCAGTAAGGTTCCCTGTGTCTAGATAATTTACAAAGTTCCATTTCATAGATTTATTAAAGTTATTCTGATTAAACTTAGAGATTTCTTTTAAATAAACTTTATTATAAATCAAACCCAATCCCACCTAACTGTTCTCTGATTGCTTCTTCTAATTTGTGAGATTCACTTAATAGGTCACCAAGTTCTGCGGTTAACCCTTCCATCTTTTCATCAAATGGAATGCCATCGTCTTCCACTTCTTCTAAACCAACATAACGACCAGGTGTTAACACAAAATTATTTTGTTCGATTTCTTCTAAATCTGCTTCATGAACATACCCTAATTTTTGAACATCTTCGCCTTTCACAAACTGGTGATAGGCATTCGCAATTTTGTCAATATCTTCTATGGATAATTCACGGTGAGCTCGTGAAACCATGTGACCAAGACTCCGAGCATCAATGAAGAGTGTTTTCCTTTTTTGCTTTTTATTTTTATTGATAATCCAAAGAGAAACAGGGATGCCTGTTGAGTAGAAGAGCCGTTCGGGCATCGAAATGACCGCTTCTACTAAATCATCTTTAATGATATTTGCACGAATTTCTCCTTCCCTTCCACTTGAAGATAAAGAACCATTTGCTAAAACAAGCCCTAATTTCCCATTTGGAGCCAAATGGTAAATCATGTGCTGCATCCAAGCAAAGTTGGCGTTACCTTCTGGTGGAGTTCCATATTGCCAGCGGCCGTCTTCAGCTAACTTGTCACCACCCCAATCACTCATATTAAAAGGTGGATTTGCTAAGATATAATCTGCACGCATGCTAGGATGTTGATTATTATAGAAGGTGTCAGCGGCTCCTTGACCTAAATCTCCCTCTAGTCCATGGATGGCTAAGTTCATTTGTGCCAATTTCCAAGTATTAGCATTCGCTTCTTGTCCATAGATGGATAAATCATTGACTCGACCACGTTTACGTTCTACAAACTTTGCAGATTGGACAAACATCCCTCCTGCGCCACAACATGGGTCATATACTCGACCTTCATAAGGCTCTAGTATTTCTACTAAAGTACGAACAATACTTGAAGGAGTATAGAACTCTCCTGCTCGTTTACCTTCTTGTTCTGCAAACTGAGCAATTGCATACTCATAAGTACGTCCTAGAATGTCTTTCGAGTCACCATGTTCTTTTAGTTTTAAATTATCAAAGAGTGTGACCACTTCACCTAAACGTCTTTTGTCCAATTCAGGTCTAGCATAGTTCTTAGGTAAAATACCACTTAGGCGGTCATTTTCCTTTTCAATGGAAACCATCGCTTCATCAATCACTTTACCGATATCGGGTTGAGTGGCATGTTTAGAGATATAATCCCAACGGGCTTCTTCAGGGACGAAGAAGATATTTTCGGCTAAATATTCATCACGATCTTCTTCAAAGCCGTCACCTTCAGCTACTAACTCTTCATAGCGTTCAATGAAGCTATCTGAGATATACTTCAAAAAAATAAGTCCTAAAACTATATTTTTGTATTCGGCGGCGTCGATGTTGCCTCTTAATTTGTCGGCTGCTTTAAAGATTTCTTTCTCAAAGCCTAGATTGGCACTGTTTATTTCTGCTGACATATCATTACCTCTTTACATATTTTTTATTGAAAACGTAGTCTATACTAGAATTGTAAAATCTATATATATTATAGCATATACTTGTATGATAGCACTTACCTTTTTGGGTATACCTACATCAATACATAATTGATGTAAAACATCATGCAGTCGGATGAATATTATATTCTGAAGACAGGTAAACCCCACACCGATGGTAATCAATGTGTGGTTCTTTAACGTTAACTATATAAGTACGATATTCTTTAACTACTTTATTTCTATCAATAGTATTCTAATTCTACTTGAATATCTTTCATGTCTTTTAATTTACTTATTTTGTAATTAAGATCCTCTCTTGGCTCGCCTTTATGAGTGAATAATATGTATGTTTCAAGATTCACTGTCTTTCCTACTATCTCTTCAAAAATTTCGAAATCTGCTTCGATACTATGACCCATAATCACTAGTGACTTAATCTTTTGATATTCTATATCATTCAGTTGTCCTTTTGTTTGAAATTGAGTACTGTTGAAAAATTCAACAACCAAGTTTGAACTCTGTTCTATCATCATTTGCTTTATCTTATTTGAAAGTTCATCAGGTAAACAATTTAAATAAAAATATTCCTCGTTATATTCTAGTAATCCTTCTGTAGAATAATATTCTTGATACTTCTTTCTGATAGATTCTTCTAACTCACCATATTGGAATCCATAACCACCTTTTCCAGTGTAGGAATGATCGTTTACTTTTCTAAAAATATTAATTTCTTTTTCAACTTCCTGCATATTCAATTCTCTTCGAATAAGAAACTTTCTATATTCCAAAATGTTTCGTAACCTTGATTTACTAAATGTAGTTGCAATTGCTGGTGTAAAGTCTTGTTCACCTCGGATGTTATATCCAAAAATAATAAACCTATCTTTTAATGACCCATGAACATAAATAACTTTGTCTGAGTAAGCTTCAACTAAATTTGTGTAATTAAATGTTACCACTTGACTGTTCTTTGTTATAAACTTACTAACACTATTTTTTAAAGGAACTTCTCTTTGATCTTCAACTTCTAAGTATTCATGAAACTTTTTTTGTATTAAACCGAATGCATCATCGATTTTATTCATGTGCTCTTCAGTCTCTTTAGTGTCTTGTCCTGTGCTTGCTTTTTCAAAATAAGAATCAAACCACGTTTGACTTATCATCAATATGTTTTCTTCAAAATCACACCAATTATCAATTAATTCAGCTGCAGGTAAATAGGTGTTTTCCCACTTTAATTTTACATCTTCTGACAAAGTATTATAGAAATCGCTATACCTTGTATTCAAACCATGTGCTAAATCAAAACCATTACCAACAATAATAAGTCTATCCATCACTAACTCCTCTAATTTTGATAGCTGTGTAACCTATCTATCCTTCCTTACTTCCTCGAAGCGTCTCTTGAACATCTTTCCGGATTACTCCGGACCCAAGCCGTGAAAGCCAGAATACCATGAAAGACAGCTTGAGACCTCAGAGAATGAAACAAATCAAAAGTGTGAGTAGCATGAGGCAGTTCAATGTAAACAACGGGACTGTTAGTTTGCTCTCGCAAGCGGTTCACGAAACCACGGGCTTGTTCCACCGGCACAATCCGGTCCCGATCGCCATGGACTACAAAAAAAAGTGGTGCATTTTTATCAATATAGGCCATGGGCGATGAAGGTGCCACTATTTTTGTGGCAATTGACCCATAGTAGCCGCCCTGACAGATGACGGCTGTGATGATAGTATCTATGTCTTCGAAACCTGGCTGGAAGCGAGGGTCGTTTGGAGTGAGAGCTGCCATCGCGGCGATGTGAGCACCCGAAGAATTACCCGCTAAAAAGAGGACGCTAGGATCCGCACCATACTCCTCTCCGTGCTCGCGCACCCAGGCGATTACTTTCTTCACGTCAATCAAATGGTTAGGAAACGTGCCTTCGGAACCGAGACGGTAGTTGGCACTGATGCATACCCACCCTCTGCTCGCAAGTTCATACAGTAGAGGCAGCGATTGGCTGTTTTTTCGTCCGTTCACAAAGCTGCCCCCGTGTAAATGAATTAAGACGGGACCGCCATTCGAATGGGTTCGAGACCGGTAAACATCGAGTAAATTTCTTTCTCCCGCATCACCATAGCGGATATTCGTCTTTCTTTGAACATCAAAACGTCGGTTGAAGAACGGTCCCAGTAGTGCCTTGGCGGTAAACTTCTTCTGTGATTGCTTCTTCGTTTCTGCTGGTAGGAACGTTTGCCAGCCTTCTCCCAGACCGTCATCCAAGGTGCGACTGACTGCTGCAGCTGATTGCAAACCCCAGTAGATGATCACTACTAATCCCCCAACCACCAACAGAGCTAATCCAAACGCTATCTTCCCTACTGGATGAGCTAAATCTCCCTCGATGAAAGCCCAGATAGTCGCGCTAATTATCCAAAAAAGAGCAAAAAAGGGAACTTCATTGATCACTTCAAAATAAGTCCCAAAAGAGCGTAAAGCCCGATGCCAATGCGACGGCGCCACTACAAAATAAGTGCACCATGCGAGAAAAAGAACGGGAAGCAAGTAACCAAATGGTATGTTCGACATGATCATCAGCCTCTTTTCTTTTTTTATGGAGTGGTGCCCACTGTCAAATATTTTAGTTAGCGATTGAAGGAGGGTCACCTTGGTATAAATCATAAACAGTGCTTTTAGCTTTATCTACAGCAAACTTAGCATAGAGATGGTTTGCTGCTTGATCTGGTTCATCTGCTTCTATGTATACTGCTTCAGCCTGGTGCTCTTTACCCAACTCAATAATATAATTTAATAGCGCTTTTCCTATCCCTTTATTCTGGTGCAGAGGTTTGACCGCCATATCATAAATATAATAATAATCCTTCTCTGTATATAAGGAGGGCAGTACATATACCGTCATACCACCGATTACGACTCCATTATCGTTCTCACCCACAATAAATAAGACAGCAGGATGATCCATTAATCTTTGTAAAGCAACATCAGAAGGAAATGGATGCACTTCTTCGAATGCTTCACAGTAAACTTCAAAGAGACCTTTTAACTTATCAATATCCGCTTTTTCTAGATTATGTATTCTCATCTGGTGTGCTCCTTTTCATGTGTGTGGGGCAAGCGACATGATCCTATCCTTATCTCTGTTAATTAACAATGACCCCTTAGCAGCATACGTCTTTAAAGCATTGCATTTGCGTTGTATTGCTAAACACTTTAGTGATGCTCCTTAAATCCTGAGATAAAGCCTTGCATTACGCTTTAACAACGTATGATTTTAAAGCGTTGCGTTTACGTTGCATCACTAAACGCCTTAAAATTCATTAATCTTATTATATACTAAAGGTTCTTCAAAGAGTAAAACGTTGAAATATTATCTCCTTCTTTTATCACTGTATTTTTTGATATCAAGCGGTTCAAAATTCCGATCCTTTTTTGGGGATATCTTCTTTATACTAAGTGTTAATGCCTTCGTTAAAATATGCCATTTTCATTTTTATAATAACTATGTCAGATTTTATATTATATTGGTTAGTAAAAAGTATTTAAGAAAAGAGGTGTTAAATAGAACAATCAATAACACTCACTATACAAATTAAGTAGTATCTTATTTTTGTATATGTTACAATTTTAATATTAATAGGTAGTTCTTAAATATGGTTATAGTCAGCACTTGAAATATCCTATCAACACATGAATTTGCTTAAAACAAAACTGAGTAATTGAAAGGAGCCCATTTACAAGTAGTCTTACAGAAAATGTATCATAATTAAACTATCTTCTTTAATCTGAGGCCCCCTAAGAGAGTGGATTAGCCGTCGAGTAGCAGTGACGTTCATTATGTCTTTGCCATCCTATTAACATACAAAAATCCATAAAAATGAAAAGGCTTTCAAATTAGGTATATAGCGAAAGATGAAGATACGGATGTATAATTTGATTTTGACTTATAAAACATACTACGAATCACATTTCAAAAATGATTCTCTCTGATATATACGCAAAAAACCAAAATGCAATGCCTTCCCAACGAGAATGAAGTTTTGAAATAGGAAATTAAGTTTTTAATAGAGCACGCAAGAAGTCGTTTATTCAAAATGGTGAGTAGATAACTAATACTTCATATAAATGTTGCTAAACAAATTCTATTAATCAACAACCTATAACTTGAACTGAGTCAATGGCACGGTAGAAAAATGGACAAAAGTCATAGTAGTATCTAGATATTAAATAAAAAAGGACTGATTAAATGGTAGAGTTTATGGAAAATCCAGAAACAGCTAAAGGCAACGAGCTAATCAATACTCTCTTGTCGAATAAAGTTATGAGGGTAGATCGAAAAGAGTTTCTTTATTCATTGTTCAAAGACGAGGCTCGGTATGGGGATATCTCTCAAAATGGCCCAATAGACATTATTGAAGAAAACCAGATACATTCAATTGCTTTGAAACTTATCGATGAGACTACTTTAAAATCTTCTGCTGTTTCATTTGTTGCCGGCCTCCCTGGAGGAGTAGCGGCTTTTGCTACCATACCCGCTGATATTTTACAATTCTATGGTATGTCAATCAACCTAGCACAAAAACTTATGTACCTTTATGGTTACCCAGATATGTATAACGATGACAAACTGACAGAAGAAGGTAGAGCCGCACTAATAGTGTTCCTCGGAGTCATGCTTGGAGTCAGTGGGGCTAGTACAGCTGTTAAAGGTATTTCTACAGCCCTAGCAGGTCAAGCTGTAAAGAAACTCCCTCAACAAGCCTTAACAAAGACGGTTTATTATCCTATTATCAAAAAAACCCTTTCGAATCTTGGGGTTAAAGTGACCAAAAATTCTTTTGCAAAGTCTGTCTCAAAGGTGATTCCGGTCGTAGGTGGAGTTGTATCTGGTGGATTAACAATGGTAACACTAAAGCCTATGGGTAAAAAATTAAAAAACGCCTTACATGAAGGAGCTTTTAGCATTATAGAAGAGGTTGAGGTTATCTATGAAGTAGAACCTACAACCGTAACAGAAAATACACCATTCGCAAATCTAAAGCAGGCTAAAGAGCTGTTTGATTTAGGGATTATAGACGAATCGGAATTCACAGAGCTTAAAAATAGATACTTGTCAGAACTATAGAAGAATATCATATGAAAGAGAGTTGAAACAAACATGGGCTTATTTTCAACAATTCTCAAAAACTTTATCCCAGGGTCAAATGACAAGGTCTATAAGTGTAAAAAATGTGGAAGACAGATTATTACCATCTTCAACCCTACTGAACGTGGAGACCAAAAATGTCGATCACATGGAAAATGTCATTGGCAGAGAATCAAATAGCTAATAATAAATGAACAAGCTTAGTTGGAGCTCAACTAGGCTTGTTTTAATTCTCTTTTCAGAGTATAGATTTCCTTGTAATTAGAAATCCCCCGAACCCCCGACGAATTTAGAGGATATAAGACATTGAGTAAACACTCTAAGTGATGCATGTAGATGTTATTTTCATCATCATTTATGATACGCATGCCCCGCATTGATTCGAAATGCTCGATATATCTGCTCAGTCAGTACCATCCGAATTAACTGATGCGGCAAGGTGATTCTTCCAAAGCTAATTAACCAATCTGCTCTTTTCTTGACAGAATCAGCCAATCCCAATGATCCTCCAATGACAAATGTCACTTTACTACTACCATAAGTTGCGTAGTCATCGAGTTGCTTGGCCAAATCTTCTGAAGAAATCAACTTCCCTTCAATGGCTAAAACAATTACTTTTCTTTGCGCATCAATTCGGCTTAAGATTTTTTCGGCTTCTTTTTCTAAAACAAGCGCAATTTCTGTTTCTGACATATTATCTGCTGTTGGTTCATCCGCTACTTCAATGATGGAAAGATTAGCATACGTCTGCATGCGTTTTAAGTACTCAGCAATGCCTTGTTTTAAATATTTTTCTTTTATTTTGCCAACACTAATAATTTCAATTTGCATAGACTTCTCCTCTATTTCAATCTAGTTTAATAATAGCATTTTGATGTTGTTTTTTGTATGATAAATAATATATCCCTATAGTGTTAATTAATTTATTTATTGAAAGGGAAGATGTAAGTGGAAGCTCACTTTAAAATCTTTAACAAACTATCCCCTGCTGCAAAAATCTTATTGAGTTTTGTTCTTGTTGCGATTTTAGGAAGTTTGATTTTAGCATTACCAATCTTACAAAAGCCAGGTGTTGAGCATTCATACTTGAATCACTTATTAACCAGTATTTCTTTGATCTGTGTCTCAGGTATCGCATCAGTACCTATTTATGAAACATATAATACCTTTGGACAAATTGTTGTTCTAACTATCATTCAAATTGGAGGTTTAGGTGTCATTACCGTTTTAAACTCCAGTCTTTTTTTCCTACAACAATCTTTACCTTTAAGAGAGCAATATACCTTACAAATGTCAATAAATCGTCAAACCAATGATAACCTCCGACAATTTTTAACTTCAATTTATAAGTTAACTTTGTTCATCGAGTTCATTGGGGCTTTGGTTATTATGATTGATTTTATTCCACGTTTTGGTCTATCACAGGGGTCTTTTAATGCCGTATTTCTAGCTGTTTCTGCTTTTTGTAATTCTGGTTTTGATAACTTTAGTACGCAAAGTTTACAAGATTTTTCGGGAAATTATTTAGTTACTTTAACGGTTTCTGTCTTAGTCATCGCCGGTGGATTAGGGTTTTCTGTTTGGTTTGAATTGATTGATCGTTTCACACATTTAATTAAAGATAAACCACGTTCATTCAAAGTGTCATTTTACAATACGACTTATAATACCCGCTTGATTTTATGGATGACTGTTATTTTACTGGTTACAGGAACCTTTGTTATTTGGATAGCTGAATCACAAAATTCCGCAACTTTAGCAGATTTACCACTAAGCCAACAGTTTTTAAATAGTTTTTTCTTTTCAGTTAATTCGAGAACGGCTGGCTATACGACGATTCAATATGAACATACTTTACCGATTACCCGCTTTATCTTCATGTTATTTACCATTGTAGGGGGCGCTCCAGGTGGTACGGCAGGTGGGATAAAGGTAACGACTTTTGCGATTTTGCTTTTATTAATCCGAGCAGAATTAAATTCCTATTCAAAAGTTGTGTTCCGCAAACGTGTTATTCCTACACGGGTAGTACGGCAAGCTGTCTTAATTGTATTATTCTTCATTCTCTTTTTAATTGTCGGATATGGCTTACTAATTATGACCCATCCCTACCTAAACGCTTTAGATCTAATGTTTGAATCTGTTAGTGCAGTTGGTTCTTCGGGGATTTCAATCATTTTAACTGATCGCCTGAGCTATTTTGGGAGAATTGTCTTAGTCTTAATGATGTTCGCCGGGAGAATTGGACCGAGCACGATGTTAGTAGCTATTTTACAACGAAAGAACAAAGATATTTCTTACATTGATACCAATATTCAACTGGGATAAAAAAGGAGTAAATAGATGAAGTTCAAAACAGTAGGCGTTTTAGGGCTGGGCTTATTCGGTCGTGCCATCGCGATTGAAATGAGTAAATACGGCTGTGATGTCATTGCGATTGATAAAGATCCAGAAAATGTGCAACGCGTAGGCGATGAGGTTATGAGTGCTGCTATCGGTGATTTTACTGATCAAGAATTTTTAATGGATATTGGAATCGGCCATTGTGATGCGGTTGTCATTGCTACGGGGACGAATCTCGAAAGTTCTGTATTAGCCGTTTTACACTGTAAGAAATTAGGCGTGAAGCATATTATTGCCAAGGCGCGTAGTACTAATTATGAAGAAGTTCTGTATCAAGTAGGCGTTGATACTGTTGTAACACCCGAGTTAGATTCTGGTTTACAATTAGCATCTCGCCTGCTGCGTAATCATATTGAAGAAGTTTTACGTTTAGATGATGAAACATCGGTGATTGAATTTGAGGCACCTGAAAAATGGGTTGGTAAAACGATTCTCGACTTAGATCTTAGGCGTCGATACGATATTAACTTAATTGGTACACGAGCTGAAAAGGGACAGAAACTCAATCCAAATCTCGATATTAACAACCCGATAACATCTAAAACATTATTTGTCGCGATTGCTAATTCTCATATTTTTGAGCGTTATGACTACTTAAATAAATTAGTTTAGCGGCAGTTTTCTACTTTTTATCTGCTTATCGACAATTCTATCATCCAATCTGTGCATAAGTCTGTGGATAAGTTGCTATTTCCGTTTATAACTTCTAGTCTTTTGTATATTAATTAGGGACTTTCCTCGTATAGGTTAAAATCCCCCGTTAATTTAGACCCACTAATTTCAGCTGTTTTTCAATTTTTAACCCTAATTGTGTTTTCAACACTAGTTAGCTACAATTCACAAGACTTATCCACAGTTAAGCATTTTTGCCTGTGGATAAGTCTGTTTTTTGTGGATAAGTTAGCTACAATTCACTGTTTTTCTGAAAAAATACAGCTGGAAATTAGCAAAAAGCACAAAGTAATATTGGTAGAACAACTATTATTTTTTTTATGAAAATAAATACTAAATTCACTTATACGTAAAAAAATCCGAACTATTCAATTATAGTATTAAGAACGGACTGACGGACATCGAACGCTTAGTCCTTTAGGACTTAGAGTTCGAGTAGTCAGACGAGTCTGGAGACCAAGGCTCCAGACGGTTCCACTATAATTTGATAGTTCGGATTTTTGTAGTAACAATAAAACTTTAGATTCTTTTTATTCGATTTTAATTTTTTGAGTTATTTATTTAAAAGATTTTAGTTACCGTAACTTCTTTGTGTGTTGTTGCCGGCTTCTAAAACAAGTTCGAGTTGCATTGTTTCGCCTTCACGGATTACTTCAAGGGTAACTGTTTCACCAATACTATATTTATATAATTCTTTTCTTAAGTCAGATAAGTTGGTAATGGCTACATCATTCATACCAACGATGACGTCATAGCGTTCAACACCGCCTTTTTCGGCTGAGCTATTTGGTATTACTTGGTTAACGACAACACCATCTACCATATCTTCTTCAAGTTTTAAAACGTCTACTCTTGAACTTAAGGCAATTTCATTTAAGTTATAAGTTGCGACACCTAAAACTGGACGGATCACTTCACCATTAGCTTCTAATTGTTCGATAATGGAAGCTACGTCATTACTTGGAATAGCAAAACCCATCCCTTCAATTTGTGTTGAAGATAATTTACTTGAGTTGATTCCAATTAATTGACCGTCTTTGTTAACCAATGCACCACCTGAGTTACCTGGGTTAATGGCAGCATCGGTTTGTAGTAAGTTCATATCGTAGTCTGTATTACCATCGCCATCAGCATCTACTGGTACAATTCTTTCTAATCCTGAAACGATCCCTTGTGTTACAGAACTTGAGAATTCGCTACCTAAAGGTGATCCAATTGCAATAGCTAAAGATCCAACTTGAATAGCATCTGAATCAGCAAATTCTACGACAGTGGTTATATGTTCAGCTGAGACTCTTAAAACGGCTAAGTCACTAATTTCATCGGCACCAATGATTTCTGCTTGAACCACTTCACCATCAGCCATAATAATACTTACTTCTTGTGCACCATCAATAACGTGGTTATTCGTTACAACATAAGCAGAGTCGCCATCGATTTTATACACAACCCCACTACCTTGCCCAACTAAAGTTAAATTATCTTCTGGTTCACCTAATTCAATACCAGAGTAGTAACTAAAAATGGTTTCTTGACTGGGTACATATTGATAATTTGACACAGATACAACAGCATCACTAGTCTTTTCTACCGCCCCAATAATTGCGGATTCAAAGTCGACTAAGGTTTGCGATGCTTCTTCGGTTACTCCGTCTTCTCCCTGCATTTGCACTACAGGTATATTAAATACAAGTAAAGCTACAACTAATACCGTTACAACACTTCCTAATACGCCGCTAAAAAAAGATTTCCAAAAATGATTATTGCGATTTGAGTTTTCGTGTTTGTCCATAGACAAGCCCCTTTCTATATTTTATTGATACTTATATATTAACACCAAATAACGAATAAATTATGAAAAATGTTCAAAGTAATTCTTTAGAAATATAAAAAAATCCTCTATATTACTAGAGGATTGTGAAGAAAAATCTATATCATTTTTAACGGCGTCGCCTTTGCTGGATCCGTCATATGGACAAGAAAATCTTCATCCACTCCCAAATCATAAAAGCGCATCGTATTCACTGCCGTTGTCAGCGCTAATTCTTTGGTATTATTTTCACGACTCAAATGCCCTAAATAAATATCACTGGTCTGATTCCCAATTAAATCCACCATTGCTAAGGCACCATCTTCATTACTTAAATGGCCTTTATCACTTAAAATACGTTGTTTAACGGACCATGGGTATTTGCCATAACGCAACATTTCAATCTCATGGTTGCTTTCAATTAAATAAGCCGAGGCATTTTTTAATTGTGAACGTAGGCGATCGCTGACATAACCTGTGTCGGTCAACATCACAAATTGTTTCTTACCTTTTTGGAAGGCATAAAATTGTGGTTGAATCGCATCATGGCTCACATTGTAGGTTAATACATCTAAATCACCAAATGAAGTCATCGTATCGGCTTCAATGTAGCGTCGGTTATCTTCAGCAATGCCACCTATCATGTGCTCCATCGCTTGCCAAGTTTGACGGTTAGCATAAATAGGCAAATTGTATTTACGGGATAGGACCCCCACGCCATGGATATGATCTTTATGTTCATGAGTGACAAAAATACCATCAAGTTGGCTAATATCACGGTCAATTTCAGCAAACAACTGGTGGATTTTCTTTCCACTTAAACCTGCGTCGACGATAAAACGTTTTTGATTGGTTTCGACATAGGTACAGTTACCACTTGAACCGCTGGCTAGTATCGAAAAACGTAAGCTATCATCTACTTCTTGTATTATCGGTTGATTTGACAATATAAAGTCTTTATTCATTCAATCACTTTCTAATCATAAATTTTGTTCATTTAGAAGCCACCTGAACCTGATCCACCACCTGAACCACCACTTGAGCCTCCACCAAAGCCACCACCATAACCGCCAGAGTTACTTCCAGAATAAGAAGACGACGCGGGGGCGGATGATTGCACCGATTGATGAACCGAACGACTCATTGAACTAGTAAAAACATGTGGATGTGAATAAATCGTTGGTCCCATTTGTAATCGATTCAACTCGGTTTGGGTAAAGTTCAGTTGCATGGCTTCCACTACTTTGTCAGCTACGCCAAGGGAAACGGCATAAACAAGGAATTCTTCCCATAATTCTAAGCTAGCTACTTCACGCATTTCGAAATTTCCAATATTCTTTAACATGCTCGCAAATCCTTGCCACTCTTTCTGGCGGTATTCACTTTCTGGTGTTTGAATAGGATGTAAGGTCACACGAACGATCAATACGATGGAAGCAATAAAGCCTAGAATGCCAACTCCAATAACAATCAGTAGTAAGTTTACAAAACTAAAGCGGTAAAGGGATAAAATCATACCAGCTATCGCTAAACTGATTGATCCTAAAAGCGCCATGATAGCCCAGGTTAAAGCATAGGTCTGTTCTTTTTGTGGATTACGTAATTGTAATCCTTGGATCTCTACCGAGCTTGAAAAGCGTGTAAAAATATTAAACTGTTTTTTAGCATATTTTTTATCTTTTTTGGCTTTTTCTTCAATCTGTTCAAAGGTGATATTTTTTTCTTGACCGATTGGTCTAACATAATCTAAGGCGCGTTGCTCGTGCGTACGCAATAAATTACTATCAGGTTGATCTTCTAAAATAGTCACCCGAATGGTGTTGCTTTCACCGGATAAAAAGCCACGTTTTTCTTTAGGAACATCTTCAAGTTTAATATAACCTTTACGGGCTAAGTCTAAAATTGTTGCAGCAAAATCATCGGTTGAAGGTTTGTTTCGGAATACCGAAGTTGCCATAAGAGCCGGTGTAATATCCTCAGGTAAATAGTAGACATGTTCCGGTACTGGAAGTGGATTTGGATTTAACTTTTTACGACGGCTTAAATAATACCACCATGCAAAAAGCGGCCCAATAATCATGGCTGCAATAATTGCGATAATCCAGTAAGATAAATTTTTCCGACTTGATTCATAATTTTCTAATTCTACTAAACGGGCTGTTTCTTGTGCTTCAATAATTTCCTCTTTGCGGTCTTGATCCACAACATTTGGATTATTAGGTGTTAGCGCTGTTGGAAAGAGAATTTGCACTTCTACAAACTGGTTGGCAGGATTATTGGGCACTGTAATAGTCGCAATACTTCGACCACTACGTTCAATTTGATAGATTTCCCCTTGCGGTGCGCCGTGCGCCCATGTTCTAAAGTCTTCTCGGTTACTTACAATGGTTGGTAAAATAATTTCTGCGGTTACATCCATACGATAGTCTGTATTGGTTCCAATGATTTTACGGTTAAGTTCCGCTGTATCCTTATAGTTGGTCACCAATGCATCTAGCGTATATTTATAAATAAAGGCAACTTTTTCATCTTCTGAGGGATAGTAAACGCGAAACTCATACTCACCATTGCTTTCATTCACTAAGTACGTTTCTTCTGCACCTGTTGTATTTTCGGTAAAAAAGACGGGTTCATTGGTTTCTGGATCGATAATACCAACATCATACTGGCTGACTTGATAGCCTTCGGAATCTAAGGTAAATATCGCCCCATTCATATAGTCAACATCATAGTATTGAATATCTGTAAACTGGACGCTTCCATCTGCTCGAATTTCAGCGGTAATATCTTGTTGATAAATATCAAAGTTCACATCTTGCGCACTGACATAGAAGCCGGGAATCATTATCGCCATAAGAAAACCCAGAGTTAACAAAAGGCTAAGCATTCGTTTCATCATTTTCACCCTCTCAATAGATTCATTTACCATTTTACCAGTTTTTCGGATCGATTCATATCTATATACTGAAACATTTCGATTGGGTCATAAGTGTTCTTCATGAAGCGGAAAGGATAGAATGATTGCTAAGCCCTTTCCCTCTATCGATTCAGCTGTTAGCTTAATCGCTAAATCTTCCGCTAGTTGTTTGACTAAATGCAAGCCCATGCCTGTTGAACTAGACCCGTGTCCCGTAAAAGCTTGGTCAAAGATAAAGGGCAAATCTTCTTTTTCTACACCGGGACCATTGTCTTCGATTCTAAGTGTAGCAGTGGTATTTATTTGGTTGAGGGTGAAGATTAGTTCTTTTGGTTCAGTGTGAACGTATTTGACGCTGTTGTTAATGAGCTGGCTCAAAATAAATATCAGGCTTTTTTTATCAGAGACCACTCTTGCCGCCTGCCCTTGGATAGTTGATTTGAAGGCTGTTTCTTGTAAAATAGAGGCATTTTCAGCCAAGGCTAAATGGATGACAGATGTTAATTCCAAAGTTTCGAAGCGGTAATCGCGGTGGGATGAGTTCATGCGGGCGTAATATAATATTTGGTCGACATGGTTTTTAATTTGATTGCGAGCATGGACCATTCGCTCGAGTACGATAGGCGACATTTGATCCGAACGATTTTCGATCACTAACGAAATAAGGGCGAGTGGCTTTTTGATTTCATGGACCCATTCTTCAATATAATTTTTGTATTGCTTCAATTCGATGTTTTGTTGGTTGAGTTGATCGTCTTTTTGCTTTAAGGACGCCAAAAGAACCTTTAGCTGGTCTTGTGCAGCTAAAGGTAATTCGTTTAACCATTGTCTTTCGTTGTAGTCGTTTTGTTCCTGCCAAAATGCTTGTGCCGCTTCATCTAGTTGGCGGTATTTTTGAGCATTTAGCATGATGGGGATGAAAGCCAATGGGATCGGAAGGGCGATGATAATAAATTGAACGGATGTCCAAGCCTCAAGATCCATTAGCCAAGTGAAAAGACTAAAACATAGAACTAAGGCAACATATGTAATCAACCAATATCTTGCTTCTTTAATTGCTTGCCATAAATATTTCATTTCTAACAATAACCAACCTATTCTATTCAATCATTAATTGATAGCCTTGTCCTCGAATTGTTTTCACCGCTTGGTCAAGACCTAATTCCTGTAAATTTTTTCTTAGCCTTCCAATATTAACTTGTAAGGTATTATCGTCAATATATTCATTGGTCCCCCAGACCAAAGTCGTTAGTTCTTCTTTGGTGACACTGTTCGGATAGGCTTGCATTAACGCTTGTAGTAACTTGCCTTCGTTTTGCGTGAGGACTTTAATTTGATTGCCTACATATAAGCTGTAGGTTTGTTGGTCCAGTTGCAAAGGTCCGATTTTAATGAGATGAGTAAAAGCAATCGTCCGTCTTAAAATACTTTGAATCCGTGCTAGTAATTTTTCTTTTTGAACGGGCTTTGTTATGTAATCATCTGCACCTAATTCAAGTGCGCGTAATTCGTCTTTTAATAGGTCTCGCGATGTTAAAATAAGGATTGGCATATTGGTTGTAGCGGTTAATTGTTTACATATTTCAAAGCCAGATTGACCAGGTAAATTTAAATCTAAGAGTAATAAATCAGCTTGATGACTTTTAATCGTTTCTACTATTTGTTCATCAAATTGTTTAATAGCAATCGTCTGATAGTCGGCTTTTTCAAGCATATAGACGAGCTCTTGTTGTAACATGGCATCATCTTCTACAATGATAATGGTTGTCAAGGCAGTCCCTCCTTTATTGCAGGGATATTTATTAGTGGGTTTGATACAGTTGTTTTTGGACGTCTTGTTTGGAGGCGCGATAAATAAGGTAGGCGTAGCCGAACAAGATGCCGAGTAAGATTAAAACCATGGTAACAATAATCATGTAGGATTGCCAGTTAATTGTGACAAAGTCGACTTCCAAACTAAACAACTGATTCATGGATCGGATAGCAACGGCTGCGCTGATAATCGCTGGGATTAAGGGGGTTAGAAAGGTCCACTTCACTTGTTGGCGCACCGAGTGATTGATTTGTTTTGGTTTAGCTCCTAAAAAGAGGAGGGTTTGGTAGCGGCGGTTATTTTGTTTGAGTTGGGTCAGAAACTGCAAGCCGATTACGGTACAGGCAATGATTAAAAAGACCACGGCTAGATAAACAAAAATAAAGCTACCGGATGCGATATAAAATAATTGACGGCCAAATGTATTAAGAAAGCTTTCAAAGGCAAAGTTATGTTCTGAAAGCATCATACTCATCTCTTCTGACGCAAGCATTAGGCCTTTATCGTCAATGACCGCTTCAGGTAATTTGAAATTCCAATAGATAGAACGAAGATCAGCTTCTGTGTAACGTTCAAATATTTGATCATTCACGATTAAAGCAGTGAAGCTTACAATCGCAATATCAGTCACTAAGTCTTTTTGAAGTGCATGTGGCATAATTTCGATAGGGCGTCCATCAAAATATAGTAAAGTTATGTCTTCATGTTGAGCTTCTTCAAGCTCTTGGTTAAGTTGCTCGTTTTGAATGGAGGGATGAGTATAATAAATCATTTGATTTTCAGCAAGTGTAATGGTTTGTTCACCAGCCGCTTGTAAGAGACGATTATAGGCCGAGATAGGAATCAAGCGTACTCCCAATTCGTCTCTTCGAATTAAGTTCAAAACATATTCCTTGGGTAATTGGTCAGGAGACAGTGAAATATTCAGTGAGGGGTGACTGTATCTGGCTTGTAAATCCCTTGGAAGACCGGCAATTAGACATTCCTTAAAGGGTGTGAAATCAAATTCTGCTGAAGTGTGAGCTTCTACTAAAGGATTAAGATGCACTAATTTCCCATCACTTTCCGCTTGTGTTAGAACATTTTTGATTTCAGCATTTTCTTCTTGGTCATAAGCTACAACTGTAAAATCATAGACCGCTGAAGGTAAGTTCAGATTATCCGAAGCAGAAATAATAATCGAAGCCCCCTCACTCAAACTAACCATCGCCACCATCAATAACAAAGAAGCCGCCGCAATATTAGTGGACCGCGCTGTAATTCCCTCTTGAATTTGCCTTCGAGTAAATATCTCCAGTCCTTGCGTTGTGTTGTTGCTCGACCTGGTGGATTGGCGGTTTAATAAAGCTGCTGCCCCACGAATCACAGCGATTGTCCCGATTATTCCAAGTGGCATGGCTACTGCCAGCTTAGTAAAACTGGCTTCTTCAAAGCCAACAATCGCAAACCAGTAAGTAGTGAGTAATATGATGCAACCAGAAATAAAAAAGATAATGTTCGTTTGTTTTGACCGTGTTTTCTGCTTAGCGGTTACTTGTCCGTCCAGTAGTTTTTTCACTTCGGGACGGAAAATGCGAATGGTTGAGAAAAATAAGGCAAGCAGCTGGATGCCCACATATCCCACTAAAGTATAAAGCGACGCTTCTAGCGAAAAACTAAATTGATGCCCAATAATCCCTTGCCCAATTAAACGTGCTGTTACTAAACTGATTAACTCAGATAATAACAAACCAGCAGCAATACCAGCGATTAAAGTGAAAGTAGTGGTGATTAGGGCTTCCGCCCATAACATCAACCACAAACGACCATGTCTCATCCCTAATAATAAATACACCCCAAACTCCCGACTGCGTCGGTCAATTTGATAGCTATTAGCAAATAAGACTAAAATAAAAAGCAGGAATAATGTAAAAATATACAATAAAGGCAAGTATGACAACATCTTATCAAGAGCAGCATTTTCAAAGCCACGTAAAAAACGAAAGACCGCTTGGTTTTCTAAGGATAAGATAATATAAAATGCCGCGACCGCCGTCACCAACGTTAAAAAATAAATCCCATTTTCCTGACGCGCCCGTTGTGCTTGTCGAACAATAAGCTTAAAGAACATTGGCACTTCCTCCTCCTAACTGAGAGACGACTTGCAAAATCCGCTGATAAAAAGCATCTTTTCTTTCGTCTGCTTTACGGCGCAATTCATGAAAAATAACCCCATCCTGAATAAATAATATCCTAGAACAATAAGAGGCTGCATTCGCATCATGGGTCACCATCAAAATGGTACGTTGCATTTGTTGGTTAATACCGTTTAATTTTTCCATTAAGTTTTTCGCAGACCGAGAATCCAATGCTCCTGTCGGCTCATCCGCTAAGATAATCGACGGATTCATAATTAAACTCCGCGCGGCCGCCACCCGTTGCTTTTGCCCACCTGACAATTGGCTTGGAAACTGCTCAAGCACGTCTTGCACATCAAAATATTCCGCAATAGCTTCCACTTGCTCCTTTTGCTCTTTGACCGAACGCCCATGAATCGACAAAGGTAACATAATATTCTCCCGCGCCGTCAAATTATCTAATAATTCAAACGCCTGAAAAAGATAACCAATCTGATTACCACGAAAATCAGCTAAATCACCCCGGCTGAAATTACTAATATTTTCCCCATTTAAAAAGATTTGTCCCGCTGTTGGCCTGATAGTCGTCGCGATACAATTCAACAAAGTCGACTTCCCCGATCCACTCGGTCCCATTATCCCCAAAAATTCACCATCCAACACATCAAAACTAATCCCAGCCAAAGCCGCCGTCGGTGTCCCAGCCTGATTATATATTTTCTCCAAATCTTTAATTTCTAATATGCGCTTCACTTGCATCCACTCCCTTATACTTCTACTTTAAAATAAATATCTGCAAATGAACACGAACAAATTTTGTCAGCTTGTCTTGGGAGCCTAATTGTTCAGGTGGGATGTTGACTCGATGGGAATTAGATGGTTATTAGATGGGGATTGGTTTGTTTAGTGGCTAAATAGACGGAATAGTAGGCCGAAATCGTCTATTTAGGGCCTAATCCGACGAATAACAGGCTAGGTTGCGTCTAATCCAGGCCAATCTGACGAATAGCAGGCAGCTTTTCGTCTGATCCAGGGCCAATCTGACGAATAACAGGCTAGGTTGCGTCTGATCCAAGGCTGATCTGACGAACAATAAGCTAGATTTCGTCTGATCCAAGGCTGATCTGACAAATAACAGGCTAGGTTGCGTCTGATTCAAGGCTGATCTGACGAATAGTAAGCTAGGTTGCG
Source organism: Fundicoccus sp. Sow4_H7 (assembly GCF_052115865.1). Classification (NCBI taxonomy): domain Bacteria; kingdom Bacillati; phylum Bacillota; class Bacilli; order Lactobacillales; family Aerococcaceae; genus Fundicoccus; species Fundicoccus sp. Sow4_H7. The sequence continues at coordinate 113,313 of NZ_JBQKME010000006.1, read as the reverse complement.
TCTAATCCAGGGCCAATCTGACGAATAACAGGCTAGGTTGCGTCTGTTCCAGGGCCAATCTGACGAGTAACAGGCTAGGTTGCGTCTGATCTAGGGCCAATCTGACGAATAACAGGCAGCTTTCGTCTGATCTATGGCTAATCTGACGGATAACAGGCAGCTTTTCGTCTGATCCAAGGCCAATCTGACGGATAACAGGCAGCTTTTCGTCTGATTCATGGCTGATCTGACGAACAACAGGCAGCTTTTCGTCTAATCCAAGACTGATCTGACGAATAATAAGCTAGGTTTCGTCTGATTCAAGGCTGATCTGACGAATAATAAGCTAGGTTTCGTCTAATCCAGGGCCAATCTGACGAATAACAGGCAGCTTTCGTCTGATCTATGGCTAATCTGACGAATAACAGGCAGCTTTTCGTCTAATCTAGGGCAATCTGACGGATAACAGGCTAGGTTGCGTCTGATCCAGATCTATTCTGACACATAATAGACATTTTTACATCAGAACCGCAACTTATCCAATTTACACAATTATATGGACTAGACTAGATACTAGGGCACAATCGTCTGTTTACTCCACCTTCTCCCAATCCCACCTAAAAAGCACAAGTAAGACTAGAGATAACCAGCCTTGCTTGTGCTTCATGCAGTGATATTTAATTGGTGGCTCGACGGACGAGGACTTCACCTCGCATGGCGTCGACTAGCATAGACCCGACTTGGCCGTCGCTGTAAGAGTAGACCACATTCCAAACGGGCGAAAAGATTTGGTAGTCATTTAAGCCGGAATATTGGGCGTAACTCAAGGTAATGTGGACGACATAAGCGTTTGACGGAATGAAGGTTTGGAGGCGGTTGTCTAGGACTTCCAAGGAATTTTCTTGGGAAATCAGTTGAAACGGACTGTCCTCGCTGATCGGAACCAGGTCATTCACATAGGTTTGACGATAGCTTTGCAAGTTGTAGTCTTCATCCAGCGAAATACGGATTTCGGCAGAACCATCAACAATAGGGGCTCCATCATAGGCACTCATCCAAAAAACGATTATACGGTTTGAAGGGACATACCACCATTGGCGGTATTCTTCCCCATTGATAAAAAATTCATCTTGCGACAAATAGTTGTCCATCAAATAACGGGCTTGGTCGACCGAAAGGCCAGCGGTATCGGCTGTAATTAGACCTTCCAAGTTAATGGGTTCGACGAAAGTACTTTCTAGCACACCGTTGTCAGAAACCGTCGTAATTTGATTGACTAATTGATTCACATTGTCGCGTAAGACGGTATTGTAGTCAGCCTTTATTAAAGGCAAACTTTCGATTTCAGTCGACAATTCTTGATTCAAAGTGATGCCACGGCTATCCAAACGCTCTTCAATGGTCACAAATTCTTGGTTGTTGACCGAATGCTGACTGCCAAAATCCACCTGCGCCAACAATTGATACACTAAATAAATATCAAAAACGAAAAAGAAAACAATTAACAAAATCTGAATTCGTTTATAGTCCATTTAATGCACCTCCTTGCGCCAATCGGTAAGTAGCGCTTTGGTCTAGCCAACTGACTTCATCATCGGATTCTGTTTCGGCTGCACCTTCTTCGGCTTCTTCCATCAATTGATTAATGACACCATTACTAATTTGTTCCAGTGAGTAATAAGTGCCTTGGTAATTAAAAAACCAAGCAGGCATAAAGTTCACTTTTGACATATTCTCCATTTCTGGCAACCACTGGTAACCTAGGGTCACATTTGAGAAGTCTCTAAAGCTGAGGCCTTGTTGGTTTAAAACACCGACCATTTCTTCTGCGGTTTCCAATTGGACCGCTTCTGATTGGTCGTCAATTTTAGCCAACAAACGAACAGCCGAACTTTGAAGGCGAGCGACCACACTGTTGTTATTTAAGTCATTGTTACTATTTTCTAAATAAATAATCGTGCTACCATAAGGTGTAATGCGGTTTTGAAAATAAATCGGTAGCCCATTTAGGTAACGGCGGAAAATAATCATGTCCCCTACTTGATCGCTATAACGAATCCCTTCTTCCCAAAAGTCAAAGTCTGACACGAGGTTTAACCCTAAGCGAATGCGTTGATCAAAATTCATCCTTACTTGATCTTCTGGGGTTGTGTACTCAATATTAAAGGTTTGCGTAACCGTATCGAAGGTTAAGACAGTATCTAAACTTTGATAGGTACTGACTGTTTGCGAATTGGAAGGGGATAAACGAATAAAGCGTGTATTATGGTCTCCAAAAACCAAATCAGTATAGATGGTTTCTGGGATGACTTGTAATAAATACTCTTCCATATCTAAAGTTAAACCATTAAGTGGTAAATAGACAAATTCTTCATTGGCAATAGGGAATCGGTCTGCCTGCATCCATAGATTTCTTGACTCTTGCGCAAGTTCGTGGAGATTAAGCGCAAAGTAATTCGCAACTTCCACCTCCAAAAAGGACTGCTGGCTACTGTTCATCAAGAAAGCCTGATTACTTTTTCCGAAGGGAACCACGATTCTATCAAAGGTATACGCCGGTTGTTGGTTATCTTGAATTTCTAAATAATGATCCATCGTAACAATGGGAAAATCATTGGCAAAAACAAACTGGACATGATTTTCATTTAGATGCTGGTAAAATAAATCCGAATCTTCTACAACTACACTCTCAGAAACAACCAATTGATTCGAACGCATTTGCGCAACTAACGAACTAATCAAGTCCACATCATGTACCACATAGACTTCCTCGGTTTCATTAATGACAACTTTCGTAGGATATAAAGTATTGGTCAAACTCGTACGCGTATTATTGTCATAAAAATCACTGGTGTAATTATCCTCACCCACAATTTGGGTGGTTTCTTCTACACGCGTATCCATAAACAACTGGTAAAAAGGAATGGCATCAAAAATAAGGAAATAGGTTAGAAATAAACTGGCCGCAATGACAATGGCTAAGATAATCGACATCCAAGGTAGTTTTTTCATTAGTCATCCCACCCCTCGTCTATGATTTCAAAGATTTCGTAAGGTAATTCAAAGATAAACGAAGAACCGTAACCTTCACGACTCTCCACCCAAATTTTTCCACCATGCAACTCAATCACTTCTTTAGAAATCGCTAAACCAAGACCCGTCCCACCTTGATCACGTGATCTGGCCTTATCAACCCGATAAAAACGCTCAAACAAATGCGGCAAGTCCTTTTGCGGAATCCCAAGCCCTTGGTCACGCACAATCGTTGTCACCTTATTATGGGATTCTTGAATACTAATAAATATCTCCCCGCCTGCCGGCGAATATTTAATCGCATTGTTAATCAAGTTATCAATTACTTGCGTCATTCGGTCTTGGTCCATTTCAATATAAATATCTGAAGTGGTAAACTCACGATTAATCACGAAGCCTTTTGAAGTTTTTCCACTTTTCAACATAAATTCAAAGCGGTCAATAATATGATTCATGACGCGTTTATAATCTAATAATTCCATTTCAGGTTTAATTTGACCACCATCAAGTTTCGATAAGTCCAGTAGGTTCCCAATCATCCGAATCATACGGTTCGTTTCAGATTGGATTACTTCAATAAATTGAGGTGCAATGACTGGATCTTCCCATGCCCCATCTGAAAGGGCTTCGGAGTAACTTTTAATCGACGTTAATGGGGTTCTTAATTCATGCGAAACATTGGAGACGAAATCGCGTCGCTCTTGTTCCGTTTTTTCTTGTTCTGTCACATCGGTAAGCACACAAACTAGACCTGTAACAAAACCAGTATCTCGGCGGATTAATGAGAACTCTGCTTTTAAAATGGTTTGAATCTTACCATCACTGCGGTTCATTAATACTTCTTGGTCGCTTGTTAGTAAGGTTTCTAAGGTAACCTGATTGGTAATATCCAATAAACTTAAAATCGAGATCCCAATGGCTTTTTGATGTGGGACATTGAGTAAAGAAAGCGCACGGTTATTTACTAAAATAATATTACCGCGACGGTCTGTTGCCAACACCCCATCCGTCATATGGCGTAAAACACCATCCAAACGCTGTCTTTCCGACTCGGTTAATTCTTGGGCTTCTTTAACTTTGACCGCCACATCATTGATGGTCATGGCTAATTCTCCAAGCTCATCTTGGCCATAAACCGTTGCTGGGTAATCATAGTTACCTTCAGAAATACGGATTGCCTGCTGGCGAATATTTTCAATCGGCCGCGTTAAACCTTGTGAAAGAACGATTGAAACAATAAAAGTAAGCAAGACAGAAAAGACAGCTGATTGGATGAAGACGACCATAATATCACCTGTCTGTTCATATATTTGTGTCATATCCGCTACAGCATGAATAACCCCGAGCAGTTGATTATTATCCAATGAAATCACTGGCTGTATGACGGTATATTGTTGGATACCTGAAATGGGGTTATACAATTCTGCAACGTATGAACGTTGATTTAAAAAAACTTGGTTAATCTCATTGCTATTCATCCGTCGACCAACCGCATTGGCCACATTGGTCTCATTTGTGGCAATCACATAACTTTGCGGATTGATCACTTGATAAACAGCATTCGATTGTTGAAAAGAGTCCAAGACCTGATTCATTCTCGAATAACGATCATCATTCGACAGAGTGGTATCACTTAGAATCGGTCGGACATTATTCATTAACAAATCCACTTGTGTATTAACGGTTTCTTTGTAGTTATTGGCTGTTTGCGTTTCTAATTGGTCCACAAAGAAAACAGCAATAAACTGAAAAGCAATCATTAAGATAAAAATAAATAATAGTGGAATTTTAATGTAGATTGACTGAAATATAGAAAAGGGACGCTTCATCTTCTCTTAATCCTGTTCTGGGTTTTTTAGAAAGTATCCTACGCCTCGGCGCGTTACAATATAGGTTGGATGACTCGGTGAATCTTCAATTTTTTCACGTAAACGACGGATCGTCACATCCACCGTACGAACATCACCAAAATAATCATATCCCCATACGGTTTCAAGTAAATGTTCGCGTGTCATCACTTGACCAATATGTTTAGCTAAATAATGTAGTAATTCAAATTCACGATGAGTAAGTTCAATTTCTTGGCCACGTTTTGAAATGATATAGGCATCTTGGTGAACAATTAATTCTCCTACAGCAATATCATTATTCTTCTCAGCATTGTCTTGTTCATAATCGCGAAAAGCATTACGTCTTAAATTGGCTTTTACACGCGCAATTAACTCACGGTTAGAAAATGGCTTGGTGACATAGTCATCGGCACCTAGTTCTAAACCTAATACTTTATCAATTTCTGAATCTTTAGCTGTTAACATAATAATGGGCACAGCACTGTCTTTACGAATTTCACGGCAAACTTCTAAGCCATCTTTTCCTGGTAACATTAAATCCAAGATAACGAGATCAGGATCTTCTTTTTTAAACATTTCAACGGCTTCATCACCATCGTATACTTTCACTACTTCGTAACCTTCATTTTTTAGGTTAAATTCGATAATATCGGAAATCGGCTTTTCATCATCGACTACTAAAATCTTTTTCATTTTCTCACTCCTCTTAGTGTCATACTTATTTATTTTGAAAAATTCTCACTCACTCTTTTATTATAGCGATTACAAGCAATTAGTCAAAACTATCACCATTAATTTTAATATATCTTATTGCTTCATTAATATAAAAACAGAGGTAGGATGTACGAATCTGACATCACTTGCCTCTGTTTACTATAGCTTATTTTAATGATTAAAATATGATAACAGGTGTTCCAACCTCAACTAATTCAAATAATTGAGCCATCATTCCAGGAGGGGTGTTAATACATCCTTGCGAACCAGCATATTGGTAAATATCGCCACCAAAGTTAGCTTGCCAGTTAGCATCGTGAATACCTTGACCAGTATCGTCAAAAGGTAACCAATAACTTACAGGTTGTTCATAGTCGTTACCTCTTTGTTGGTTAATTCCTACTAGAGTGGCATCTCTTTCTTTATTCCAAATAGAATACGCTCCAGCAATCGTAGGGGTTGGAACCGCATGGTTATTCCCCATACCACTTACAATAGCTGTTTCTAACATCTTTACACCATCACGGTAGTAGTACATCATTTGGTTGGCTAAGTCTACTTCAACATAAGTTCCACCAATGTCGTCACCGTTAGAATTATAACCTGTCCCTTGGATAATTGGTTGACGTGTAATATCTTCACCTGCTAATAAGTCTGCAGCAATTTGTGCCGCTTCTTCATCACGGTAAATTGACCAACCTAATGTACCTGGATCTACAGTTACTTCACCTTGTAATGTACTGTTAAATGAGCGATATGAATTATAAGTTGCATATTGGTCATTTAAGGTTCCTAAATATTCATAAATTAGATTTTGGTCAAATACTGGATTGTTTTCACTATCAAAGTATAACCATTCTTCAATTTTTTCTTGCGGAATCGTCACTTGGTTACCTGCAATATCTAAGGTAATTTTTGTGCTTGTTAATTCCTCAATACGATTCATTAAAGATTGAATTTCTTCACTTTCAGCGGTTACTTCAGGTTCTAAGTAAGTTTGATTGATTTCAACTTCTTCAGTTCCGTCTTGTAAGCCTGTTACAATTAATTCTTTAACTTCATCGAGGTCTAATTGCGTTCCATTAGAAGCGTCTTGAACGAAATAGCCACGACCGTCTTGGTAATCAATGTAAGCATTCGTTGCTGCTTCGCGATCTGAGTTAGTTAAGCCAATCTCAGCTAAAACAGCTGTTAAATCTTCGTCATTAATTTCTAAATTATCCATTAATGCATGATCATACTCAACACTTGAAAAATATCCACCTAACCATTCGGTTGGGTTTTGTGAATTATAAGTGCTAGTTAAAACTTCCTCTGTATTAAGTTGACCATTTAATTCGCTAACAGTAAAAGTTCCTAAAGTTTGACCATTTTCTTTTATTGTTATAGTTTCATTATTTAGCTCTTCTTCAATTTTAGCTTGAGCTTCTTGTAACGTTAAGTTACTAATATCTACTGAACCAAAAGTTGTATTTGCTTGGAACTTTTCTGCATAATAACCTATTCCGGCACTATATGCGACTCCAAGTATTATCAGCGTTATTAAGCTAATTATGAAAGTTTTTTTCATATACGTCCACCACCATTTAATTATTTTCTTCCTCATTCAAGTACATATTGTAACATACAATTGTGAAGATTCTATAAATAAATTGTTAAATCTCGCTTGCAAATTAAAATATATATTTATTAATGGCTTGGGCTACCCCAGCCTCATTATTAGTCGCTGTGGTTGCGTCTACAACAGCATCTAGCCCGTCTACACCATTGCCCATCTTAACGCCTAAACCAACATATTCTAGCATTTCAAAGTCATTTAATTGATCTCCAAGCGCCATAATGTTATCAGCAGAGATATTTAGTTGGTTGGATAGGGCTTTTAAGGCAACTCCCTTGTTAATATCTTTAGGTAAAAACTCGATAATAATCGGTTGGCTGCGGACGACAGAACTGTTACTGGCTAAGCTTTCTGGGAGTTCGGATTGGATTTTGTCTAACAGTGTTTGCTCTGACATGATCATCATTTTATAAATTCGTTTAATCTTCACAAATTCTTCAAAACTTATATGGGTTATTTCCGTCGCTAGTGTTTTAGCATCTTCAATCACTAAATCGGTCGATTCTTGCCCCCCAATTAAATACATTTTGTCATGATCAAAGGCTAAAAGACGGGCACCTTCCGTTTCATAAGTTGGTATGAAGTCTACTAATTGTTGAATAGCTGAACTTGCAAGGGTATATTCTTGCATCATTTTTAAATCAGACAAGCGATAAGTCACCGCTCCGTTTTGTGAAATTAAATATTCTTCATCTTTAGAATGTGGAAAAGGCAGATGTTCAACAAAGCGTTCAACTCCCGGCCACGTCCGGCCTGTACAAATAACAACCTTAATATCTTGTGCCATTGCTTCTTCAATCGCGGCAATATTTGCTTGAGGGATTGTTTTATCGTCTGTTAATAATGTTCCATCTAAATCGATTGCGATTAATTTAATGTTATTTGCCATGTTATTCCTTTTCCTTTCTAACCATCACTAAGCCGTCTCCCAGTGGTACTAAGCACGAACGGTGATCGGGATCATTTAAAACGGTATCCAATAAGAGATTTAGCTTGCGGTGAATTTTACGGACACGTTTCGGTCTGTCTTTCTCATCATCTAAAATTGTGCCACCTTGAAAAACATCATCAATAATTAAAACACCACCTACGCGCAGAAGACGCATGCATTCAGGATAAAAATCGATGTATTTAGCTTTAGCACTGTCCATAAAAATCAAGTCATAACTGCCTTTGAGGGTTGGTAGAATGTCAGCCGCATCCCCTTCTAAAAGCGTCACGCGATCTTCGATGCCCAGACGTTTAAAGTTTTCTTGGGCACGTTCATACATTTTAGGGTAGCGGTCAATCGTGGTCAAATGGCCCTCTGTTTGTAAATGCTGAGCCATCAAGCTGGCCGAAAAGCCTATCGCTGTTCCAATTTCTAAAATATAACGCGGTTCAATGGTCGCACAGAACAAATCTATAAACTTCGCTGTTTCATGAGGGATTATAGGGATACCATTATCATTCGCAAATTTTTCAATCTCACCTACGCCCCCAGGAAAGCCTGCTTGGGCTGTCCGCATATATTCAACCAATTCTGGCATCACAACTGGTCGATGCATCATTTCATTTAACATAGACAAACTCCTTTAATTTTTTACAAAAAATGAGTTGCATTTACGAATAGACCGATAAGAAGTCATTAGCGACTCCTATTTCGAACTTTCCATGCAACTCAAGGTACATTCTAAATAAATAACTTAAATTTAATCCTCATCGTCTTCATCTTCATCGTCTTGGTCACGATGCAGTTCAGGATGATAGCCTGCGGCTTCATCATCGTATAAATTATATTCCGTTTCAATGGTGTAATCTTCGTCAAGCATCATATGGATACCACGAATACGTCCATTTTCCACTTCAGTTGTTTTTAAAATCCATTTATTCGCACGACAAACAACGACTTCATCATCATCGGGAACATAACCAATTTCATAAATAATCATACCGGCCATTGTATCCACTTCTTCTGAGTGAAGTGATTCATCGAAATAGGTATTGAATTTATCGATTGGTAGACCACCGTTAATATAGTAGTTATGATCATCAATCTTACGCACATCACTTGATGTATTGATATCAGACTCATCTTCGATCTCACCAACGATTTCTTCCAATAAGTCTTCAAGGGTTACAATTCCCTCAACACCACCATACTCATCACGTAAGATGGCCATATGGGTTTGCTCACGTTTAAATTCAAGTAATAAGTCGTCAACAAAAATCGTTGAAGGTACAAATAATGGATCACTTGCTAATTCACGAAAGTTAATTTGTCCAAAACCTACTTGGCGTGAGGCTTTTAAGACGTTTTTCATATGGATAACTCCGATAACATTATCCTTATCATTTTCATATAAAGGGATACGTGAATATGGACTACTTAAAATAGTATCTAGAATTTCATCGTAATCATCTTCAATGTCAACCATCTGGGTATCAGTACGAGGGACCATTACTTCACGCGCTACTTTACTATCTAAGGATAGAACACCTTGTAGCATGGTAAATTCGGTTAAGTCGATCGAACCTTCTTGACGGCTGGCATTCAAAATGCCTTTCATTTCGTCACGGGTATATTTTTCTTCTTGTTTAGAAAAATCGATGGGTGTAATCCGTTGTAACAAGCCAGTCGATGCAGAAAGTAATTTAACAAAAGGTTTAAAAATGGTTTGAACCACATTTACAATCCCTGATGTTTGCATGGCAATTGTTTCCGGCATTTGCATAGCAATTTGTTTAGGGAATAACTCACCAAACACAAGTGTTATATATGAAAGAATTAGTGTTACCACTACTATAGCTGCTGTCTCAACTCCTGGAAAGTTTGGAAACCAAGTAGCCAGGCGTGAAGCAAAGCTGGTAGCAGCAGCCGCACTGGATAGAAATCCAGCTAAGGTAATCGCAACTTGAATCGTAGCTAAGAAATCATCCGAATCCTCTAATAATTCCATCACACGCTTGGCTTTTTTGTTACCATCTTCGGCTAAACGCTGTATCTTTTGTTGGTTCACAGATACGAATGCGATCTCCGAGGCAGCAAAAAAAGCATTTATTAAGGTTAATACCAGTATTACTAATAATTGACTAAACAATGAATTCCCCGAGGGGTCCATAAATTTTTCTCTCCTTCTTCGTATAAAAAATGTAAAAATAATACGTATATCATTACTATAGATAATTATCAACTAAAAAGCAATATTTATAGCAGTGATATTTAATTTTTTTATAGGGCTTTAAAATAGATTTTTTAGATTAAAAGATTAAAATATCATTAGAAAACAATTGCTAAAATTACTAAAATTTGCTAATATGATAGCGCAAGAGATTTCACGAAAGGTTTTGACAGAATGTTTGATGACTTAGTCGTTTACAAAGATAAACTCCACTGTTTGTCAGAGACTACCATGTGCGATGAGGCAATTGAAATTTTGGAAAATAATCATTTGCGATCCACACCGATCCTCGACCAGACGAACACCATGTACCGCGGTAACATTTATCGTTACCACATTTACCAATATAAATATCATAATCCAGACAGTGATCTTAGCAAGATTCCTGTGACACGTTTTCTTAAAAATAGCACCCGTGTTTTTCGCCAAAATGATCATTTTTATCGGCTCTTTTTTGCGATGAAAGATTTGCCTTATTTGGCAGTGGTTAATGAAGAAAATGCTTTTGTCGGTATTATTCCTCATGATCATTTAATTGACTTTCTCGCTCAGGCTTGGGCCATTAATCAAGCCGGCTATATTTTGTTTGTCCGTTCGATGGGCAAACCTGGCGATTTAAATCGTCTGTCCCGCATCATTAACCGTTACAGCGACATTTCGTCATCGATGTTTCTTGAGCGCACCGATTACCGTACACATGCCATGTCCATTTTTGTCTTACCTCAAGATACGGATAAAATCCAAGTGAACCAATTAATTAAATATCTCAACCGTAAAGATATTGCCCATCAATTTTATGATTTACAGTCGAATAAGATATAGTTGATAGATTATTTGATATTAGCTAGCTCTGTTTAGTTGAATTTTTAATGAGTATAAGTGCCTCAGTGAAATCATTGAGATGCTTATACTTTTTTATTTTGCAGTATAACTGTTTGTACGCGGATTGTTGCTGGTTTTTTAATCTGATTTTAATCTTTCGTGTGGTGAGATGGTCATTCGGCATATAATTTGAGTTATGTGCCGTTTCAGCGTCCCATTCGGCATATAAAATCCGCTATGTGCCGTTTCAGCGTCCCATTCGGCATATAAACTCCGAAATATACCGATTCAGCCATACACAGAGTCAAAAACCAACCGCTATCCTTTACAGATAGGGGTTGGTTTTTATTTCAGCGGCAATTGTTGTCGCAGAACCGTGGCCGGGGAATAATCGGTAATTTTCTGGCAAGCTGAGTATTTCCTTTTGAATGCCTGTTAATAACAAGGCTTGACTTCCTCCTGGTAAATCGGTCCGCCCGATGGATTGCTCAAATATGGTATCACCACAAATAACAAATCCATCATCTTCGAAAATATAGACCACATGGCCGGGACTATGTCCAGGGACAAAGGTGACTTTAAATTCAAAGTCACCTACAGTTTTGACGCCCATGCTATCCCATTCGTGTTCAGCTGGCCGTTGCATAAAGGCTGAGCCTACAAAGTAAGATAAGTTTTTCTGCGAATCGATGATGAAGGATGCTTCAATCGGATGGACATAAGCTTCAATGGCAAAGGCCTCACGCACGGCATCTAAAGCACCAATATGATCGTAGTGGCAGTGGGTCAACAAGACCGCTTGCGGTTGCCAACCATTGGACTTGATCCAATCAATTAATGTTTCAGCTTCCGCACCCGGATCGATAATTAATGCTTTTTTGTCTTCATTCACAATTGCATAGGTATTTTCTGAGGCAATACCGACAACCATTTTTTCTACCATTAACATTTTTTTCTCCAATCTTTTTTCGGCAGCTCTAAGAGCTGAGATATTTATTGGGGGGATTCATTAAGGTAAACGCGTGGGACACGCTCACCCAAACTACAGAAAATTTCGTAGCTGATGGTATTTAATTGTTGGGCTAAGAGTGACGCATGGTTATTCAGCTGACCGTCGCGGCCAATCAAGGTCACCGTTGTGCCTATCGGCAATTCTTCCGGCAGGCGAATCATCATTTGGTCCATATTAATGACGCCGGCGACAGGGCTAGCTTGACCATGCACCAGCACATCAATGGATTTATAATGACGCAACCAACCGTCCGCATATCCGATTGGAACTGTCCCAATCCATTCGTCGGTTTGAGCGGTATAGGTCGCACCGTAGCTAATTTTGCTACCCGCTTCTACTTTCTTCACATAAATTAATTCTGATACGAGTTGGAGAGCTGGCACAAAAGGACTTGACTCAATCGTTGCTAAGTCACCTGCAATTTGACTGGCATCGACTTGATTCATTGGAATCTGGTCTTTTGGATTCATCCCATACATGACGATGCCTAAGCGAATAATGTCTGATGTCGGTTGTTGAGGGTACCAAATCCCCATAGCAGAGTTAGCATAATGCCTCAAGGAAACACCTTTAGGCACCACTTCTAATAAATGCTCCCATCGCTTCCATTGTTCGTCCACATAGGCTTCAGGTCCGCCACCTGCGGTTGCAAAGTGAGTAAAAACCCCTTCCCAATGCGTCCAGCTGTAATCGTCCATCGCATCGATAAAGTCTAAAATTTCTTCTTGAGTCCGTAAACCAATCCGGCCCATTCCGGTGTCGATGGCCAGATGGTAGTTCAATGGATAGCGATTCAGCAAATCGAGCAGTTGGTGTTTACTTAGCTGTTCGTAGGCTTGTTGGAAAAACTGGCTGTTGCTGACGGTAATGGTCAGTTGATACATTAAGATTTCAGCAATCCCACGTGGGTCAGTTAGCCCCAGAACAATAATTGGGACAGCATCTAAACCTGCTTTACGCAAGCTAATCCCTTCATCTACGGTTGCAACCATCAAGCCATCTGCTCCTGCTTCAAGCGCAGCTTTAGCAACCGCGACATCCCCATGACCATAGGCATTCGCTTTAACAGTCGCAAAAACTAACTGCCTTTCTTCTTTCATGCTAATCATTGTTTTTACATTGTGTCGAATCGCATCCAAATCAATGATGACTTGTGTTGGGCGATGTTCACTAGGTTCTATCACTGTGGCGTCCTCCTAAGTCCTTCGTTAACCTTCTGTCTTCTTTTCAAAAAACAAATCCAACATTTGATCGATTTGATTATCGCCAAGGTTGATAATAACCGTCGCAATCGCATTGTCACGACTATGGCTGATGGATAAATCAACCCCTTCAATCAGCGGCGCCTTATCTAAATAAGGCACACCATTTTCACTGGCAAGAATTGAAATATCCGTAAATTTAAGTTTACCAATGCCGGTACGTAAAGCCTTACTGTATGCTTCTTTGGCACTAAAGCGACCTGCCAGAAAACTCATTTGCCGCCTACCTGTTAACTGATTGAAGATTTCCAATTCCTCTTCCGTCAGAATCTTCGCAGCAAAACGCTCATTCCGCTCATAAGCTCCCGCAATTCGATCAATCTCAATAATGTCTGTTCCGATACGCACTCTTTTAATACCCCTTTAAATAAATACCTCAATCGCAACCAAACGCTTGCTTTTAGCCTCTACCTTTTTGGCGCACTTTAAAGTTTTTGCTTTTTGCATTGGCTTGACGGGAACCGCCAGATTTAGAACTTCTGTTGCCTTGACCTTTGCTACGAGAACCAGAATTACGGCTACCGCCTTCACGATTGCGATCACGGCTACCGCGAGAACGTTTAGAACTTGGACGACGGTTGTCTTTTTTATTCGCATTTGGTAAAGGTTTTTGCGGTGAGATGGTGACATCAACATCATTGTGAGTCACAATCACTTCACTTAATAATGCTGCAACAAGTTCGGTTGGGTTGTATTGTTCTAACATGTTTTTAGCAACATTCATGTAGCTATCAACTTCGCGACCACTAATCTTATCATCTAAACTAGCAATGATTTGTTGCACTTGGCCTTGTTTAGCTTCTTGATCGGTTGGTGGACGTAATGGTGTCATTTCTTTACGAATTAGTGTTTCAATGGTACGTAAATAAGGCATCTCATTACTTGTTACAAATGTCGTAGACATACCTTCATTACCGGCACGGCCTGTACGGCCGATACGGTGAACATAACTTTCAGGATCTTGAGGAATATCATAGTTGTAAACATGCGTTACCCCTGAAATATCTAGACCACGGGCGGCTACGTCAGTAGCTACTAGGATTTCAATTTGGTTTTGTCTAAATTGGTTTATCACACTTGTTCGTTTTTGTTGTGTAATATCTCCATGGATTAATTCCGTGTTATAGCCACGTAAATTTAAACCACGACCTACTTCATCCACACGTTTTTTAGTCCGGCAGAAAATAATGGCTTGCGTTGGAGCTTGCACATCGATTAAGCGCGTTAAAATATCGAATTTCTCATCATCACGACATTTCACGAAATATTGATCGATTAAATCAGCCGTCATTTCTTTGGCTTCAATTTTGACGTGTTGAGGTTCTTTTAAGATTTTGTTGCTTAATTGACGAATCGCTGGAGGCATGGTGGCTGAGAATAGTAATGTTTGACGACTTGCTGGTGTTGCTTCAATAATCGCAAACACATCTTCATAAAAGCCCATATTTAACATTTCATCCGCTTCGTCTAAAACTAAGGTTCTTAAATCACCTAAGCGTAACACACCACGACGGATTAAGTCTAAAATACGGCCAGGTGTTCCCACAACAATTTGTGGCTTATTCCGCTTAATACGTTCAATTTGCTGACCAATTGGTGCACCACCGTAAACAACATAGACACGTGCACGTTGACCTTTACCTAGACGAAATAGTTCATCTTGAACTTGAATGGCTAATTCACGGGTTGGCGCAACCACCAAACCTTGAATACCTTCTTGATTAGGGTTTAATTTATTTAACATTGGAATCCCAAAGGCGGCTGTTTTGCCCGTTCCTGTTTGGGCTTGCCCAATGATGTCTCTGCCTTCTAATGCTAATGGAATGGCTTGTTGTTGGATAGGAGTTGGTTCCTCAAATCCCATTTCGCTAAGAGAGCTGAGTAGTTTTTCGCTTATTGCTAATTCATTAAATTTCAATCGTTTCTTCCTTTTCTTTGTTTTCTTCTATTTTTCATTGTACATCAGAATAAAGACAGCTACTAAACTTGATAATAAGTTGAATGAGCATTGCATCACTAAAGGTGGCTTTTAAAGGCTCTAATCCTAACTGATTACGAAGTCGAGTAGCTATCTTTATCATACATACGTCCCTGTGTTTATAGCAGAGATATTTATTTGGTTTGGTTTCCGGTTAAGGCGGTAACGACTTTAAGTAAGTCGACGCCGAAACTTGATTTGACGAGCACTACATCATCAGCTTTGATCGTCGCATTCAGTGCCACGATTAAGTTCTCGTGACTGTCTTCTTCATAAAATAACTTGTCACTGGCATATTCTTTTTGGAGTTCTTCATATAAATAACGCATATTTGGACCAAAAAGAAAGACTTCTTCAATCGCATCTGGCGAAATCACTTCTGACAATTGGCGGTGGAATTGTTCGCTGCCTTCACCTAATTCACGAATGTCGCCTAAAACCGCAATTTTACGGTTGGTATCGGCCATTTCAACGGTTGACAAAGTTTGTAAAACTGCACGCATTGACGTCGGACTCGCGTTATAAGCATCGTTTAGTAGGCGGGCACCTTGATATGTTTTTAGCCATTCAAGGCGATTAGCGGTTAATTTGAATTGTGCCAGTTGGAAAATGGCTTGTTCCATTGGAACATCCAGCACTTCCGCAATACTTAAAGCCACTAGGGCGTTAGATACATTGTAAGCACCAATCACTGGAATCATGCAAATAACATTTTCGTCCACATTGGTTTTAAATAGGGTTTTATCGTGCTCTTCAACAATATCGTAAGCAAAGACATCGTCATCTTTATCAAAACCAAATGACCGCATATAAATGGGGAAATTAATCTCAGGCATTTCATCACTAATTAAAGGTTCATTGGCTGGGAAAATAAAGATCCCATACTCTTTCATCCCTTTAAGGATTTCTAATTTAGCTCGCGCAATCCCTTGACGGCTGCCTAAATGTTCCATATGACTTTCGCCAATTAAAGTAATGGCTGCGATATTAGGTTCAGCGATTTTGCTGAGTTTTTCAATTTCGCCAAGTTGACTCATACCCATTTCTAAAACGAGGACCTGTGTATCTTCAGGCATGGATAAGATTGTATATGGTAAACCAATTTCGTTATTGTAGTTCCCTTGTGTTTTATGCACTTTATATTTAGCAGAAAGCGCCATAGCCGTCATGTCTTTCGACGTTGTTTTCCCATTACTGCCGGTAATTCCCACAACGAAAGGATTTACTAATGTTCGATAATAGTGCGCTAAATCTTGCATGGCTTGTAAGGTATCATCTACCAAAATGATGGCTAACTTATCGGAAGGGGCTTCAACTTCTGGGCGTGACCAAAGGGTCGCTGTTGCACCTTGTTCAATAGCCATATCAATATAATCGTGACCATCTGTTGTCCCACCGGTTAAGGGGATAAATAAGGTGTTCGGTCCGACTTTGCGTGAATCAAATTCGATTTGTTCAATCATCATCTGACGATCAGAGGTCGTATAATCAATCGCATGAACCGCTTTGACGATTTCCATTAAATTAAGAGATTTCATTTATCGATTCCTTCTAGTAAAATATTAGTTATTTTGCTTAAGGGCTTGCTTGGTTTCATGTGAACGCAGGGCTAATTGTAATAATTCTTCAATCAGGTCACGTTGATTTAAGCCTGTTTCTTTCCATAGTAATGGGTACATACTAAAGGCTGTGAAGCCTGGCATGGTATTTATTTCGTTAATATAAATATCATGGTTGCTAGTCACAAAAAAGTCTACGCGGCTCAGTCCACGCCCATCAATCACACGGTAAGCCTCAAGGGCATATTCTTGAATACGCGCCACAATAGCTTCTGGAAGTTCCGCTGGAATTTCCATTTCCACCGTATTATTGATATATTTTTCATTATAATCGTAGAAGTCTTGTTTTTTAACGAGTCGTCCCACCACGCTGACATGGGCATCATCATTACCTAAAATAGCGACTTCACACTCTTGTGCTAAAATACCTTGTTCAACTACGATACGACGATCATATTGAAAAGCAAGTTCAACAGCAGTAATCAATTCTTCAACATTTTCAACCTTGCTGATACCCACACTTGATCCCATATTAGCCGGTTTAACAAATAGAGGGTAAATCAAGCTGCCTTCACAGCGTTGAATAATATCATCTTTATCGGTACGCCAATCCAGTGCATTAAAAGATACATAAGGGACTTGGGGTAAGCCCATTTTATCAAACAAGCTTTTTGAAATGATTTTATCCATCCCATTGGCACTTGCTGTAACACCCGCACCAACATAAGGTAAGTTTAAAACTTCAAGGAAACCTTGAATGGTTCCATCTTCACCATTTGGCCCATGTAAGACAGGAAAGACAATGACATCCGGTTCTTGAATTTCCCCTGGATTAATGGCTACACCCACCGAAGTTTCTGTATCTGATTGTGCCCAGCTGGCTACTTGACCTTCTTCTAACCGAAGTTGGTTAACATTGGTTGGGGATTGCTCTAATAAAGGCCCTTTTAACCATCTGCCATCTTTTGTTAAGTAAATGGGTTGGACTTGATAATACTCGTACATAATTAATTGACAAATGGTATGTGCCGACAAGATTGAAATGTCATGCTCTGCACTTTGTCCACCATATAAAAGGATTATTTTCATTGAGTTTCCTCCAGCTTCTCTTCGTCATTTTCACCGTTAATTGATAAATGCCATTCTTGCACTTCTATATTATAACTTAACATTCCGATAGACTCATCTATTTTTTGCGCCAAGGTTAACAAAGTTAATTCATCCTCAATAATAAATAATGGGATTTGCCAATTCTTATTGATTAATTCGGCACGAGCAAAATCAAACTTCAAACCAAATAAAAAGTAATGCTCTAATTGATCAACAATGGCTTGGGGTACCGGCGCAACTTTTGTCCGACGCGCAAAAAGAAAACTCCGATTTTCATTCATGAGTTGACCCATCTTGGTATTTAATACACGCTGTAATCTTGGAATAAAATGACTGACATAACGATAGTAGGTTTTATTCAACCCATTAGGCAAAGTCAAAAATGCATAGTTGTTCTGTAACTTATAAAAGAAGGCAGAACGCAAAGGATTGCCCGAATGAAACAGATATAAGATTTCAGCGATCTCATTCGGTGTTAACTGATGCATCAACTCGATACTTTCAAAATCAATCCAATTCGACGAATGGATTTGTTGTTTGGTTACCGTTTCAAGGTATTGCAACACTTCCGGTTGCCCGCGAAGAATTTTGAAGTTTGTTGGAGCATCGAATCGGCCAAATTGTAAGTGAGCTTCAGCGAGAATCAAATTATGAGGAACATACTGATTATTGAAATCTTCAATTTTTAAATCTATCCCACGTGTCTTAATATAGTTCATTACCGGATCGTAATGCACATACAAATTGACGCGACTCATCATTTCCCTCCTTTACCTAATTAGTCAACATTTTACTATACTTATACAGCTAAATGATAGTCTATTTTCACATTTTTTAAGATTTAACGACTTCTTTACCAATTATTACACTTAACTAAAAAATTGTACTCTTTTTCCCCTCTAATAGCAATCTTTCTTTTAATAAATATCCCTGCTTTGAGTCGATGATATTTATTTCAGGGCTTTAAAAAAGTCAATCCAGCCAAGTAGATCTTGTCTGAATTGACTTCTATTACTTGATGCTTATGTGATTAAAAACTCACTTCTGGCACAGCACGGTCTTCTTCTGGCGTTTCTAAATAAGGGCGTGTCCTAAAGCCGTGGACACCGGCAATAATATTATTCGGCATGGATTCAACGGCCGTGTTGTATTGTTGAACGCTTGAATTGTAAAGCATTCTTGCTTTAGCAATTTTGTCTTCAGTGTCAGCGAGTGTTTGCTGTAATTGCGTAAAATTGGTATTCGCTTTTAATTCAGGATAAGACTCAGCTACGGCTAAAAGACGTGATAAGGCTCCTGTTAACTGATTAGACATGGTATTGATTTGTTCCGGACTGGCATCATTTGGCAAAGCTAACATTTGTTGCCTGGCTTGAGTGACACGGTCTAAGGTTTCACGCTCATGACTCGCATAACCTTTAACGGTTTCGACTAAATTTGGAATCAAATCATTCCGGCGTTTCAATTGGACATCAATTTGGCTAAAGCTCTCATCGGTCCAATTACGTCTTTGAATCAAACGGTTGTAAATCATCATCCATGCTAAGCCGATAATGACAACAACGACTAAAATTATTATCCACTCCATTGTCTTTCCACCTTTCAAATAAAAGCCTAAGATAAGTCAATTATAAACTACTGGGCTTTGTTTGTCTAAAAGCTTACTGCTTTTTTTCGAGCAGGCGGTTCATTAAGGCTTCTGCATGCTGTTGAATTTTAATAGTAGAATTATTTTGGTAAATAACCCCATTAACCAACATACCATGCGCATGCAAATTGTCCCATTCGCCGTAACGCGGTGAAATCACTTGAACCGTTTGACGATTCATACTTAATCCTTTGGCGGTGTCAACTTGAGCAATCCGTTCATCGAGTAGGTGGTCAAGGAGCGGATGACTGTCCAATTCACTCTTGTTCGTTAATTGTCCACCGGTTGCGTTGACAACCCAATCCACGGCGACAGACTCTTTATCCTTATCTTCAGGGATTAAGATTAGCTTGTCGTCGGCCTCACGGTCAATGGTCTCTAAATCACCAAGGACAGTTAAGCGATTCTCTTTGGCAAGTGCGAGAATTTCTTTAGCAGAATTAGGCGGCATTGGATTACGTAAATGGTTGATTATGTCATTGTATTTTTCATTAAATTGCTTCCGGTTCTCTTCGGATAAAACTTCCCAAATTGTGGTCATAATGACCGTCAAATGACTCATGGCCGCTTGCATCTGCCCAACAACCTCTGGATTAGCGAGCGTTTTTTCGATTCCTTCAATTCCAGGCAGATAATATTCTTCTTTGAACGCTTTAAAATCTAATTGATTTAACGCCAAGTCATGCGTGATCCATTTATCAACCGTTTCAAAATCCAAATAACCATTATTTTGTTTAATTTGCTCGTCCACGCGTACTTGTTGGAGGCAGTCAAATTGGAGTTCGACTTCATCATTCCCACGAACCGTCGGGAAATGCCCGCCAAGTGAAAAAATAAATATCTCTGCTACTTGACGGTCGTTACCTAAGTATTTCAACACATCAATTCCCGATAAGCCTGTTCCGATGATGCCTACTCTAGCAGCAGTATCGACATCTTTGGGATATTTATTCAAAGGATAGGTCTGATGAATGTAACGAGGGTGACCTTTTAATTGGTAGAAATCTTGAATGGGAAACTCACCGCAACATAAGTGGACACGGTCATAAAGCTGGTCCTCATCATCGGCCAGTTCAGATTTTTCAAGTTTAACCGCCCATTTTTTCTTAGTTGGTAACCAAGTGAGTGATTCTACTTTACTGTAAAAGCTGGTCGCATTTAAGGCTTCAACTAGTTCTTGCGTGCGATCAAATAAATAATCGCCGTACAAACGACGCGGGGCATATTGTGGAATAGGGATTTGTTTTTCTTCTAACCACTCAACGAAATCATGCATGTTTTCAAAATCATATGAAATAGCATCGCTAGGCGAATTAATTAACGCTTCTTCTGATGGTTCTCGAAAAGGAACACCTCGGCCAAAAGATGCTTCTGTGTCAAAACAATCAATTTCTACTTCCATATTTGGGTATTTTTGTTTCGCTTTTTGATAGGCTAGGAGTGTGGCAGACCCACTAACACCCATACCAATAACTGCTACTTTTTCGATAAACTTTCGCCTCCGATTCAATGTAAAAGTGATTTAATTTTACTAAAATCAAGCTTAGTAGTCAATTTATTGACAGTTAATTTTTGCTATAATGATCGCTTAAATCAAAAAGCAATTTTTAGGTGTGAATAATAGCAAGGGATTTTTTCTGTTTCTGTCAACGGATAATAAGTTGGAAAGTTACGTGATGTATTGGATGTGGGGGCAACAATGGTTATCCCACTTGATGCCTGCACAAAATCGTGACTCAATGCAATCGCCGGACTTCTAGATGGTCGTTCATACCCTTTACTAGGGCTGAAGTTAACATAAAAAATATCACCTTGCTGAATTACCACTCCAATCCCTCTCCTTTAGCTTCTCCCCAATCTAATTCTTCTTCTGAATAATTAAAAGCTTTACCGTTATAGTCTGCAAACAATTCGTAAATTGTTTCAGGATATTCTTGTTTAGGAATTAATTGAATATGTTCATTTTGAACTTTGATTTCAAATAACTGGTTTTCGTTTAAAATTAACTGTTGAATAATCGCAATCGGAATACGGATCGCTTTTGAGTTTCCCCAATTAACTAATTTTACATTGTCAATATTTTCACCTCTTAAATAGAATACACCAAATGTATATACATGAACAAAAAATATCACCCTACGGTATACGCAGGATGATATTTATTTAAGGTTAATTATCTTTGTGCACGACGTTGGTAAGTTCCTTCGCTAGTGCTAATTTCTAGCGCTTCACCGACTTCGATAAAGTCCGGCACGTTCACGACTAAACCTGTTTCCATTGTCGCTGGCTTACCAGAACCTGTAACAGTAGCCCCTTTAATCGATGGTTGTGTTTCAGCAACCGTTAAAACGACTGAACCAGGTAATTCAACCCCGATAACTTCCGTTGTATAGAATTGAATTTTAACTTGCATATTTTCAAGCAAGAATTTCAATTCGTATTCAATCAATTCGTTTGGAATTTCATACTGCTCGTATGTTTCCAAGTCCATAAAGTAAGACGTACCGTCCATGCTATATAGGTATTGAACGGTTTTTGTTTCAATGTAGGCACGTTCAAATTTTTCATCCGGACGGAATGTAGTATCATAAGTTGCACCCGTACGCACATCACGCAATTTCATACGCATAACCGTATTCCCTTTACCAGGTTTATGGTGGCTCGCGTCGAGCACACGAATCAATTTACCATCTTGAACAAAAGTCATACCCGCTCTTAAGTCTACTGCTGTAATCATGTCATTTCTCCTTTAAATAAATATCTCAGATTCAATTGTAGAATTTCCTCTCCTATCATACCATATTCAGTGGCTTTTTCCTAACAGCATTGTTAGCTATGAAGTTATTTATTTAAAGGTTTAAATGGTATAATAGGAGAGAATTCAGTACATGGAGGTGTCGAATGAAAAACTTTTCGATGCAATCGATTAAAGAAATGGTAGACAATTACCGCGCTAGACCCATTGGCACAACGAAACGCTATGCGGTGCTGATTCCGCTTGTTGAAATAGATAACGAACTACATTTGTTATATGAAGTGCGTAGTCAACACATTTCACAACCGAACGAAACATCTTTTCCGGGCGGACGAATTGATGAAGGTGAAACACCAGCAGAAGCTGCCGTGCGGGAAACCGTTGAAGAGTTAAACTACGATGGTAGTAAGATTGAACTTTTTGGTGCTTTAGACTATATTGTCCAAGATAGCCGTGTGATTTATAGTTATGTCGGGGTACTGCATGACTTTGATATTGATCTGCTGAACCCCAACGAGGAAGTGGCCAGTGTCTTTACTCTGCCATTGCGGTTCCTTGTCGAAAACCGACCAGCTTATTACGAAATCACTGCCCAAGCCAATTATACCGACGATTTTCCTTTCGATTATATCAACAGTTCACGTGATATTCGGATGCGGACCTTTAGAGCCAAAATCCCCTACTATCGCCTTGACGACCAGTATCTCTGGGGCTTTACCGCCAACATCACCGACCGCTTTATTGAGTTGGTCAGGGAACATTTTAAAGATAAGTTGTAAAGACCAGCCTTTGCGGCTGGTTTTTTTGGTGTTGGCGGGGGCGAGGCGGTTTAGCAGTGGGGCGAGAGGTGGGTCACGTTAGTTAAGTAGCTAAATAGACAGTTAAGTAGGCTCAGTTCGTCAGTTTAGTGCCTAAATAGACAGTTTAAGAGGCTCAGTTCGTCAGTTTAGCGTCTAAATAGACAGTTTAAGAGGCTCAGTTCGTCAGTTTAGCGTCTAAACTGACGTACCGGAAGCACTTTCACGTCAGATCCAACCACTCCACCAATTTAGCGCCGCCCTTGCTGGCTGCACCACAAAAAACCTCTAAGCTTTCCGGTTGAAAGCTTAGAGGTTTCGTCTCTTGCCAGAGATATTTATTTTAATTGGACGTCGTCGGTAGTTGGGCCGTCAACTTTCAATTCGCCGTCTTCAAAGTAAAGGCGATCAATCGCTGGACGGCGGTTGCCGCTTGGGTTGTTGGGATCGGTGTGGATGTGGTACACGATATAGAGCGTCTCATCATCCAGGCCTTTCGTCACACTGTTGTGGCCGGGGCCGGAAATCCCTTTGCTTAAATCCGATGTCAAAATCGGGTTGGTGTCACTTTTCTCAAAAGGTCCCATCGGATTGTCACTCACCGCATAACCTACCGCATAATTGGGTCCGGCAAAGAAGTTGGCAGAATACATCAAGTAGTAGCGGTCTTCGTGTTTGATCACAAACGGACCTTCATTCCATTGGTAGTCGCCATTAGGGTCTTCCCACTCATGATCGGGCTCCAATAGAAATTGTGGTTCGCCCACCAAACTCAACAAATCGTTAGCCATTTCCTGTACATAAATATGGCTGACATGCTTACCATCAACAATATTTTCATAATTATCTTTGACATAATAGAAATAAGGTGTGCCATCATCGTCAATAAAGAAGTGGCCGTCGATATACGAACCTTCATCAGCTATTAAATCAGGGTTCGCGTCCACAAAAGGACCGGTCGGCGAATCACTCGTTGCTATCGCAATCCGCAAACTGTCTTCTTGGTTGCGGGCACTATAGGACATATAGTAGGTGTCGCCATGCTTAATGACTTCCGGCGCCCAAAAATCCCCCGTCGCCCATAAGTCAGAATGCATGTGATCATAAGCCAAACCATATTCTTCCCAATCCACCAAATTGTCTGACTCCCAAACCAAAAAGCCCACGCCCGGTGCCGAAGTCGCATACATGTAATATTTACCGTCATCTTTTAAAATATAAGGATCCCCAATATCCGTCATATTCCCGATGGGATTATTATAATAAATTTCTTCTGCTGTCACTGCTTGAACCCCTCCAAAATAAATAACACTGCATACGGCCATTAATAGCAACCAGTATTTTTTTAGCATTTGCATCCCTCGCTATCGTCCGTCGCAATATTATTGCTGTGGTACTGACTGTTGATGGCTTTAATTTTTTCTAACGGACATTTTGGTTGACGATCATAAGTTAATAAGCCATTAATTTCTTGCTCCACATCATAGAGCTGGGTGTAACAAAAACCGAATAAATGGTTTGATTCCATCACAGCATTGGTCACACGTTCATATTCAGAAACAAAGTCTGCTTCGTCCGTTACACTGGTGTAACCCCAGCCTGCTTGTTCACCCACTTTATAACCAATCCCACCATACTCAGTCAGAAGAATAGGTGTATCTTGGTAACTAAAGCCTTCGGCATAAATTGGTCGACCAGCAGAGGTTGACGCAAGGATATTTATTTTATAATTTGTATCGTGTTTAAATTGTTCGAATTTTTTCACTTCATCGATTTGGCCGTGGGCATAGTTGTGAACAGCTGTGATGTCGGTTTCAGTCATTTCCCAACCATCATTGGAAATGACCAGACGGCTTGTATCCAGAGCGTGAAGCAGATGATACAAGGCTTGGGTGTAGTGCTGCTGGCGGCGATCACGCGCCACTTCACCAATCCCCCAACTTTCGTTAAATGGTACCCAAGTCACAATTGATGGGTGGTTATAATCGCGTTTGACGATTTCTTTCCATTCGTCTGTCACGTAAGAAATGGATTCTTTACTGAAATAATGAGCTGAAGCTGATTCGCCCCAAACAATATAACCCATTTGGTCAGCCCAATATAAAAAGCGCGGATCTTCGACTTTTTGGTGTTTACGAGCGCCGTTAAAGCCCATCGCTTTCGATAATTCAATATCTTTTTTAAAGGCTTCGTCTGATGGAGCGGTCATCAACGACTCCGGCCAGTAACCTTGGTCTAACACCAGTTTTTGGTAATATGGCTTGTTATTCAGATAGGTTTTCCCGTCTTCAATATGGATTTTACGCATCCCAAAGTAGCTATCAACGCTATCTAAGGTTTGTCCGTCTTCTTCTAACGTTAAACGAACATCAAATAAATTCGGTGTCTCAGGTGTCCAATACCAACCATTATGGTGAAAGGCTGTTCTAAAAATTTGTTGCTGGCTAATCGAAATAGTTATTTCCATAAAAGGACTATGGCAATCTAAGCGACCACTGGCAACTTTTTCACCTTTAAATGCAATGGTATAATTTAAGCTTTGGTTGACTTTCGGATTATGGAGATCGACTAATAACTCCACTGTTCCGTTATCGATGTTCGGTGTAAAATAAGCTGCTTCAATGGATGATGCAGCGATATTTTCTAACCAGACGGTTTGCCAAATCCCAGTTGAATTTGTATACCAAATCGAATGGGGTTCTTCTGACCAGGTTTGCTTACCTCTTGGGATACGTTCATCCTTGCGAGGGTCAAACACGCGTAAAGTAATGGTTTGTTGGTCGCTATCTTTGTCGAGATAGGCTGAAACATCAAATTTAAAGGAGGTATGTCCACCAATATGTTGGCCAACTAGCGAACCATTAACAAAGACATCTGCAATATAATCAACCGCGCCAAAATGAAGGACAAAACGGTCTTTGGTAAAATCTTCTGGCATCGTAAATGTTCGACGGTACCAAACAATTTCATGGTTGCCCGTATCATGAATCCCACTTAATTTAGATTGATAAACAAATGGGACTTGGATAACTTGATCAAAAGGCACATTGTTTTTGAACCATTGTTCCTTCATGCCGCGATTCTCATCATCAAAGCAAAATTCCCATTCTCCATTTAGATTTAACCAGTTCTCACGCACAAACTGCGGGCGTGGATATTCATTTCTTTTCATACAAACTGCTCCTCAAGTTACATTATTATGTGTGTTATTTAATTGAATGTTGCATTTTTATGGATTTATTTTTCGCAAAGGCGATGGTGGTAGCTAAAATCAATAACATTAAACTGACATAATCCACCAACAACAGAAATACGACAATCTGTCCGATCCAAAAATACAACATCACTTTTAGAATACTGCCATCTTCCAGATATTTATTAGCGAAAATAGCATTAATAATCCCTATAGTAACGTAAGCCATGCCATAGATAAACACAAAATTCCCAAAAGTCGATAGGGCTGAATTGGCGCCTAGAAAGGTCGACTCTAAATTAAATAAATAAATACCGGCCGTAATTGCTCCGGTAATTATTTGCCAAATACTTGCGATATAGATAATGATGCGTTCGAGTTTGCGACTCATAATGTTTCACCTCTAACCTTTTAGTCCTGCTTCAAGTGTGAGTGATTCCATAAAGTATTTTTGCGCAAACACATAAAGTAATACCGTCGGTATGATTGCCATAACCGCTCCTGCTGCTCCTAGTCCAGGATAGGTACGGTATTGCCCTTGCAGCAACTGTAGTCCAGGAGTGATGGTTAGATCATCTAAGCCACTCATCACAATGGATGGCCATAAGAAGTCATTCCATGAACCGGTAAATGAGAACAAAGCGGTTACGATTAAGACAGGTTTTAAAATCGGCAAAATAATACTTGTAAATATTTGAAAATCATTAGCTCCGTCGATTCGCGCTGACTCATCAAAGGATTTAGGGATATTTAATGCGAATTGCCTTACTAAAAAGACATTCCCAACACTTCCGGCACCTGGCACAATTAAGGCTAATTTGTTATTTAACCAACCTAACTGTTGAACGATGTCATACAATGGGATTAAGTTAACGATTCCTGGGAACATCATGGATGCTAGTAAAAATGAAAACAAGACATCTTTTCCCTTAAAGTCCATACGGGCATAGCCATAGGCAGCAAGAGATGTTACCACTAAGACTAAAGCCACATGTCCTACCGCTACAATCAGCGAGTTGGTAAACCAGCTTAAAATAGGGGTGGAAGGATTTTCAAATAAAATTTCTTGATAATTTTCAATTGTCCAATTAATTGGCAAGAAGCTATAGCCTAATTGACGAATTTCAGCTTCCGATTTAAATGACGTAAAGATCCCCCAAAGAATTGGGTATGACCAAGCTAATGCGGCCAGGATTAAGACGGCATAGGTCAAGATTCTCCAAATAGATAATTTTTTCTTTTTCATTTTGACACCAGCCTCCTAATCTTGTTTTCTCATGATGAAAAATTGAATGACAGAAACCGCCATAATACATAGGCCTAACATGACGGCCATTGCTGAGGCAATCCCAGCTCTTGACATCCCTGCCCCAAAGGCATTTTGCTGCACATTCATAATAAGCACTTCCGTTGAACGGTTAGGACCACCACCCGTTAACATCAGCGGTTGACCATAAACATTAAATTGCGCAATCGTAGTCGTAATCGTTGTATATAAAATCTGGAAACGAATACTTGGTACGACCACTTTGAACAATTTTTGAAAGGCATTGGCGCCATCTAACTCAGCCGCTTCCAGCATATCAGTTGATACCCCGTTAATAGCGGCTTGGTAAATAACTAAGTTACCCCCAATCGTCCACCAGACGGTTACAACAACTAAAGCTATCCAAGCGTAAGGCTGTGTGCTTAATAAGTTGATATTTATTCCAAAGATTTCATTGATCGGTCCATATGAAATACTCAGTAAAAACTGCCAAATTATCATAACCGCAGATATCGCAAATAATGAAGGAACATAGAAAATTGATTGGAATAATCGATGGAGTTTTGGTCGTGTATTTAAAATTGTTGCTAAAAATAATGGCACGAGTATACAAAACGGAACCGTAATAAGAACAAAGAAGAAAGTATTACCTAAACCATTCCAAAATTGACGATAAAAACTAGAATCTTGATCGAATAAGATTGTTGTAAAATTCTTGAATCCAACAAAGACCGGATCTGTAAATAGATCCCAATCAGTAAATGCAATATAAATCCCATAAACAAACGGGATTAAAGTAAAAATCAAAAAGATGATGAGATGCGGTCCAACAAATAAGGCTGGCTGGAAATTGAGTTTTTTACGTTTTTTAAGATTTGGATTTGCTTGTGTATTTTCCAAAATTACCCACCCTTTTAATTAAAAGGAGGATTGACATCCTCCTCTTGTTTTATTCTTAGTTTATTTTAGTAACCCATAATGTCGTTAACGGTTTGTTGAATTTGGTTAAGTTGTTCCATAATATCAACATTACCTTCAAACATATCCCAAGCAGTTGCATCAATTTCACCAAACACATGTGATGAACCTTCATCAGTAATGATTGTAATGGCTTCACGTGCTTCTGGCGTTTTAATTAAGAATGATTGAGGCATTGCTAAATATTCTTCGTTTTCTAACATAGCTAATGAGGCAGTGTTTTCACCAGATTTCAACCATGTTAATTGATTTGTTCTTAACCAATCCACAAATTGAACGGCTGCTTCACGACGCTCATCTGGACGATTTTGGTCTAGGAACATAACAAATTGTGAAGCCCCACTTGCTTGAACAATGTTTTCTGCATCCCATTGCGGTGTAAAGGTTTGACCCCATTCAAAGTCTGTAATATCTTCCATTTGACTTAACATCCAAGTACCTTCTGGCAAGAAAATAACATTACCATTCATAAATTCAGCAACCGTATCGATACCATTACCGGTTGTGTAACCTGCTTCGTACATACTCTTGAATTGTTCAATGGTAGCAGCGGCCGTTTCGTTATTAATGTTAATAACGCCATTTTCGTCTGCGAATGTTCCACCCATTTGTAAGTAAAGGTTGTTAAAGTTTTGCATTGGCCAACCAAGTCCATATGCATAAACGCCGTCTTCTTTCGCTAATTCACCCGCTGTTTCAATTTCTTCATACGTCACAATACCATCATCCGTTGCACCAGGAACATACTGATCCACTAAATCTTGGTTGTAGTACATCACCCAAGTACCCATGGTTGTTGGTAAACCATATTGTGAGTCATCAACCGTACCAACTGTCCATGCCTCTTCTAAATAATTCTCAGCATTAACTTCTGTTCCTTCAATAAATGTATCCCATGATTCTAATAGGCCTTGTCCAACATATTGTGTGACCGTTTCAGATGCTACCAGCGCAAGGTCAGGAATACCTTCACGTGAACGTGTTGCTGTTACTAAACGTTGGTTTAAAGTGGCACCTTCCATAGCTAACAATTCAACCGGAAACTCTGGATTTGTTGCGTTATATTCTTCGATGTTTTGACGGATCAATTCCCCATCTGGTCCCGTTACCCCACTCCATACAGTAATAACATTTTCTTGCGCATCAACTGTTTGTGTACTCGCAAAAGGTACAACAGAAAGAGCTAGAGATGCTAAAGCTAAAAGACTTAATTTTTTCTTCATTATTATTTCTCCTTTTTTAAATAAATAACTCTATTTCGACCTAACAATGGACATCACCTACCGATAACGCAGCCTCCTTCCTTAACGATTGACTTATAAGTAAAGCAAATGCGCTTAATAAAGCCTTTTCTATATATAAGTATAATACGTAAGATTATTGTTTGCAATCGCTTTCTATGTTGTGAGTCCTATGTTTACACAAGAAGCAATTGAGTAGTTTCTATGACTGCTTTGTTGTGCTATAATTTACTTAAAAGTAAATCATGTGAGGAGGTTCTTTTAATTGGAAATTGATACAAGCTTAGAACATTTACCGGTTTTAGAAGCTTTAGCTAGCGAATCACGTTTACGCATTATCAATTTGTTAGCTATTGGAGAATATAATATTAAAGATATTGCCGAGAAATTATATTTGTCGAGCGGCATTGTGACACGACATATTAAACAATTAGAAGATGTTGGCATCATTCGAACGCGCGTTGAGGCAGCGCAATCAGGCACACAAAAAATTTGTCGATTGGCGATTGATGAACTCTATGTCCGCTTCCCTGGTCTTGTTTTCCCAACCTTTAAAGTATACCAAGAAAGTATTCCAGTTGGGCATTTTACGGATTATGAAGCAACGCCTACTTGCGGATTAGCTACTTCGACAAATTATATTGGTATTTTGGATGAACCAAAACATTTTATGAACCCTCAGCGGATGGAAGCACAAATTATTTGGATTACCTCTGGCTTTTTCGAATATAAAATTCCAAACTATTTAGATGTCTCATCGCAAAAACCAGAATTATTAGAAATATCACTCGAGATTGCTTCCGAATTTCCTGTTTCGAATAACAATTGGCCATCACAAGTCGGTTTCTATATCAACGATGTCTACATTGGCAATTGGACGATCCGCGGTAATTATTCCGATGTCCGTGGCAAACTGAATCCCGACTGGTGGCCGGACCGTAATAGCCAATACGGCTTGATGAAAACCTTACGGATTACCCCCCATGAATCATTAGTGGATAGCGAAAGTCTTTCGAGTATTACTTTAGATGATTTGAATTTTGATGATGGTCTGATTACCATACGGATTGCTGTTGAAGAAAGTGATTATGGTGGCGGATTAACTATTTTTGGTAAACAGTTTGGCAATTTCCCGCAGCATATTTTGTATAAGATGTATTATTCGGAGGTGGAGGGGAGTAAGGTATAAAAAACAGAAACAGAAATCACTCATAAATGAAAGAGTGATTTCTGTTTTTTTAGCTAGCTGAAACCTTTTATTCCAGACTTATTTTTTCAAATCAATATCACTTTCGAACGAGGGAGACAACCGCGATCGGATGAAATATCATTTTCAAACGAGCGGATCAACCGCGCTCGGATGAAACACACTTTTCATCCGAGGGAGACAAACGCGCTCGGATGAAACGCACTTTTCATCCGAGGGAGACAAACGCGATCGGATGAAACTCTACTTTCATCCGAGCGAAACAGCAGCGCTCGGATGAAACGCACTTTTCATCCGAGGGAGACAAACGCGCTCGGATGAAACACACTTTTCATCCGAGGGAGACAAACGCGCTCGGATGAAACACTCTTTTCATCCGAGGGAAACAACAGCGCTCGGATGAAACACACTTTTCATCCGAGGGAGACAAACGCGCTCGGATGAAACACACTTTTTATCCGAGGGAGACAAACGCGCTCGGATGAAACACACTTTTTATCCGAGGGAGACAAACGCGCTCGGATGAAACACACTTTTTATCCGAGGGAACCAGCGGCGATTGGATGAAATACCACTTTCAAACGAGGGAAACAACGGCGCTCGGATGAAATACCACTTTCAAACGAGGGAAACAACGGCGCTCGGATGAAATACCACTTTCAAACGAGCGGATCAACAAAAATCTCTGCCCTTCCGCTTCTTCTACTTCAATAATAGTCGGAACCGGCAATTGATCAGCTAACAAGCGCATCATCACTCGTTCTTTTCCTCCTTCTTCATCGGCCAAGTCGGTTATTTTCAACACATAGTCATCAAACAATAAGACTTGAGCATTTGACATGCCCACTTCATCAAGGTGAAAATTTTGCTTCCTTAAGTGTTTGTGAATTGACGGTGGAATGACTATCCCACTAGCTTTCAACTGCACTTCTTCGTATAGCAGGTTCGGCTTTTCTTTTGTGATGCCACTACAGCTTGTTTAAAATCAGTGATATTTATTGGATGGGGTTGTCTGATCATGATTTTGTCGATGGGTTGGCCCGGGTCGTAATGCTCGAGCGTCCATAGGTCTTCGAGTGGGTAAACCGTGGATTCAAAAGGTTCAGAACCAATTTCGGCGCGCTTTAACTTCAACCGCAAATTGTAGGCAATCGGATATAAGGCAGCGATGCGGTTGGCGTGGTCTTCGCCATTGGTATTTCATCAGGTTAGCTCACTTTCTAAAATTTTTACAGCTTCATCAAAGTTAGAATAATAAAATATTTTATCAAAATAATCTGTTCCAGCAATCATGGCGGACAGCGGACTCACTTCCTGCCGGTGCAAAATAATGACCGGTTTTTGTAAAAATTCTGCATAAGCCAACTCATAACCAACGCCCAACGAAGGACGCGTTGTCTCCGCAATCATCACATCACTTTCAACAATCCAAGCAATATCCCGATCACGAATCTCTTTATCCGACAGATTTTTTTCGCCCTCATCTGTCACTAAATTGTCTCCAATATGCTCAGTCAACACTTGATGGTCTTCCTTCAAAAACGCAATCAATTCCTTATATAATTCCGCATCTTGCCTACCGCCACGAATCGATGCTGCAAAATAAATTTTCATTATATTTCCCCTTCCTCTAATAAATATCTCTACCTATTCTTTTATCGCGAGGCTCGCCCAAAAAGATGGAATACCTTGTTCATGAAGGAAACCTTCTCCATTTGTGTCTTCATAAATATCTTGCAGTCGAAAACCAGCTTGTAATTGACCTCTAATTTGGTCTTCTATGGTATGTGAAAATTGAATCCCGGAATGCGTTGCTTCCAGCATTTTTAATTGCTCAGGATTTTTTAAGGGATTAAATGGCAAACTATACTTAATCGTCGTCTCGTCATCTGGATCAAACAGAAAATTAATACCATTATCTAAGTCGGAAAGCAAACGACCGCCTGGCTCTAATACACGGTAACATTCTTTCCAAATCGATAAAACATCTTCAACATAAACATTCGAAACAGGATGAAAAATTAAGTCAAAACTTTCATCTTCAAAAGGTAGAGCTTGCGTCATATCTGCTTGAATCATCTCCATTTGATAGCCTTCTCGCTCTGCCACCATTTTTTCACTTTCAATTTGTTTCGTTGCATAATCTAAGACCGTACACTCAGCCCCTAAAGCAGCAAAAATCGGCATTTGTTGACCTCCACCTGAAGCCAAACCTAACACTTTTTTGCCTTTTAAATCGTGTGGAAACCACTCTTTAGGGACTGGCTTCGTAGGGGTTAACACCATTTCCCACTGGCCTTCTTTTGCTTTGGCAAATTCTTCTCGGCTAATTGGAATGCCCCATTGCCAGCCATCTTCAACCCACTCATCAATGGTCTTCGCATTAATTTTTGTATAGTCCATCTTCACCACTCCAAACTAATCGTTTTAATAAATATAACACAAAGAGGTACATAAGATACGTTATATCCATTGGTAAATGGATGTTGCTAATTAAAGTTCGTTAAGGTCATGATGTGAGTATAGATTCTGAGTGGTGTCATTCATTTTCGATGATATGTTGATTGGATTTTGCTCGGGTTTTGCTTACTTTAGTGAGCGTGTTATAGCTTTTTGATTTCTCTATAGTGTGTTTGGAAGAAAACGCGAGGAACTAAAATTACTTGAAGAGCTGCGTTTAGCAAACGCAAGGAACTCAAATCGCGGGAGAGGCTTCCGTTTGGCTAACGCAAGGAACTCAAATCGCGGGAGGGGAACGCGTTTGGCAATCGCAGGGAACTCAAGGAGGTGGGAAGGGCTTCCGTTTGGCTAACGCAGGGAACTCAAATCGCGGGAGGGGCTTCCGTTCGGCAAACGCAGGGAACTCAAATCGCGGGAGGGGAACGCGTTTGGCAATCGCAGGGAACTCAAGGAGGTGGGAAGGGCTTCCGTTTGGCAATCGTAGGGAACTCAAATTGTGGGAGGGGAACGCGTTTGGCAATCGCAGGGAACTCAAATCGCGGGAGGGGCTTCCGTTCGCCAAACGCGTTTACCCTAGAGAAAAAAGAGGGCATCCGTTCGCCAAACATCAGTACCCTTTGCAACTTTCCCTATTACTTTTACACAATTCCGTAAATTTCATCAAACCAATAATAAGTCGGCAAAAAGTTAGCCAAACACCAAAAAAAGAGGTCTACCACCTCAAATGGTAAACCTCTTAAATGCTTATATACCAATGTTTATAGACAAAAATTACTCTGCTTCTGCGTTTTTGTCTGTGAAGCCATATTTTTTGTTGAAACGATCCACACGGCCATCGGCTTGCGTGAATTTTTGACGTCCTGTGTAAAATGGATGTGAGTCTGAAGAAATTTCTACACGGATTAATGGGTATGTATTCCCATCTTCCCATTCAACTGTTTCTTGTGAGCTACGAGTTGAACCAGATAGAAATTGATAGCCAGTTGTAGTATCCATAAAGACAACGGGTTGGTATTTTGGATGGATGTCTGCTTTCATATTGTCTTCTCCTTTTCTGCCGTAAACTATCTGCTAGTCTACAGTTATTCCATGCACAATTGTGCAACAATAAGATGATACCATGACCGAGTTCAGAATGCAAAGAATATTTTCTAAATATTTTTTTAAATCATTCCCTCGGCTCTTCTTCTTTTTCTTCGCTAACAACCTTTTCATCATCAACTTCTAAAATTTCTTTCTTTTCTGGTAAATCATTTTCTTTTTCAGCAAAACCAGAGTCAAAGGCAACGCCTAATGAAATTCCGATGGCAATCCCAATAGCTAGATTATCCATCAATAGACCAAATGCGACTCCTAAAGCGACACCGACACCAATACCTAATCCAAAATTGTGATCGTTATCCTTTTTAGCCATTGTTAATTGCCAAATCCTTTCATATAAAAACCAACGAGATCCAATTGATCATATGTTTCCATACCAAGTGATTGATAAAACGCTACTGTTTTTGGCGTCTGTTCGGTTGTTAAAATAATTTGTTGCGCATAGTTGACTTCTTTAAGCATTAATTTCATTAATTGACTGCCAATACCTCGGCCTTGATATGCTGGATCAACGAGTAAATCTTGGATATAAGCAATGTAGCCACCATCACCTATGACACGTACTAACCCGACTAATTTTTCTTTATCCCAAGCTGCGTAATGATGACGCGATTGGTTTAAAAGGGTTAAAAGCGGAGTTGGACCATTCAAATAGTTCGTCCAACCAACTGATGTATACAATTGAACCAATTGTGCTTCTGTGACTTGACGTTCTTGTGAGTACTCTATCACAAATTATAACTCCATTTCATTTAATAGATCACGTAAAGCAATCAATTCTTCTGTGGTTAACGTTAGACCTTTGCTCATTTTGTTATATTCTGGATCCCATGAGCGGATGTCAAAATTGGGTTGGCGGCTATTCCAACTTGTCAGTGTTAATTCCTTCTTCCAGCCTTTATCATTTTCTGATAAAACGCCGATATGTTCTTTGATTTCAAATTCAATATTGGCCATTTCAATCCCTCTCTTTCATCAAAATTAATCGGTGGCAATATCTGCTAATTGCCAGTGGACAAGCTGTGTTAAATCGGCAGGATTTATTTCAACAGAAAAGCCAACTTTACCTGCACTAATTAAAATACCTGCTTCATTGGCTGCCGATTGGTCGAGTATCGTTTTAAAGTCTTTTTTCATTCCGATGGGTGAACAGCCGCCATGCACATAGCCCGTTAATGGAAGGAGTTCTTTTTCTTTTATCATTTGAATATTTTTCTCATCAACAGCTTTAGCGGCTTTCTTTAAATCTAATTCTTTCGTGACAGGTACCACAAAGACATAGTGTTCATTGGACTTTCCTTGGGTGACGAGCGTTTTATAAACCGGAGAATCCACAGCTAGTTTTTTAGCGTCTTCCCATTTATAGGCTTGGTAGGGAATATGAAGTTGTTCGAGGACACGCATGACATTTGTTTTCTTTAGTTTAGCCATTGTAGCACCTCCTTTCAATTCATTTAAGCACAATTTCTTAAAATTTGGAAATAATTAAATCGAGAACACAAGTAGTTAACGCTGTGTTCTCGATTATTAGCAGTGATATTTATTTTGCGGAAAGTTTTTCGATTTGGTCTAAAAAGGCTTGGTTGCTGTCGGAATGTTTGAGCAGTTGGATAAACTGATCGGTGTATTCTAAGGAGTCGCCGACCATCATTTTGCGGAGTTTCCAAATTTGGTCGAGTTCGTGGCTGTCGAGTAAGAGTTCTTCTTTACGGGTGCCAGAACGGCGAATATCGATGGCAGGGAAAATACGGCGTTCAGCTAACTGACGTGACAAGTGAAGCTCTGAGTTCCCGGTTCCTTTAAATTCTTCGAATATCATATCGTCCATGCGACTTCCGGTATCAACCAATGCGGTCGCTAAAATGGTGAGAGAACCGCCATGTTCGATATTGCGAGCGGCACCAAAGAAACGTTTTGGTCCATAGAAAGCTGCCGGATCAAGTCCTCCACTTAGTGTACGTCCGCTTGGTTTCACGACTAGGTTGTAAGCGCGGGCAAGACGGGTGATGCTGTCCATTAAAATAACGACATCGCGACCGTCCTCGACTAGACGCATGGCACGGTCAAGTACTAGTTCAGCGATCCTAACGTGGTTTTCAGGTTGTTGGTCAAAAGTAGAATAGACCACTTCGCCATTAACACTGCGTTCAATATCGGTAACCTCTTCAGGACGTTCATCGATGAGTAAGACGATCAATTCAACGTTAGGGTTATTTTGACTAATCCCATTGGCAATATCTTTCAAAATCGTTGTTTTACCTGCTTTTGGCGGCGCTACGATAAGCCCTCTTTGCCCAAAACCAATTGGCGAAACTAAATCAATCATCCGATTAGCGATGGCTTGCGGTTTGTAACTTAGTTTAATTTGTTCTTCTGGATAAAGCGGGGTTAAACTTGGGAAATGGTCGCGTTGTTTGGCTTCTTCTGGATCTTTACCGTTAACGGTTGAGATTTGCATTAAGCCATAGAAACGCTCACTTGCTTTGGGAGGTCTTGCCGGGCCAGAAACCTTATCACCGTTTCTAAGTTCAAAGCGACGAATTTGTGAATTTGAAATGTAAATATCTTCTTGACTTGGTGAGTAGTTAATGGGACGTAAAAAGCCAAAACCTTCACCGGGATTTGTGTCTAATACTCCTTCTACTTGGAAGAAGCCTTGTTTTTCTTCTTGTGTACGCATCACCGCAAGCGCCAATTCTTTCTTGCTTAATTGGCTATAATTGGGTATTTCTAATTCACGGGCATATGCGTATAACTCTTTAACCTCTTTGGCAAGTAAGGTTTCTAACGAAAAGGCATCAGCCATTTTTTGTTCATCCTATCTATATTTTTTACTCTTCGGGCAGATCATCTTCAACCATCTCAATATCCGCTCCAAGAGCAGTTAATGATTCAATAATATTGGCGTATCCACGTAAAATATTCTCTACACCGGTAATCACGGTTTCGCCTTCGGCAATTAAGCCTGCAATAACAAGACAAGCACCTGCACGTAAGTCACTAGCTTTAACAGGAGCACCCGTTAATTTGGCAGGGCCGGTAATACGGATAATATCGCCTTCGACTTTAATGTCCGCTCCCATACGGTTTAGTTCAGGAATATGTTTTACCCTTTGTGGATATATGGTATCCATAATGGTCCCTTCACCGTTCGCTTTCACTAGTAAAGGTGTGATGGGTTGTTGTAAGTCCGTTGCAAAACCTGGATAAGGTAATGTTTTAATGCTAACCATCTGTAAGTCATGCGATGGGTGAACATAAATACTATCTTCACCAATCTCCATATTTACGCC
Organism: Fundicoccus sp. Sow4_H7; assembly: GCF_052115865.1. Classification (NCBI taxonomy): domain Bacteria; kingdom Bacillati; phylum Bacillota; class Bacilli; order Lactobacillales; family Aerococcaceae; genus Fundicoccus; species Fundicoccus sp. Sow4_H7. The sequence continues at coordinate 75,275 of NZ_JBQKME010000006.1, read as the reverse complement.
CATTTCATCTAGCTTAGCAATGAAACCTTCGATATGTTCAAAAATAACGTTATTTATTTTAACGCCTTCCCCCATCGCAACAGCAGCGGTGATATAAGTACCGGCTTCAATTCTATCGGGGATAATCGTGTGGCTAACGCCGTGTAAACTATCGACACCTTCTATACGAATGACGTTAGTACCTGCTCCACGAATTTTAGCCCCCATTTTGTTCAGTAAGGTAACCACGTCAATAATTTCAGGTTCACGAGCCGCATTTTCGATGATTGTTCTACCTTTAGCTTTAACGGACGCTAAAATGGTATTAATTGTTGCACCTACAGACACAACATCCATATAAATACGTGTTCCTTCTAAGCCATTTGGCGTTGACAGGGTAATCACACCAAACTCATCTTCAATGTCTGCGCCTAAAGCAGTGAAGGCTTTGATATGTTGATCGATTGGACGTGGGCCTAAGAAACAACCTCCTGGTAAACCGATCACGCCTTCACCAAATTTAGTCAAAGTTGATCCCATAAAGTAATAAGAAGCACGTAAGCTTTGAATTTTTCCAGTTGGCATTGGAATAGACACCATCTCAGATGGGTCAATCCGTAAGATATTATTTTCAAAATGTGTTTTAACATTAAAGCCGTCTAAAATTTCAATCAATGAATAGACATCTTGAATATCAGGCACACCTTCTAAAACAACTTCTGAATCCGCTAAAATAGCTGCTGGAATTAAAGCAACAGTACTGTTTTTAGCTCCACTAATTGTCACTTCTCCCTTTAAGGGTTTGTTTCCACGAATAATAATTTTTTTCATAATCGTATACTCCTTGCATCAATCTTTTGTCATCGTATGATAGCGTTCATTCGCTAATTGACTTAATTTTTTATCAATCGTTGATAGACTTTCCCATTGTCTTTCGTCATTTAGACCTGCTAAATGATATAAATCTTTCAGTAATTGATGGATTGCCACGGGGCTCAGCCCAATCCGTGCCTCTACCCAATCCTCATCAACATAAACGATTTCATGCGCCACAATATTACGGAGATACTTTTCAATATTCCGCATACTGTGTGACTTTTCGATCAAGGTCTCATCTTTTGAATTCAACTCAATGATTTTCAACAAATGGCTCGAACTGACATAGTGACTATAATTAAAGCGACTGCCATAAAAATGTTGGAACGTCCGTTGAATCATATTGTCATGGCCTTCAATAGCCGATCGAGACCATTGTAAACCTCGGTACAAAGCATCCCCATCTTCTTTCACCTTCGTGATTGGCTCAATGTATTTATTTAAATCAGGCAATAAATACTTTTGAATAATTAACCGATAAATATCAACTAATAAAGGCGTCAGTGCTCTTAAATAGTCCGCATACTCCTGCCGTTTCAATTGAATCGTCAGATAGTGCCAAAAATTATAGCTACGTTGCTCAAGATAAGTGGGCTGAGTTAAATAAGAATAGCCGGTTGAAGGAGCAAGCCTTTCGATAGCCGAAAGATTGCCTTTAACGATCGCATGAGCTAATCCGACTAGATTAAGGGCATCGGCATCTTGCCATTGGGGATGTTGATGTAAGAAAGAATATAAAGATATATATTGATGGTGTTGGATCGCATGTTCTATCAAATGCAATTGAATGGTTGCATCAGACCGAGTATTGTTTGACACTCATTTTCACCTCATCAATGGACTAGTGTGATCATTTTTTTCTTGCATGTCTGTTTATATTTCACTCATAAGTTTAACATAATACACAAAAAAATACATTGATAAATCATTATAGCCCCAAAACCCCTTAAAATAAATATCTCTGCTTGAAGACGTGAAATTGCTACACAAAAAAACTCGAAATTTAGTCGCAGTGGCTACACTAGCCTTCCTAAACTTCGAGTTTTTCTCTTATCTTTATTTTAAATTAAGCTTCTACTAAAGTTGCTGCCATAGTTGGTAAGTCTTCTTGCTGAATGCCTTGGTAATTTGCTTTCTTCAAGGCTGGTATAGTCATCATAGCTGCAAAACTAATCAGATATAATGAGGCTAAAAACAGCATAACTGCTGGAACACCTGCTACATCTAAAATCAGTCCAATGATAACAGATGAAAATCCTCCGACTGCACGACCAACATTTAAAATGGTGTTATTGGCAATCGAAGAAATTTGATAAGGATACAAGCGCGTAATCATGGCACCATAACCTGCAAACATCCCATTCACAAACAATCCAACGATAGATCCACCAATTAACAATGTCCACGTGCTGTTAGCAAAAGTAAATAAGTAAACAGCCACAGCCGATGACAGTAAAAAGATTCCATATACTAAGCGTGGTCCAAATAAGTCAAGCAACTGACCGAAAACTAACATTCCTAGACACATACCTAAAATAGTCGCAATCATCCATTGCGAAGACCCACTCACACTGATTCCTAAATTACGTTGCATAATCGTTGGCAACCAGTTCATCATTCCAAAATAACCTGCGATTTGAACGGTTGTCATCACCATCAACATCAAAGTTTGATAAGCCAACTTCGGTGTTTTAAACAAATCAGCAATGCTACCTTTTTCAACTGCAACTTCCGCGCTGCCTTGATTATCAATATATAGCTCGGCATCATTAATTGAAAAACGAGCCCAAATGACTAAGGCAATTGGCAGAAGTCCAAATAAGAATAGTCCACGCCAACCAAAAACAGGTGCGATAATTGAGGCTAATAGAGCAGAAACAATCGAACCTATTTGCCCAACAATACCGTTCAGTGAACTAACCCGTCCCATTTTTTCAGAAGGAACAAGTCCTGCCATGATTGAAATGGCCACTCCATATTCACCACCAACTCCAATACCCGCAATAAAACGCATCAAATATAAATAATAAATATCATTGGTAAAGAAAATTAAGCCTGTTGCTACTGAAAAGATAATAATCGTCCATTTAAACACTTTGAATTTATTGTAGCGGTCTGCTAGGACACCAAACAATAATCCTCCTACCAACATTCCTAGGTTGGTGATTGTAGCAATCCACCCACCTTGAGCATCGCTAATACCTAATTGCGCAATGATGGTAGACATTGAAAAAGCTAAAAACATGACGTTTAAATCATCGGTTCCAGAAGCAACAATGGACATAATAATGGCGTTACGTTGTGATTTATTTAAGTTTTTCATATTTTTTCTCCTTTAATGAATGCTCTCGGCATTCTTTATTAAATTCGCAGTGAGATAAGCAGTGATATTTAGTTGTTAGGCCATTGACGGGGGTTCTGGTACCAAGCGGCAAGAGTGTCGTAGTGGTTGGCAAGTTCCGGGCGTTTGACAGCAACATCAATCAAGCTTTTGTAGTTCGTTAAAGTGACTAAGGGAATTTGCGTGCTTGCGAAATTTTCACGACCGGCTTCCAATAAATAATCGAAAATCGCTACACAGCCGAGGACCTTTCCGCCTGCTTCTTTGACTTTCTCGGCAGCGGTTAAGACGCTACTGCCAGTACTAATTAAATCTTCAACCATTACAACTTTTGCGCCTTCATTTAAAAGTCCTTCAATCGCTTTTTGTTTGCCGTGGCCTTTATTGGATGAACGGACATAAATCATAGGCAGATTGAGTTTTTCTGCGACAAAGGCGGCATGCGGAATGCCTGCTGTAGCCGTTCCCGCAATCACTTCAACCTCTGGATAATGTTGGCTGATTAATTGTGCTAAGGCCGTTTCAATTTGATCGCGTTCCTTAGGATGACTCATAATCAATCGATTATCACAGTAAATCGGCGCTTTAATCCCGCTTGCCCAAGTGTAAGGTTCGGTTGGACTTAAATGAATGGCATTGATTTCAAGTAGTAGCTCTGCAACAGTTGAAGATTGGTTCATCGATTATTTTCTCTCCTTAAAGGCTGCCATGCCTGCTTCCCATTGTTGACGAATTTCGTTGTAAACAGCAACTGGATTGTCAGATTGTGTGATTGGACGACCGACTACGATAAAGTCACTACCGACTTCCCCTGCTTCAAATGGGGTCGCAATCCGTTTTTGATCATGGCTATTTTCTTTGTTTAAGCGAATACCCGGTGCAATAGTAATCAACTTATTGTTAGAATAAGTTTTTAATGTCCTTACTTCTTGAGGCGAGCATACCACACCGCTAATACCAGCTTTTACGGCTAATTCTGCATAGTGTGTCACGCTTTCTTTCATAGTCACAGCTAATTTTTGCTCATCACGTAATTGTGAGATGGTTGTTGAAGTTAATTGAGTCACAGCCACCAGTAAAGGCGTTTTACCTGTCTTCTGTGCGGATTTTTCTAGTCCACGGCGAGCCGATTTCATCATTTCAACCCCACCACTGGCATGGATGGTGAGCATATCCACTTCTAATAAGGTTAAGACTTCCATCGCACGTTCAACTGTCGTTGGAATATCATGTAATTTTAAATCTAAAAAGATATCATGTCCGGCTGCTTTTAATTCTTTAATTAATGCAGATCCGTGTGAAAAAAATAATTCCATACCTACTTTAAGGTTTAGTTTCTCGCCTTCAAATGCGCGCAACATTTTAAAAACATCCTCTTGTTCTTGCATGTCTAAGGCAATAATTGGTAAGTTTTTATCCATTTCTTCAGCTCCTCCATCATTACACTTATCGTGTTGTCTCTATTATAAAACAAAAAAAGAGACTAGCAACTAATATCAGTGCCCGTCTCTTAACAAAAATACATCATGTGTCCTATTTATTGGCAGGTAAAAATAGCACAATAAATAGCCTGTTGGTATGTACTTTCATGTTTCACGGAACACGCTTAAAGTAAACCTTGCTGTTTGACATTATAGCATTCGATTGGTGGATGTCAATGAGGAAAATGATGAAAAAATGAAGTCCATTAGATGTTGTAAAACAAAGTTGATTATTGGGACGTGATGGGATCTTTCAGGTGTGTTATAAGCGCATACCGAAAGTCATATACGCTTATAAAATAAGCGGGAAATAACGGGACTTCCCGTCACTTCCCACTTATATTAAAGAGCCCTTACTACCCTGAGTTTCCAATCTTAAGACAATTAGAGAACGGTCACCATTCTGAGATCCGGATAGCCACTCTCAAATCAATTCCAAAGACACCCAACATCTCCAATCCATCATTCCTACAAAAGAAAAAAACCGCCATAAACACTGTTACCCAGCGCTCATGACGGTTATATTTATTAGAATTAAGCTTGTCCAGTTGAACCAAACATATCCATTGTTGCTTTTGTTGTTTCAACAATTGCTTGTACACCTGGTTTTAATACTTTACGTGGGTCGTAAACTTTTTTGTCTGTATCTAACAGTTCACGAACGGCTTTTGTAAATTGTTGTTGTAATTCAGTATTAACATTGATTTTAGCATGTCCATATTCAATCGCACGTTTAACTTGGTGCTCAGGAATACCAGAACCACCATGTAATACTAATGGTGCATTAGTCGCTTCAGAAATAGCTAACATTTCATCGAAACCTAATTTAGGCTCACCATCGTAAGTACCGTGAACAGAACCTAGAGCAGCCGCTAAAGCATCAACACCTGCTTCAGTTACCATACGTTTACATTCTTCTAAGTCAGCGTATTGTACTCCACCAATCACACCGTCTTCTTCACCACCAACAGTACCAACCTCAGCTTCAACAGAAGCGCCACGAGCGTGTGCATAATCAACAACTTTTTTAGATAAAGTAATGTTATCATCAATTGGATCATGTGAACCATCAATCATGACTGAACTAAAGCCAGCATCAATAGCATCTTTACATGTCTCAAAGCTTGAACCATGGTCTAAGTGTAGAGCAACAGGAACAGTAATGTCCATTGTTTCTAATAAGGCATTAACCATTGCTGAAACAACTTTAGTGCCACCCATATATTTTGCTGCACCTTCAGATACACCTAAGATAATAGGTGAGTTATTTTCTTGAGCTGCAGTTAGAACAGCTTGCGTCCATTCTAAGTTATTAATATTGAATTGGCCAACTGCGTACTTTCCTTCTTTTGCTTTGTTAAGCATTTCTGTCATACTTACTAAACGACTCATTAAATTTCCTCCTTGTGATAAACATCTATAATATTATTATAAGCCAACGCAGACTAATTTACTAGCTTAAAGGGTTTGAATAAGCCCTTTCATGAAAAATAAATATCCCCTTTTACCACTAAACTTATGCTTTCGCCTGTTCGGCTTGACGTCGGTAGTCTAAACTTGCAGACACAAATCCATTGAACAAGCTTTGTGGTCGGTTAGGACGTGAAACGAATTCTGGATGAAACTGAGACGCTACAAAAAACGGATGCGATGGTAACTCTATAATTTCAACCAACTTACCGTCTGGACTTAAACCAGAGAATACCATACCATGTTCTTCCATCATCTCACGGTAAGCATTGTTAAATTCATAACGGTGGCGGTGACGTTCCTGAACTTCATCTTGTCCGCCATATAAACGGTGAGCCAAGGTATCCGGTTTAATGACACATGGATACAAGCCTAAACGCAAGGTTCCACCTAAGTCTTCCGCATCTTCTTGATCAACCATTAAATCAATAATCTTATCTTTCGCATCTGCATTTTCTTCGCCTGTATCTGCGCCTTTGATGCCAACAACGTTACGAGCGTATTCGACACAAGCTAATTGCATGCCTAAACAAATACCTAAGAAAGGAATTTGGTTTTCACGCGCATATTGGATAGCTAATAATTTCCCTGCAATACCACGATGACCAAAACCACCTGGCACTAAGATTCCATCCACATCCGCTAACTCTGACTCTAAATTCGATTCTGTCAGATGTTCTGCATCAATCCATTTCACTTCAACATCACTATCTGCTGAAAAACCAGAGTGTTTTAAGGCTTCAACGACAGATAAATAAGCATCTTGCAGTGAAACATATTTACCTACTAGGCCGATTTTAATAGTATTTTTTAAGTTTAAAATTTTATTCGTTAAGTCTTCCCAAGCTTGTAAATCAGCTTCCGGTACATTCAAACCGAAATGGTCCACAACTAATTGATCCATTTTTTGTTCTTGTAAACGTAAAGGGATCGAATATAAAGTCTCTACGTCTAATGACTCAATCACCGCATTGACATTCACATCACAAAATAGAGCTAACTTTTCTTTCATCGAATACGGTAAAGGTTCTTCGGTTCTAACCACTAAAATATTTGGTTGAATCCCTAAACTACGTAACTCTTTCACAGAGTGTTGCGTTGGCTTGGTCTTCATTTCACCAGCAGCTTTTAAATAAGGGACTAGGGTCGTGTGAATATATAACACATTGTTATGACCAACTTGTGACCGCATTTGGCGTAGGGCTTCTAAGAACGGCAGTGATTCAATATCACCAACAGTTCCCCCAACTTCTGTAATCACGATATCCGCATTGGTCGTCTCCCCTGCACGCATAATCTTTTCCTTAATCGCGTTCGTAATATGCGGAATGACTTGTACAGTCGCCCCTAAATAATCTCCACGACGCTCTTTCATTAAGACTTCTGAATAAATTTTACCTGTTGTCACACTAGAGTATTGATTAGCATTTTCATCAATAAAACGTTCATAGTGCCCTAAGTCTAAGTCAGTTTCTGTCCCATCATCCGTTACAAAAACCTCACCATGTTGATAGGGACTCATCGTACCAGGGTCCACATTAATATAAGGATCAAATTTTTGAATCGCAATCTTCAATCCGCGATTTTTCAAGATCCGACCAAGTGAAGCCGCAACAATTCCCTTTCCAATAGAAGAAACGACACCACCTGTTACAAAAATATATTGAGTCATCATTCATTTTCCTTTCTGCAAACCATTAATCTACACTTTTTTGTAAAAAACAAAAATGCTCCCTATTCCATGGAATAGGGAGCATTTATACTGTCCTTGGCTAGCAATGATTGCTAGAGTGCCCAAGTAAAATAATACTTGATTGTCCGTCTTTCGTCAAGAGCAGATTCCTTAGGACTAATCCTCATCCTCATATTCATAATCTTCATCCGCTTCTTCGACTTCCTCTTCATCCTCATCATCAAATTCTTCGAAGTCATCATCTGGAATATCCACTTCAGCATCACCGAGTTCATCTAAATCAGAAACATAAGCGTTTAATTCTTCGTCTTCATCATCGTCTTTATCTTCTTCAGCTAAAATAACAGATAAATCTTCTGTTTCTTCCTCGTCCTCATCCTCATCCTCCGAAGTTGAGTCATAGTCCTCGTCATCATCGTATGCATCATCGCTGTCTTCTGGATCATCATCGTTATAGTCAATCATATCTTCATCTTCAAAGACATTAATTTTACGTTTCTTACGACGTGTACGTTTTGGAAGCTCATCTTCTTCTGAAGACGTAATGATTTCTTCATCAATTGAATCGATTGGGTACCAAACACGCAAACCCCAACGATTTTCACCTAAAGAAATAAAACGACCATCCACATTTAAATCCGTATAAAAACGAGCCATCTTGCTTTCAAGTTGTGTTTCAGTTAAACCTAAATAATTTTGTATTTGAACAAGCAAATCATTGAATTCAATAATGTCACCATGCTCAGTAATGATCGCATGAGCCACTTCAATCAACGACAATTCGCTTTTATTTTGACCGGCAAGTTCTTCTAGTGCCATCAAGCCACTTCCTTCCATATATTCTTAACTATCTTAACGATTTAGCCAGCATAAATCAACTAAAATCTTATGCCTATAACACCGTTAAATGATACTGGTATATTCCCAAAGGCTGATCATTCATTGTCATTTGATAACGAATCTTAATTTGTTTAAGCCCATCCTCTTCTTCAATTACTAATTCCAAGGTTTGAACATTCAATTCCCATACCCCTTGCGGTGTATGATAAGCCGTTAAGGTTTCGACCTCAGGATTAAACCTTAAAGTATACGATGGCTGAATAATCTCTATAATATAGAAGTTATTATTCATGTCTAGCTGCCATTTTATTTCAATGGGGTAACCTTCTTGATCATGGTAACGAATTTTACTATAGGTCCGCAAAACCGTTAGATCCCCTTCACCTTCAAGATAATATTGATCCATGCCTTGATTCATCTGATGGTCAATCTCTTGATGAACTTTAATCTTAATCGGTTGTTGATACATCATTTCACCTCATTTACACTACAAGAATATTATAGCTAATCTCCTTAATAAATATCAATGCTAATGTTACACAAATCAAGAAGCCTTCATCTGTATGTTATCATTTTGTTTCTTTTTGCTAGCTACATAGTTATTACAATAAATTATTGGTATAATAATAATAATTTAATAATGAAGGAGCACTGATTTATGACGGCATTTGACTATATAGAAAATCATCATTGGCATGTTTTTGATGAAAAACATAATCCACACCAAGATTCTGGCAATAGCGCCCTTGCATACCAGGATAGTTTTTTACGTTATGTGCCATTCTTAAACCAAAACCAGTCAAGTAAAAACAACGCGATCCTTCATTTTTACCCTCTACAAAAAGAAGCTATCCTCCTTGGTTCAAAAGATACGCGCCTAAAAGACGTTTTTTCAGCCAATCAATTTTTAGTGGACAGTGGTTATGATGTCTTATTAAGACCTCATGGTGGCTTAGCGGTCGTTAATGAACCAGGCATTTTAAATGTTGGCTTAGTCAGTGATAACCAGCGTTATCCCTTGTCGATTGACTTGGCTTATGAGCAAATGGTACAACTGGTCCAACAGAGTTTAAGTCAATGGAACATTAAAGTTGAAAGTTATGAAATTCCAGATTCTTACTGTCCTGGCCGCTATGATTTAGTCATTGATGGATTGAAAATTGGTGGGATTGCCCAGCGTCGCTTTAAAACAGGCATCACAACGGCAGCCTATATCAGCGTCAATGGCGATCAAGATGCAAGAGCTGAGTTAATTCGTGATTATTATTTAATTGGTCAAGGCGATGAGACTTATCCAAAGGTGAATCCTAATGTGATGACAACGCTAGAAAAAGTTATTGGCGAAGCGATAACCGTTAGTGATTATCAGAGATATTTATTAGAGGTTTTTAAAAGGTTTTCGACGGTTGAAGTGGGAGACTTCAACCAAACTGATTTGGAAGGTTTTTACCAACAGAGTTTTCCGAAAGTGTTTCAAAGGACGTTAAGTGTCCAACCCTAGTCTAATATGAGAGGTGCTTTATGAAGGATTCAAACTATGCATCAAAATCGTTTAGTCGTGAAAAAGTTTTTCGTGACCCTGTTCATGATTATATTCATGTTAAGGACCAGGTCATTCTTGATTTAATTGATACGTCGGAATTTCAACGTTTGCGTCGGATTAAGCAGTTAGGTACGTCTTCTTATACTTTTCACGGGGCTGAGCATACGCGGTTTAACCACTCTTTAGGGGTTTATGAAGTTATGCGTCGGATTGAAAGTAATTTTTCGCGGAATTATCCGTCGCAAACGGAGCATGATGGCTTGTGGGACAGCCAGGAACGCCTGCTTGTTTTGTGTGCCGCCCTCCTGCACGATATTGGCCACGGACCGTTTTCACATACCTTTGAAGGGATATTTAATACGGACCACGAGTTGTTAACACAGGCGATTATTACGTCACCGGAAACGGAGATTAATAAGGTTTTGCGCTCGGTTAGTCCGGATTTTCCAGAATTGGTCGCCAGCGTGATCAATAAAACATATCCAAATAAGCAAGTCGTGCAGTTGATTAGTAGTCAAATTGATGCAGACCGCATGGATTATTTATTGCGGGATGCCTATTATGCGGGGGTTAGTTATGGGACCTTTGATTTAACGCGGATTTTGCGGGTTATTCGTCCTTTTAACCATCAAATTGCTTTTGATTATTCTGGCATGCATGCGGTGGAAGATTATATTGTCAGTCGCTATCAAATGTATATGCAAGTGTATTTTCATCCGGTGTCACGTGGGATGGAGCAGATTTTGCAAAGTTTATTTGCGCGAGCCAAAGAATGTTATTTGAACGCTGATATGCATATGAAGCATCCGGCTAGTTTATTGAAGCCCTTTTTGGAAGGCAATTGGGATTTACAGGATTATCTACGTTTAGATGATCATATCATGAGTTCTTATTTCACGCACTGGTTAGCTGAAGATGATCCGATTTTGGTTGATTTGGCCTATCGCTTTGTGAACCGGAAGCCTTTTAAGTCGATTATTGTGACGAAGGATGAGGTTGTACAGCTCAAGACAGCATTAATGGATGAGTTGGTGCGCGCAGGTTATGACCCGGATTATTATTTTAGTGAAAATAGTAGTTACGACTTACCTTATGATTATTATCGCCCTTACAATACGAGCAATAAAACCCAGATTGAACTGGTAACCAAAACAAACCAAGTGGTCGAATTAGCCACAGTGAGTCCTTTGGTGAATGCTTTGGCGGGGAAAGTCCGTGGCGACTACCGCTTGTACTTCCCTAAAGAATTGTTGAGCGAATTAGAAAACACACCGGCCGACGAATTAAATGAAAATCAAATCATGATTCTTGCGGCTTATGTGACTGAACATAATGATGTCACGCACCATATCCAACAATGGTTGTTTTAGTAGTTGGTGTTATGGTGGGGGATTGTTATTAGACAGTTCAGACGGCTTTATATGTCTATTTAGGCCGCAATTAGACAGAACAGACCGCCTTATATGGCTAACTAAAAGCTAAACCCACCAAAAAAGTTGTTCATCAACTTTTTTGGTGGGTTTTTGGGTTGCAAGCAGTGATATTTATTTTAATGGGTGGTGCTGTGGGCTTGCATGCGGAACATTTCGGCGTATATGCCGTTGGCTTTGAGCAGTTGGCTATGGTTGCCTTGTTCGCGGATGACGCCAGTTTCCAAGACGAGGATTTGATCGGCGTTTTGGATGGTTGAAAGGCGGTGGGCGATGATAAAGGTTGTACGGCCTTCTTTCACGACATCAATGGCTTGTTGGATAAGCTCTTCGGTTTGTGAATCGATATGGGAAGTGGCTTCATCCAAGATAAGGATTTTTGGATTGGTCACCAGAGCGCGGGCAAAGGAAATCAACTGACGTTCACCGGATGACAGGGTTTGGCCTTTTTCGACGACGGGTTCGTGGATGCCTTTGGGCAGCTTATCGATAAGAGATTTGGCGCCGACTTTTTCTAGGGCATCGATGATTTGTTCATCGGTAATGGCGGGATTTTTCATGCTTACATTTGTGGCGATGGTGCCTGAAAAAAGAAAAGGATCTTGTAGGACAATGCCCATTTCTTGGCGGATACTGTCTCGGCTATAGTCTGTAATCCGTTGATTATCAATCAGGATGTCGCCTTCTTGCGGGTCATAGAAACGAAAAAGTAGGTTGATAATCGAGCTCTTACCTGAACCGGTGTGCCCGACAAGGGCAATGGTTTCACCTTGTTTCGCCTGTAAATTAATATTCTTTAAAACAGTTTGATCGCTTGTATAGCCAAAGTTGACGTTTTTAAACACCACATTCCCTTGGGTCACTTTAATGGCAGTTTCGCTATCTTCTTCAATGGGCTCATCTAAAATTTCAAAGACGCGTTTTGCTCCAGCAAGTGCTTGTTGGGACTGGACAATCTGTTGGATTAACATCCCGATGGGACCAAAAAGACGTTCAACATAATTCATAATGATGTACAAGGTTCCAACGGTATAGCCGAGGATGCCGTCCACAAAACGTGTTCCAAGGTAAATCATCAATCCAAAAGTGACTAGGAGGCGTAATAAATTCGATAGGTTCCATGATAACATGGTGTCATAAATCACACTTTTATCACGGTTAGCCAGCCATTTTTTCTTCGTCTCTTCAAATTCCTGATATTGTTTGTCTTCTTGGTGGTAAAGCTGAACCATGGATACCCCTTGGATTAAGTCAGAAATTTGTGTGTTAACCGATCCTTCCATTTCACGCCAACTCGCATTAAGAGGCGTTGTTAGGCGAATATAACCAATTTGCCATAAAATAATCACAACAATTAAAATCGTCATTGGAATTGTAAATTCTGGCATCACAATAATAACAGCGATATAAATACCGATTAAATACATAATATTCACGACCGATTGCGATCCAAATGCATGGAAAAAGTTTTGCCGAATCACTTCGGTGTCATTAATAATTCTTGACGAAATTTGCCCTGGAGGCTTGTTGTCAAAAAACGACACGGGAAGTTTTTGCATATGGGTATAAGCTTGGTCACGAATGATTTTTCCTTGATAATTAGCAATTCTTTGGACAATAAAACTACTGATATATTGCAATAAACCTGCCAAAATAATCAAACCAATAAATATCCCAAACAAGCGGAAAACATAAGCAAAGTCTAAAGCCTCTCCCGCATTTAATTGTTGAGAAATATAATCAATCATCTGGCCGTTAATAATCGGTGAATACAGCGACAAAGCTGTCGAAAGCCCTAAGAAAATAACTCCCAGTAAATACATGGGCCATTTGTAGCGATAGTAAGTTAATAAGCGTTTAAATGTTTTCATAGTCACCTTCCTCTTCCATTTGTTGGGCTAAGTGCTGGCTGTAGTACCATCCTTTTTGCTCAAGCAAGGCATGAGGTGTCCCTTCCTCAACGACTCGTCCATCTTGAATCACATAAATAAAATCTGCGTGACTAACGGCAGATAGACGGTGCGTCACAATGATATTGGTTTGATTTTTTCGATAGGATTGGATGTTTTTGATGATATTTATTTCAGTTTTCGCATCAACCGCTGAAAGTGAATCATCTAAAATTAACAAGTCGGCTTTACGAATTAAGGCGCGAGCTATCGAAATCCGTTGCTTTTGCCCTCCGGAAATCGAGACACCTTTTTCACCAATAAGTGTATCTAATCCTTGTGGCATGTTCACTAGGTCTTTTCTTAAGTCGGCGGCATCAATGGCTGCATCGAGCTCTGCTTGGGTTGCCTTCGGTTTACCGACCAAGATATTTTCGCGAACTGTCCTTGAGAATAGAATGTGATCTTGTGGCACATAGCCGATCATGCTTTCCACGTCTTTTATCTTATAGTCGATAATGTTTTGATCGTTAATGAGTAGCTCCCCTTGTTTGCCAATAGGGTATTGGCGGAGAAATTGGCGAACAAGTGTGGTTTTCCCACTCCCCGTTTTACCGACAATCCCAATCGTTTGACCTTTATTGATCCGTATATTTATGCCACTTAGGTTTTCAGTGCTGCTTTTTGGAAAGCTAAAGCCATAATCATTAAAAGCAATGGTATTTATTTGGGTTAAGGGGGTTTGTCCCTCTAATTCAACGGTGTTTTTGGCATGGAGCAGTTCATTGATTTTTCCGAATGAAATCACGCCTTGTTTGTAGCCCGGAATTAAGTCCGCAAATCCCCAAACGGTGTGAGACAACATTTGGATATAGATTAAGGTGACCACTAGTTGGCCAACGGAAAGTTCACCTTGCCCAATCAAATAGGCGCTATAGATCATGCCGATTGCTGAACTGAGTCCCACCATCACGCTACTCAAAGGACCATAAATTGAGTTTAGGGCAACTAAATCATTCGAACGTTTCATGGCTAGTGTCGTTGCTACGTTAAATGATTCCACACTTCCCGTTCGACTACTGTAGGCACGAATCACACGGACACCATCCACTCCTTCAAGGACCTCACTACTTAAAGAAGAAACAGCTTCACGGTTGAGTTCGTACCGTTTTTGAACAATCTGACTGACCGTATAAATAATAAATATTAGAATAATTAAAGGGATAAGAGCCGCTAGCGTCACCTTCCAAGAAATCGTAACAATCATGACTAGGATAATACTGACAACCCATAAAACATCTCCAACTGCAACCATAAAACCGTAACCAACCAGCTCTCCCATAAAGACAATATCACTGGTCATGCGGGTTAAGATTTCACCTGAGCGGAATTGTTCGTAAAAAGGTGACCGTAATTCAAGTAATTTTCTAAATAAATTCAAACGGGTTTCTTTTTCGTAGCGGCGTGAATGGCTGAATAAGAAAGTTCCCCAGACACTATCCATACAAAATAATAAAATACTCGCCGCTAGGAAAATCAAGCCTAGCTTAGTTAAGCGCGGACCATTTAGTGTCCCTTCAACGACCCCATCAATGAATTGTTGAATTATATAGTTTGGGATGATCGTTAGAAGTGAAGCGAGTAAAGATGAAAGAAAAATAAGTAAATATATCCATTTATGTCGTTTAATAAATTGCCAAATGTTTGCTATCATGTAAAATCCCTCTCTAATTTTGCATCAAAAAAACGCCGCAGGAAAGCTCTTCCTTCGGCGTCAAAAAGACATTATTATCCAACACAAACCTCCTAAATGAAGGCTCGTTAAATTAGATAATCTTATTGAAAGAAAGAAGCTTGATTATTAGTGTATTTGTATGAAAAACAACTGTGTTGTACATAGTCAAAACCCCTTTCTTTATTTGATAGACTAACTATAACCTAGTTTTTATTGAATGTAAAACAAAAGCTTAATATTTGTTTAATTTATTTTAGCGTTTCGTCACCAGACGGATAAGTAAATTAAAAATCAATTGACTAATGAAGACAATTAATAAAATCAAAATAGTGGAAACAAGAATAATATCCATCCGGTTTCGGTTGTATCCGCGGGCGATAGCGATTGTTCCCAGACCACCTCCACCAACAACCCCAGCCATAGCAATTAAGCCAATGACATTGATGACTGTAGACGCACTTACCCGCAACAGGGCTGGTAGTCCTTCACGTAAATAAACACGATAAATAATTTCCCAAGGGCTAGATCCCATCGCTTGAGCTGCTTCAACGACACCTGGGTCTACTTCAAGCAAGGCAATCTCAACTTGGCGGGCAAAAAAAGGAATGGTCGCAACAATAATGGGTACTGAAGCTGCGGTCGAACCAATCCGGCTTCCGACAATCCATGAAGTGAAACCACCTAATAAAGCCAATAGAATAATAAAGGGAATGGAACGAAAAATATTGATGAACACATCACAGATTTTGTAGATTAGAGCTTGCTCTAAAATACCCTTAGGTCCTGTAATCGTAATTAAAATCCCTAATAAGAGACCAAAAAAACCAGCAAATATAATCGTAAGGCCTAGCATATAGAGGGTTTCCCAAGTTGCTTCCATCAGCATGTCACGCATTTCCCAAATAACCAACCATTGTTCTTGTAACTGACTTAAAATGGTCGCTAACATCAGTTTGTCCCCCTTCCTTGATTGCTAACGGCTTGTCCCTTACGAACAAGTGGTTCTAACAAGCTTTGCATTGATTCAACTTTTACATCATGTTCTTCTAAATAATGAATCCCTGCTTGAATTTGATTTGGTTCACCATTCATGGCTACCAGCAGATTACCTACCGGAGTATTTTGGATAATTTCAATGTGACCGTATAAGACATTTATTTCTAAATTAAAGCTTGTTATCACTTGTGAAAGTAGCGGAACCGTCGCATCTTCACCGATATATTTAATCCGAACCATAGTATAATCACGGCTCAAACGCAATGTCGACGGATGGTTTAATACAGTATCCAATTCTTGGTCAAAATGCGTTGCTGTGTTGATAAATTCTTTCGTTAATTCTTTCTGTGGATTCGTGAAAATATTTAAAATAGTATCTTCTTCAATGACGCGACCATTCCCCATAACGGCGACACGGTCGCATAAGTCTTTAACAACAGCCATTTCATGGGTAATAATAACGATGGTGATATTTAATTTTTGATTGAGTTCTTTAAGTAAATCTAAAATTGATGACGTTGTTTTGGGATCAAGGGCACTCGTTGCCTCGTCACACAAAAGAATGTCTGGATCATTGGCTAAAGCGCGGGCAATCGCTACCCTTTGCTTTTGTCCACCGGATAACTGGCTGGGATAACTATCCGTTTTTTCTTTTAAACCAACTAAATCGAGTAGTTCAGCTACTTTTTGCGCAATTTGTTGGCGGTTTAAACCACTGCCTCTTAAAGGATAGGCAACATTTTCAAAAATGGTCCGCGATTCCATCAAATTAAAATGTTGGAAAATCATCCCGATCTTTTTACGAGCATCTCTTAATTCACGAGGTCTCAAATCCATCATTAGTAAACCATTAACGGTCACCGTTCCTTTGGTAGGACGTTGCAGTAAATTGATGGTTCGAACCAGTGTACTCTTTCCTGCCCCACTATAACCAACAATCCCGTAAATTTCGCCTTTGTTAATAGTTAGGGAGACATCTTTTACAGCAGTAACCACCCGCTCACCGTTATTAAATACCACATCAATATTACGAAGTTCAATCATTTTAGTCACTCCTTACAGCACAAATAAATTATACAAATATAACATAAAAGGAATCGATAAAATCGACATAATGGTTGTACCAAACACAAGTTTAGCACCATGCTCATAATCGCCACCATATAAATGACTAAATATCGCTGTTGTCATCGCTGAAGGACCTGCTTGAAGCATGACGAGGATAAAGCCTGTATGGTAATCAATATTTGGTAGTAATAAGACGCCGATTAAAGCAATCGCTGGAAATAAAAATAGTCGGAAAAAGACTACTTCCCACATACGGCGACTCGAAAAATAATCGCTTAATGAAAAATCTACAAAATAACTCCCTAAGCAAACCATCGCTAAAGGCGTATATAAACCTGTTAAGGTATTAAAAATGGAGTTCAATAGCGGAGGTAAGCTTGCACCTGTTAAAAGAAAAACAATCCCAACCGCTACACCAATATACATAGGATTTTGCCAAAATTTTCTCTTTGGAGCTGTCCCTGACACCATGGGTAAACCAATGGTCCAATTTAGGATAGTGTGAACCACCATCATCCCTGTCGTTAAAAATAAATACTCTTCTCCAAAAACAGCTAACGT
Source organism: Fundicoccus sp. Sow4_H7 (assembly GCF_052115865.1). Lineage (NCBI taxonomy): Bacteria > Bacillati > Bacillota > Bacilli > Lactobacillales > Aerococcaceae > Fundicoccus > Fundicoccus sp. Sow4_H7. Next base: position 57,373 of record NZ_JBQKME010000006.1, on the reverse strand, counting down.
TAAGGGAATGCCAATAAAACCTGTATTTGAAAAAATAACTGCATACTGATCAATCTGTCGATTATAACGCCCCAGTATCCATCTCATTCCCAACAAACGGACCATTGTAAAGAATAAATATAAACTCATCCCATAGAAAAGTTGGATTAATTGGTCAGAAGTAAAGCCTCCTAAAAATGACTTCGCCGTCACTAGAGGCGTCAGATAGACTGTGATAATTTTGTTGAGCTCAGAAATGGTTTGACCGGATAAGTCCTTACGTTTTACTAGTACATAACCACATAAGCTCAGTATAAACATGACAATTAGCTGTTGAACTACAATAATAATAAACGACATGAGCAATTTAATCCTTTCATAATAAAATGGTTGTTCTATAGCCAGTGTGGCTATAAAAATAGAAACTTGAGTTATTTGTTTTTATTATACCTTATTATTGAAAGCTTGTTACTATAAACTGAATCTTTTCTTAAGCTTTATGGGATAGTGGGGTGATTTTATGGTAGGGTTCTAAAAATTATGAAAGTTTATTTGGTTGTTGTAAGGGGGGATTGTTGGTTCGGGTGTAGAAAATAAAGGGGAAGTGATAGGACGGATGTAACCTAAGGAGGGCTCGGAGGCATGCGTTATCAGAACGCCTGGACCCTTTTTGAGATAGAGGCCATATAATTGTGTAAAACCATAACATTAGTTTTGGTTCTGTCGAACTAATGAGGCTAAAATATTAAGCTCAGTGTGGTGATATAAAAGTCAACTTAAAAATCCCAATTTGTCTCACTTAAGATTCCCCACTTTTTCGTGGAGATAGTTTGTCTTTAATTCGATAAGAAGGTCCTGTTATATTAATTAGAAAAGAATGATGTAAAATACGATCGATAATCGCCTTTGTTAACATTTCATCTTGTCCCATAATGGTATGCCATTTGTCGAAGGTTAAGTTACTCGTAAATATCGTTGATCGTTTTGTATATCGCATATCGATTAATTGAAAGAATAATTTCGCTTCAAGGGGACTTATTTCATTAAATCCTACTTCATCAATCACGAGCAACTTATATTTGAAGAATAACTTTATTTTTCGTTCGAGCGTTCCTTCCTGATAAGCTGTCTTTAAGGCATGGATTAATTTATTAAATTTAATAAAATAAACACTATTACGTTTAATCGCGACACTATAGCTAATCGCTATCGCTAAATGTGTTTTTCCTGTACCTGGATTTCCTACTAATACGACGTTTTTTGCCTCTTTATAAAAGGTTGATTCAATAATCGTTCTTATTTGATCTTCTTCAATACTCGGTTGAAACGTGAAGTCGTAATCGTCAATGGTCTTTAAGTAAGGGAAAGCAGCGACTTTAACATTATATAAACGGTTATTTTCTTCCTTTGCTTCCACTTCTTTTGCTAGTATTTTATATAAGCCAGATAATTCCGCATTGCTCAGTTGATGTTCTTGATATAATTGTTCTAAATAGTGCTGTGCTGATTTAAATTTTAAATACTGTAATTGCTCTTGTACTTTAAGATAGATTGTCATAACGGATCTCTCCTAATTCCATTGAGATAAGACTCGGTTTTGTCGTTGCTTCTATTTTACTTGTTTCCTCTTGTGGTTTTGCATAATACAATTGGTGCTCTGGTTTTATGTTGAACGGTTGATTGGTTATAGGATGACTATCAATGATATTTCCGTTATAATAAATATAAAGTTTATTGTTTTGAACGATAATGTCTACTTGCTTACCGATAAATTCTTTTGGAACAGAATATTTATTGTACCGGTATTGAAAGAGAAAGTCGTTGGTAACATGAACTTTTTTTAAGTTGAAGGTGATAAGGTCTTCTGACTGCCAAGGAGGGTAGCGGGACTAAATCACCTTTTTCTTTTTCTAATAAGAAACACCGTGGCAACCTTGTCGCTTGAGAAGCGGCTTTATTATCTTGTTCATTCAGTTGTTTTAATCGATGATGCATTGCCAATATTCCTTCATAGGTTCCGTTATAGTTATATAGTTGTTCTACCCATTTGTTTTGCGTTTCCGTTCTTCCTTTTGTTTGAGGACGATACGGCATACAAGGCAGTGGCTCAATACCATAATTTTTACAGAATTCTGAAAATCGTGAGTTTAGGATGGCTTTGTCTCCCGTGCTCGTTCGTGGCTTTTCGACAAATGCTTTCAAATTATCAATGACTAATTCTCGTGGTGCTCCGCCAATTTCTTCAAATGCTTCTGCTAAAAATGATAGTAAGTTATCTGTTGTCAAATTTAATATCAGTCGACGAACATTGTAACGTGACCATGAAAGAGTTAACGTTGGAATATAAACTGTAATGGTCTGCCCTTCTTCCGTTACTAATTTTACTTTTTCTTTCAAATCGAATTGGGCTTGTTGACCCGGTTGAGTTTTAAATCGTTGTATGAACTCCGTTTTATTATGTTTTTGGAATGACAGACGCAAGTCTTCATCATTCACAATATAGCGATAAAAAGTAGAACGGGCACAGGTGATATGATGTTCTCTTTGCATAAAATAAAAAAGGTGATCAATATAGCTGAAATGACGCGGTGAATCATAAAGGTAGGAAAGCATCAGTGGTTTAAAATCATCTAAATACTTTTTTCTCTTTCATGTCGTCTTTGGTATTACGCCTTCTAATCTCTTCTTAACTGTTTTTCGGTCACAGTTTAATTCACGTGAAATCTTTGATAGATTCAATTTAATTTCTCCTTTCTGATACCATTCACTTAACCTGGATAAATCATCTAATGATGTTATTGTGATCTTTGCAATCTCTGACATAATCATTCCTCCTAATGGAATAATTATATCAAAAAAGATTACCTCAATTGTTTTTGTAACTGGGGAAAGTTACGTGCAACAAATTGGGTAATCTTATTGTAACTTTTATAGATGACGAGTATCCCTTTATGTACTCGTTGAGAAAACGAGGGACACTTTGGGTACTCGTTAAGTAAACGAGGGACACTTTGGATACTCGTTGGAAAAACGAGGGACACTTTGGGTACTCGTTAAGAAAACGAGGGACACTTTGGGTACTCGTTAAGTAAACGAGGGACACTTTGGGTACTCGTTGAGAAAACGAGGAACACTTTGGGTACTCGTTGAGAAAACGAGGGACACTTTGGGTACTCGTTAAAAAAACGAGGGACACTTTGGCTACTCGTTGAGAAAACGAGGGACACTTTGGATACTCGTTAAAAAAACGAGGGACACTTTGGGTACTCGTTAAAAAAAACGAGGGACACTTTGGATACTCGTTAAAAAAACGAGGAACACTTTGGGTACTCGTTGAGAAAACGAGGGACACTTTGGCTACTCGTCAGAAAAACGAGGGACACTTTGGGTACTCGTTGAGAAAACGAGGGACACTTTGGGTACTCGTCAGAAAAACGAGGGACACTTTGGGTACTCGTTAAGAAAACGAGGGACACTTTGGGTACTCGTTGAGAAAACGAGGGACACTTTGGGTACTCGTTGAGAGGACGTGGCAATTAATTTACACATTTTTGATTTAGGGGGGACGCGTTCAACAAAACACACAAAAAACGAATAATTGTTTCTTTGCTAACAAGAAAAAAGCCATGCCCTTTCCCCTCATAACAGACACACACCCTTACAGTCTTCACCATTTTTCACTCTCATATGTTGCTTTCATCTTGAATGTGTTAAACTGATTAAAACTAAAGGCGGTGTTTTATGGAAAATTATATACTCAATCAAAATCTTGCAGGCATAACTTCAAGTCCTATCCGCGCTTTTAATGAACAAATTAAATCGATTGATGATCTCATCTATCTCACAATTGGAGAACCCGATTTCCCAACTCCAACTGCCATTAAAAAAGCAGCAATCGATGCCATTCAGCATAAGAGCAATGGATATACCCATTCCAGTGGTTTACTCGAATTACGTCAAGCCATTGCCAATTTTATACAACGTCATTATCAACTCAGCTATGATCCTGAAAGTGAAATTATCGTGACACATGGAGCAACGCAAGCGCTCTTTGCTTCTTTTTTAACCTTACTCAATCCTGGTGATAAAGTCATTACGCCAAGCCCTAATTACGTTATTTACAAAACCCATGTTGCCCTAGCCAACGGTTCTTTAGTTACCATTGATGTCAGCAATAATGCCTTTAAACTAACACCAGAGCATATCGAAGCTAGTTTAAAAGAACATCCTGAAACCAAGGTACTACTGCTCAACTTCCCAACCAATCCAACCGGTGTTACCTATAGTCGGACTGAACTTGAAGCCATCGTTGAAGTCGCTAGAGCCCATCAACTGTACATTGTTTCGGATGAGATTTATGCCGAATTAACCTATGAAGCCGACCATGTATCGGTTGCGACTCTATATCCCGAAAGAACCCTTTTAATTAATGGTCTTGTCAAATCACATGCTATGACTGGATGGCGCAGTGGCTTTATTGCCGGTCCAAAGGAAATTTTAAAGGAGCTATATAAAGTCCACCAAGCAACCATCAACACTCCCAATACTCAAATGCAATATGCCAGCATCAAAGCCTACAATGATTGCGATGAAGACAGCCGTATGATGCGGGAAGAATATTTAAAACGCCGTAATTATTTAGTTAAAGCCTTTGACGAACTTGGTTTTGAGCTATCCAACCCCGAAGGAGCTTTTTATTTATTTATTAAAGTCCCGCAATGGTTTAATGGATCTGATTTGGATTTTTGCCTTGCTTTGGCGCATGAGGCAAAAGTGGGGGTGGTTCCAGGTTCTGGTTTTGGTGATGCAGGTAAAGGTTACTTTAGATTAAGCTATGCTACAAAGATGTCCGACTTAGAAGAAGCCATCCGCCGTATAACGAATTTCGTTAAACAAAATAAATAAAAAATAAAAGACAGAGTAGAAATAAGGCGTTAAGTGTTGATAGATGGAATGTTGCTATCAAACGAAGACAAAATGTTGCGACCTTATTTTGCATTCGCTGCATGAATCATGTAGCTCTCATGTCAAGGAGAGTATAAAATGAACAAAAAAAATAATTCTTATCAACAGGGAAAATTATCCACAATAAATATCACTACTTTAGCCGTTGTTCTTGCCTTTCGCATCATATTCGCATTTATCCCTGCTTTTTCCTACGGTCAGTATGTTGAATTTGGTGTAGGTTTTATTGGGGCAGCGTTAACAGGTGCTTTATTTGGACCTTGGTATGCCATGATTGTCGGGGTTGCAGCCGATTTAATTACAACCTCCATGAAAGGCTATCAATTTTTCATTGGTTTTACTTTTAGTGCTGCCTTAGGTGGCTTTATATACGGCCTCATGTTATGGCGCAAAGATACAACTTGGCTACGTGTTTTTATAACTGTCCTCTTAGTTACCCTGATTGTGAATCTCGGCTTTAATTCCTTATGGATTCGTATCATGTATGGACAAGCTTGGTTGGTCTTCATGCCAGCCCGTATTATTAAAAATGCTATTTCTTTAGTACTTAATACTGTTGTTTTAAAACTCTTACTATCTCATCCAACCACCCAACGACTGATTAATAAATATCGCTTTTAAGCAATCAAAAACCGTGCTAACTTCTGTTTCATTACAGCGTTAGCGCGGTTTTACTTTATTTATTTATTTGTCTTTAAAGGATGTAGTTTTATTAATACCGTTGAAATAACTCCGATAATTGTCATAACAATGGAGACAATAATGGCAAGTTGATAACTTTGGGCATAGTCATAAAGCGCCCCATAAACACTAATCATGATTGCACCACCGATACTGGCCACAAAATTAATGGTTGGAAAGACACGGGTAAATGTATCTGCAGGCAAACTATTCACTGCTAATAAATTACGGCCTACATTCGAAATACTAAATACAGCACCAAAAATTAAACTTCCAAAATAAAGGAGGCTGAAATTAGCATCTGTCCAGAAAATAAATAACCCTATTAACGTCAGCCCTAACATGCTAACCGATGCAAAAATTGGATTTTTCATATCGGATAACCAACCGATAATCAATTTAAATACGATATTCCCAATCATACACAGCGATACAAGCAAAGAGGCTTGTGCAGGATTCATCCCAAATTCATTTCCCATACTGTTTAAATGTTGATATAGGCCTGTTAGAGCGGTCCCGATAAATGAAAATACTAACAGATGAACGATATTCCAATTGACCGTTTTTCTTTGCGATAAGTTAAGAGCCGTCGGCGCTACTTCTGTTTTCACTACTTCACTTGCAGATTCTTCACCATAAATTCTCATGCCTCTATCTCTTGGATCAAGAGAGTATGGTAAAAGAATTCCTGGGAGATTAAGCAATAAGAAAAGAAGAGCTTGTACCGTATAACCAACTTCAATACCATAATGCGCTACAACTTGAGTTAAAAGCGGTGATAATACTGCTCCTGCAACTCCACTAAAACTTAAAACTAAACTGGTAATCACGCCATGGTGTTTGATAAACCAACGATTAATTAACTCTTGTACAGCAATCACATTGAAAAAGGATGTGACAATCCCTCGAACAAAACTAAACACATAAAACCAATAAATATCATTGGTCTGTCCCATTAAATAAGTCATCGCCACTGTTATTAAAGTGGCTATTAAAAGCACTTGGCGAAAATCAAAACGACGAATAAGTCCCGGAACAATAAATCCCCCTAACGCTCCACCTAAGGTAATCAATGTCACGTGAAAAGAAACAGAAGCTACCGCTATTTCCATTGATTCTACCAGCGGAAGGATGAATACACCGGCAGTATTCATATTAAGGCCTAATGACCCTGCCATCATTAATGAAGCTGCGATAACGACACTCACATAAGTTCCATTCTCGCTAAAACCGAACTTTTGCCTATTTCTCATTTTTTTATTAATCTCCCTGCCTTTCATTATACGACTTCATTATACCTTTATAGGATTATTTGTCAGTAGTTATTGAGCAAATTCGACAAGATTTTCTTGAATATGACAATTTTTATGTCTTTGCAAGCTGAAAAAGTTGGATTACAATATTGTATAGGAGACGGGGATATTTATTAGAAAGAAGGATTTTATGGGAATTGCAATTGTTGGCGGAGGGATTGTGGGTTCGGCGGCGGCATATTATTTGAGTCGAGCGGGCTATCAGGTGACTTTGTTTGATGAAGGAAGTGGGCAAGCAACGAAGGCGGCGGCTGGGATTATTTGCCCGTGGTTTACACAAAGACGTAATAAACCGTGGTATTTATTGGTTTCTAGAGGGGCTGAGTTTTATCGGCAAATAATGGCTGATTTAGCAGCGGATGGCTTTGACACAGAAGGCTTGTTTCAAGAAACTGGCGCCTTATTGATCCGTAACAAGAAGAAAAAATTAGCGCGTGACTTAGAAATGGCAGAAGCAAAGCTGGCTGACTCACCATCGATTGGGACGGTTAAGACTTTGTCTAGCGAAGAGGTAAAAGAGTATTTCCCCTTTATAGAAGCTCCTTTTGGTGCGACTTATGTTTCAGGTGGAGGTCGTGCCGATGGTGCTGCTATTATTCAAAGCTTACATCAGGCTGTTTTACAGGCGGGAGGTAGGATTATAAATAAACGAGCTAAGCTTGTATTGAACGATGGACAGGCAGTTAAAATCGTTTGGGATGAAGAAAACGAAAAAATTTATGATAAAATTTTATTATCCAGTGGCGCTTGGTTGGCGTCATTATTAGAACCATTAGGCTATACCGTAGATATTAAGCCTCAAAAAGGTCAATTATTTAGTATTTACCGAGAGGATTGGGTGGGCAATAACTGGCCAGTCGTGATGCCGGATGCTGGGATTGACATTATTCCTAATGTGGATGGGCAGATTGTGATTGGGGCAAGTCACGAAGATGATATGGGCTTTAACTTGGACGTAGATGAGGGGGTTTTGGCTGGATTGAGAGACGAAGCGAAGGCATACTTTCCTGATATTGACGACTATGAAACAGCTTCAACTCGCGTTGGGACACGGGCTTTTACAGCTGATTACGGTGTTTTAGTTGGACAAGTGCCTCATTTAGAAAATGTTTGGGCAGTTAGTGGTCTGGGGTCATCAGGTTTAACAAGTGGTCCCTTCCTAGGTTATGAGTGGAGCCGATTAATCACAAGTGGTGAATGGTTAATCGATTCAAATGACTTTCCTATCGAACATTACATCAGAAAGAATTGATTATTAAATAGATTAATTACTCCTTATTTGTTTTTATCCTTAGGACAACTTATTGCTATACATTAAAAGTGATTTCTGATATATTTATTCCAAGACACAATGAGGAGGAAACAGAAATGTGGTCACAATTTAAGAAATTTATTGCAAATGATAATATCGTTCAATTAGCAACCGGTATTATCATGGGTACTGCTTTTACAAGCATCGTTTCGAGTTTAGTCGATGATATCTTTATGCCAATTATTGTCGCTCTGACAGGTCAAGCAGATGTATCTGAGTTGACTTTATCAATTGGGAATACGACGCTCGGTATCGGTTCTTTCATTCAGGCAATTATTAACTTCTTATTAATCGCAACGCTTTTATTCTTTACACTTAAAGCGTTAGGTCGTGCACAAGGTAAAAACTTGATTGACGATGATGCTCCTGCAGAACCTGCTGGACCAACTGAAAAAGAATTATTACAAGATATTTTAGTTGAATTAAGACGTAAATAATTACTCATACTCCAAAAGTCCAAACTTTTAAATGATAGTGAAACCGTCTGGCCTTGTTGCTTTAGCATCCTGTATCTGTCGCATGCTAAAGCATGAACAGCTACAGCATCCAGACCAGGCTTGCTAATCGAACTTTTAGCGCTAAATCGCTGATTGTTCGATGTGTGCAACACTACTATTTAAAAGTTTGGACTTTTTGTGTATCAATTGGATAGACAGAGGAAATTGCACGCTTGTTATTGCTTGAATAGACAGTTGCTGGCTTGTGAACTGTCTGATCAACGGTTGATCAGACGGTTCGGTGTCCAACTTTCGTCTGATCGACAACTAATCTGACGGTTGGGAGTCCAACTTTCGTCTGATCAACGACTAATCTGACGGTTCGGTGTCCGACTTTCGTCTGATCAACGACTAATCTGACGGTTCGGTGTCCGACTTTCGTCTGATCAACGACTAATCTGACGGTTCGGTGTCCGACTTTCGTCTGATCAACAACTGATCAGACGGTTGGGAGTCCAACTTTCGTCTGATCGACGACTAATCTGACGGTTGGGAGTCCGACTTTCGTCTAATCGACAACTAATTAGACAGTTGAAGCTGCATCTGAGGTGACCCATAAATCCAATAACAAAAGAAACGATCTAATAATTAGGACTGCCCCTCTTATTAGATCGTTTTTAACTATAACTTAAACCGTCAACAGTAGTGTTGCAGCGGTTTTTGCTTCAAGGGTAAATGCGATACTTTGATCGTCACCCAAATTCACACGACATTCTTCTGCTGCTTCATTATCATTAAAGACAACGGCAACCACACTGCCATCAGGATTTAGAAATGCGACGGTTAAAATACCCTCAACATCCGACTGGCTATCGATTCGCACCGCTTTATCTTGGAGATATTTACTAAAATGACCTAAACCGTAGTAATCTAGCGTTAGTTCATAGTCTTTGGTCGCTTGATTGACGGTGACAAGGCCGCGGCAAGTGGATTTGCCAAAGCCTGGCACGGTGGGGCCATTTTTTTCGTCCAAAGCCATGTTCCATAAAATAAATGACTGTGAACCATTGCGTAAAATGTTGATGCCGGTTCGCATTAAATTTGAGAATGCTGGTTCAAAGGCAGGAATCCATTCGCCACCTGATCCTTCGGTAAAGTGGATTTCTTTGTCCGGGAAAATATTGGCAACTCTTGTTTGGCTGATTGGTCTACCGCCATACCAGTGCCAAGCGATGCCGTCAAAAGCATCATAGGCATTGTCAAGGAGCTCCAGTGGATAGTCAATGCGGTCCCAGTTATGGTCATAGCCGAAAATTTTTGTCGACAGACCTGCTTTTTCAAAGGCTGGTTTCAAATAGTCACGCACAAAAACAACTTGCTCGGGCGCTTTCATCAGCATGCTTGGGTAATGGAAAGGTTCATATAAGGCCTCGTTTTGTGGGGTGACCGCAAAAATTTCGATTCCTTTTTCTTGATAAGCTTGAACATATTTTACAAAATACAAGGCATAGGAAGCGTAAAACTCTTCTAGCAATTGCCCGCCTTTCATTGAACCGGTTGTTTTCATCCAGCCTGGAGCACTCCATGGACTTGCCATAAATTTGAGCTGCGGATTTATTTCTAGCGCTTGCTGTGACAAAGGGACAATGCTTTCTTCATCGTGGGCAATTGAAAAATACTTTTGTTCTGGATCGACTTCGTTTTCTTCTAAATCATTATAAGAATAAATCGTCCGTGCATAATCGCTGGCACCCATTGGGTTACGTATGAGAGATAAGCGAATACCGTCCTCTGCATCAAATAACTCTTTCATTACTTGATCACGTTTTTCATTGGATAGAACTTGATCTAATAAGTAAGCTGCTGAATCCGTAAACGAAGCACCAAAACCATCCATTGTCTGGAAACTTTCAGTGATATTTATTTGAATGGTTGGTTTGGTCGTTTGTGTTTGGCTTGTGTTAAGTGGTTGGAAAAAGCCGGATTCGTTACTTATTATCGCAAGCTTTAGCTGTGTCATGAAATCACCTGTCTTATTCTTGAATTTTTTTCGTTAAATGTATCAGTGCATATTGATAAATCTTTGCGCTAAGAAACATGGGCAAGCTAAGGCTAAAGAAAAACCATAAAAAAGCCAGCCGTGGTAAAAAGATTGGAATCAAAAACCAAATGACAAAGGCACTAAAAGCTAAGGCGAAAAAGCCGGTATACTTTAGGTCAAGCAGTAAAGATTGGTTAACGGCTTCTTTTATCGTTGATCGTTTGCTTGTATGACCGACGGTCATGGCTAGCGTTAAAATCACGATGAGACAAAAAGCTAAGAGGAGCATTATCGGAAAACTCATGATGGAATCACCGAGTTGATAGGTTAATACGCCTAGAAAGCCGATTAGGATAACGACCAGTACGTTAATTGCCATAGTGTGTTTGATGTTCGCTTTGAAATGAGCCCAAAAGACTCGCCAAACGGCTACTTCTTTTTGTTCTTGTATCGCAAATAAAACATGGAAGGCTGCTGTAAATGAACTGAAAATCGTTATTATAGGTAGGCAAAATAACAGGGTTATTAAGTTTAAGGTTAACAGCTGAAAAGCAGCAGTTAAAAACTTAAAGACTTGCCCATCTACACTAAAAAATTCTTTCATTCCTACAAACCTCCCATGGTCTTTAATACTTTATTCTATTCAAGGCCTAAACGTTCACGGTTTTCTGCCATTTTTTCAGAACGAACTTTAACAATGTCTTCCCAGTTGTTATCTTCTAAGAATTTTTGGTATTCGGCTAACTGTTGATCAAATTGTTCATCAGATTGTGCACGAATCATCCCAACCATATTTGTTGGCCATTGTTTATCAATCGCAGATAAGCTTCTTGCTTCTGCGCTACCTTGGTCTGGGTTAATATTTTCTAATATAAAGTGAGGATATAATTTGCCTAAGCCCCATTCACGTGGTTGGATTAAGGCTGGTGTTTGTGTAGACTCACTTGCATATGCTTGATATTTGTCATGACCAAAGAAAATAAATTCACTTAAACGATACTCTGTTTTATAACGTTCTGAATCGCTATCTTTAACTTCTTGAATTTCAGGAAGTAATTCAATCGCACCTTCATCATCGTATTGGAAGGTTTCGCCTTCAATACCAAAGTTGGTTAAAATACCACCGTATTCACTTTGCAAATAAGTAAAGATTTGGATCGCTTTTTCAGGTGATTCTGTTTCTTTACTAATAAAGTTAATCATCCATCCAGAAATACCACTTTGATTCAAGGTAGGTTCGTTACCTAAACTACTTTGAGGACCATCAATTCCGATATATTGTCCTTCAGGGTTGAATGACATCCAGTCTTGTAAGAATCCACTCATTTGAGCGGTTCCAGCAGCCATAATGGTTGCATATTGACCAGTTTGAACTTTTTCTTCAAATGCGGTTCCGTCATCGGCAAAACTGTCGTCGTTAATGTTGCCATCTCTAAAGACTAAATTAAATGTTTCTAACCAACGTAAATATTCTTCATCTAAATTACGGTTGTAGAAATTACCATCTTCATCGGCTAGAGGCACACCAATGAAATCTTGGAAGACATCGCTCAATGAACCTGTTCCTTCACCTAAAGCATTAAAACCAAATGGAATTAAATCTGGAAACTCTTCACTAATAGCTTCCATTGACTCTCTAAATTCTTCATAAGTACCAAATTCTGGTTCGCCTAGCGCTTCATACACATCTTTACGAATCAGGAAGTTGGTATTCGATGGAATCAAACCACTTTCGTAGTCAGCAGCTGTATTGGAATAGTTCGGATAACCATAAGTATTACCATCATCTAATTGGAACCAATTAACGGTATCTTCTGCCGCCACTTCATGCCAATATGGATCATATTCGTCAGCTAATTCTGCTAATGGATACGCCCAAGTTGAAGCACGTTGTGCCACTTGTGAGTTTGCGTCAAAAATAGTTACAATATCAGCCATGTCCCCACTTGAGAACATGGTGTTTAAATTCGTATCGTCACCTTTAATAAATTTAATACGTACATTTAAATCTTCTTCCATTTGACGTGTAACCGTATCTTCGCCCCATGAATCATTCCACCAGTCAGCGTTTACATACCAAGTTAATTCGGTTATGTCTTCTTTTGTATCTAACTGCCAAGCAGGCGTTTCTGGATCTAAGGTATAGCGTCCATCCACATCTTTGCCTTCCGTTTCAGCATCCGCATCCGCAGTTGTTTCCGCTACTTCTGTTGCTTCAGTTGGTTCAACCGATTCACTGCTAGCTGTTTCATTGCCGCCATTTCCACAAGCTGCCAATAACAAAGCAGCGGATCCTAGCATCAACATTAATTTGCTTTTTTTCATCTTTTTTCCTCCTAAATAAATATCATTATTCTTTCACAGCGCCGACCATCATACCTGAAATAAAGTATTTTTGTAGTAATGGATAAATCAAAATAATTGGAACAGTTGTTATAACAATAGTAGCTAATTGAACTCCTTTCGTTGTAGTTTGCGCAACAGCCGTACCAATATTTTGTGCATTGGTCGTTTGTGACTGTACGATAATTTCATATAGACGCATTTGCAATGGATAAAGTGAACGGTCGGTAATGTAAAGTCGAGCCGTCATAAAATCATTCCATTGGTTAACTCCATTAAATAAAGCAATTGTTGCTAAGGATGGTTTGGATAAGGGTAAGATAATCCTTAAGAAAATCCGCCAGAAGCCTGCCCCATCAATCATTGCTGACTCTTCAAGTGAATCAGGGATATTTCTAAAGAAGTTCATTAAAATAATAACGTCATAGTAACTTAACATAGCCGGAATGATATAAACCCAAAAACTATTCAATAAGCCTAATGAACGAATTAAGAGGTAAGTTGGAATCATCCCGCCCCCAAAGAACATGGTTGTAATGCCCATTGCTGAATAAAGTTTACGACCTTTTAAGTTAGGCTTACTCATTGGATAGGCCATCATGGCACAAAAGAAGACGTGTGTTAGCACACCAATTAATGTTTTAGCAACCGAAATAAAGAAGGCACGTAAAATACTATCGTCACGTAAGACCGTTTTATAATTATTTAATGACAGTTCATCCGGTAAAAAGACAAAGTCTCCTTTAGCCAAGGTTTGCCCAGTTGCAAACGATGAAATCACCACATTCCATAAGGGAACCACAATAATTAAAGTAAATATAATAAGGATAAGGATATTAACAAAATCAAATATACGACTATCCCAATCTTGCTTCATTCTTTTTCTTTCCATGGATAGTCTCCTTTCTATAAGACCGACGTATTGTCATTCAAGCGTTTGGTCATTTGGTTAGAAATAATTAACAAAATAACCGAAACAAGTGACACACCTAAACCAACAGCGGTCGCATATGAGAAGTCACCTTGCGCAATCCCCATATCAAACACATAAGAGTTAATGACTTCCGCTTTCGAACGGTTTTGACTATTAATCAATACCATCGTTTGATCCAAGTTAGAGCCTAACAAGCCAGAAATCGTTAAAATCAGATTCAAACTAATAATACCTCGCAACATCGGCAGAGTAATTCTCGTCGTCTGCTGCATCCGGCTCGCTCCATCGATTTTTGCCGCCTCATAATAGGTTGGATCGATTTTAGAAAGGGTGGCTAAATATAAAATCGTCCCCCAACCCGTATTCTTCCAAATGTCAGATAAAACCGCGATCCAATAATAATTATCCGCATCTAATAAATAATTCTGATTACGGATTTCAAAACCAAGTCCTGCTAAAATCGTATTTAACAAGCCTGTTGTCGATAACCAGTTAATCAGCATCCCACCTAATACAATCCATGAAAGAAAATAAGGCATGTAAGAGATGGTTTGAACAAGTTTTTTAAAAGGTCCTTGTCGAAGTTCAAAAATCATGATAGCCAATATAATCGGTAAAGCAAAACCGATAATTATTTTTAGAAAACTAATGGCTAAAGTATTAACAACTGAATCCCAGAAAAATTTATCTTTTAATATAATTTCAAAGTTATCAAAACCTACCCAAGGGGCTGTTTGCATGGTATCCATAACGGTGTAACTTTTAAACGCAATTGATAAGCCATAAATAGGAATAAAGTTAAAAATCACCATAAAAATAACGCCTGGCCATACCATGGTTTGCAATTCCCATTGCTCGAAAAACTGCTTAAACCAACGTTTAAGGCGTTCAGTTCGTTTTGGTTTCGTTGCTACATTCATTGGTTACTCTCCCTTCTCTTGATGCAAGCGGTAGACAGCACCAATCATACCGGCATCATTTTGTAAATGTGTTGCTTTGATGGGCCCAATCGTTTTCCCCATTACATAAGCAATACTGTTGTGTCGTCGACTATAATCATCGACTGTTTCTCGTAAACGATCCATAAAATGGGCATTCGTGCTGATAGCACCACCAATCAAGACTAAAGCTGGATCGAAATTGGCATAGAGATTTAAAATAGTAATCGCAATATCACGGTAAAAATGCTTTAAGACCATTGCCGCAATCGGATCCGTTTCTTCTGAATCAAAAATAATACGGGCATCATTGATCGGCTCAAAACTTGGATTGTCTTTGGCTTTTAATTCATTGTATTGCTGGCATAAACCTAAAACGACTGCGGAATGATAATTAACGGAAGCCGCTTCAATATTGCCTTCTTCAGGTAAGTGGTCAATCAACATCCAACCAAATTCACCTGCCATACCATGAGCCCCTCTATAAATATCACCATTAATCACAATGCCACCACCGACACCTGTCCCTAAAACTAAACACACATAATTATCAACACCTTGTGCGTTACCAATCCATTTTTCAGCAAAAGCCACCGCATTCGCATCATTTTCAATCACAATGTCATATTGATGGTTTGTTCGTTCTAATAAGGTGTCCCGCAATGGAAAATCATCCAGGGCTTTAATCGAACCAGCCGTTATCAGATAGCCATCTTGGCGGACAATACCTGGCATGCTAATGCCAATTCCGTCTACTTTTTCTGCTTGACTTAAATCGTTAATAATCTTAACTAATTCATCAATAAAATCTGTTCTTTCTTTAGGTGTTGAAACACTTTGTTTATCAATCACCTCACCTTGTGTCGTTAGTAAACTATACTTAATGGTTGTACCACCGACATCTATTCCAATGTACATGTCATCTCTCCTTCATCATTTGGCCCACAGTATCACCTTCTACAAAATGCCCTTTAATCGTGATGGCTTCGCCAGTTTTTTCCCGATGAATCATTGCAATCAAGTGTTCCACGGATAAACGTGCCTGTTCATAAATCGGATTATGAATACCAGTTAAATTTGGTCGTTCATTGGCTTCTAAATCAAAACCATCAAAACTCACGAGACTTATATCTTCCGGTACCCTTAATTGAAAGTCGCATATGGCTTTATAGGCTCCAATAGCACTCAAATCATTGCCTGCAATAATCGCAGTGGGATATTTATTCGAGGGGGTTGTTTTTAAAAAATCCGTCAGACATTGATAGGCTGGTTCTAATTCAAATTCACCATGATAAATATGCTCGCTGTCAACGGATAAGCCGGCTGCATCCATCGCTGTTAAAAAGCCTTTATAGCGTTCATTGCTATCATAAATACCGACTTTTCCTAAAATAAAGCCAATTTTTTGATGACCTTGTTGAATTAAATATTCCGTTAGTTCCTTCCCTTTTTGAAAAGAATCAAAGGTCACACTGCCAATCGTTTCATCTTGAATCATCCGATCAATAAATACCGCTTTAATGCGATTGGTTTTTAGTAGCTGTAGCTCACGGTTTGAAATCAGGTCTTCAAAACCAATAATGCCATCGACGAGATTGCCTAAAATATTTCGCCTCAGCATATTTTGATCATTTGATAATAAAATATTAATCCCGTAACCGTTGGCTTCTGCAACTTTAGCCACCGACTCTACTAAAGGATTAAAGTAAGGACCACTAATCGAGTTGCAAAAAAAGCCAATCATTTTGGTCTCGCCTGATTGAAGCTGTTTCGCTCGTAAATTGGGAATGTAATTTAATTGTTCAGCAATAGCCAACACACGCTGCTTTGTTTTTGGTTTTACGACATCAATATCATTTAACACATTTGATACGGTCGCAATAGAGACATTTGCTTTGCGGGCGATATCTTTGATCGTGGTTCTTTTATCTGTCATAGTTTTTATTTAAACGTTTAAATTTTCATTTAACCGCTTTCTTTCTTATTGTTAGACCTAGTATATTTTATCTCCATTGGGTAAACAATAGATGACCGCCCTATTGATTTTGGTTTCATCATATTGAGACCAGACTTCATCGCGGTACACTTTGTACCAGCGATGAGCCTGACCCATGTTGTATTGATAGATTAAAGCTTTTCACCATTTGAGGCAATGACTTCTTGATACCACTTAAAGGATTCTTTTTTCGAACGATCCAATGTTCCGTTACCTTGATTGTCTTTATCGACATATATCATACCATAACGTTTTTCCATCTCACCTGTCCCAAAGCTGACAATATCAATGATCCCCCAAGGCGTATAACCAATTAAATCGACGCCATCTTCTAACACACTGGCTTTCATGGCTTCAATATGAGCCTTGAGATAGGCCACGCGGTAATCATCATGGACTTTTCCATCCGCATCTTTTTTATCGTAAGCACCAAAACCATTCTCCACAATAAATAACGGCAAATTGTAGCGCTCATAAATCAGATTCAGCGTATAACGTAGACCAACAGGATCTATTTGCCAGCCCCAGTCACTCGCTTTAACAAATGGATTAGCTAACATTTTAGCATTAGGGTAATCTGAAATAGCTTGGCCAGCTAAGGCATCAATGGCTGTCACAGTCCCTGACATATAGTAAGAAAATCCAATATAGTCAACTTTTCCATTTTTTAAAGCATCCAGCTCTTCTTGACTATAATCGATTTGATAATTTTTACGTTCCCATTCATTTAAAATATAAGCTGGAATTTCACCTCGCACATGAATATCACTGTAGAAGAAACGACGTTGCATTGTTTTTAAAGCCGCCATTTGATCATCTGGATTACTTGAATAAGGGTAGATAGGAACATAAGCCATCATACAGCCTATTTCAAAATTAGGATTAATCTCATGGCCTAATTTTACGACTTTGGCACTAGCAATCAGCTCATTTAATCCAGCCTGATAAATAATTTCTTCTTTGTTTTCACCTTCTTCGAAGCGAATAGCAGAGTTTGTCCAAACATGTAAATCATGTTGTCCATCGGCTTGGTTATTAATTTCATTAAAGGTCATCCAATACTTCACTTTATCTTTATAGCGCGTCATAACGGTTTCTGCGAAATGCGTAAAGAAATCAATTAGTTTTTTATTTCTAAAGCCACCATATTCCTTATATAAATGATAAGGGATTTCAAAATGCGATAGTGTAATAATTGGTTCAATTCCTGCTGCTAATAATTCATCGAATAAGTCATCATAAAATTGTAAACCTGCTTCATTAGGACTTGTTTCATCTCCCTTAGGAAAAATACGTGTCCAATTGATCGAAGTTCTAAAAGCTTTTAGCCCTAACTCTTTAAATAACTGAATATCTTCTTTGTAACGGTGATAAAAATCAATGGCTTCATGGTTTGGGTAGTATTTACCTTCTACAATCCCATCTGTAATTTCACGAGCGACACCATTGGCGCCTCCTGTCATAACATCCGCAATAGACATACCTTTGCCATCAGCATTCCAGCCACCTTCGATTTGGTGAGCTGCAACTGCCCCGCCCCATAGGAAATCTGCGGGCATTTGTTTTTTATTTTCTTGCATAACTCTCACATCCTTTACCTCCCAGTATAGGTTGAGCTAGTTCTTTAAACAATCTGAGTTCGCTATTTAGGTAAAGATTCGAGATAAAGAAATAAGTGTCAGTCTGGTACAAGTTGTACCAGAAGATTTAAAACCTTTGTTACCGCACAAAAAAGCGGCAGCTGACGAAAATTGTAGCGCCGTCAGACTGCCGTTTTTTTAATAAATTGTTTTTGTTGCAGGGATATTTATTCAGAGGGGGTTGGGTCTTCGAGTTGAAGAACGGCCTCTGAGAGTGACTCAATTAGAAAGATACTAGGAATTTGGCTGCTAATATCCTCAAATCGATGCAAGGTTCTTCGCTCTACCCGGTAGTGAAGAACATGTTCAGACATTTTAGCGAGTGGACTTTCTGCTGCGCCTGTAATAGCAACCGTGGTAAAGTCACGTTTGGTTTTAAAGGCATTGGCGAGTTCCAACAACTCAGTTGTTGCGCCTGAAATGGACAGCATGACCACCACATTATTGGACGTATTTCTTAATTTAGCGAAAACAGGGTAGGTTGGGTCGGTCATTGCATAGGTATTGTAGCCTAACAAGGCAAAGCGACGCTCAGCGTACTGGCATATCGAACCAGATGAGCCGATGCCTACAAAAATAATATTTTCGCAATCGCGAATAAGTAAGGCGATTTGCCGAATTTTGGCGGCCAAATCATTGGGAAAGTTGTCCTTATCTAAAAAAGTCATGCCATCAAGTAAGTCATTGAGTTCTAATTTTGATGTTTGATAGTGCGAACGAAAGTCAGTAAAACTCTCATAGCCCAATTTACGTATAAAACGCATGACCGATGACGCTGAGGTATGCGATTCATCGGCAATTTCGCGAACACGCATGTAGGGTATTTTATTACTATTACTCGTCATAAAATCATAGATGTAACGTTCTGTTTCTGTTAAATCATTAAAATCAATATTGCCAAAAAACGCCAAATTGATTGTACCTCCTTAGTCTTTGAATTTAGTCTTTTTACCTAAATTCACAATCCCAATCATGGTCATTAATCATCCCGATTGCTTGTAAATAAGAATAGACGGTCACACTGCCTAAAAAATTAAAGCCTGCTTGCTTAAGGATGGCTGTCACTTGATCACTTAAATCTGACGAAGCTTTCATGGGTTCATTTTTAAAACGAAAGACCGTCTCACCATTGGTGAAATGCCAGATAAAGGCATTAAAACTTCCCCACTCTGCTTGAAGGCCTAAAAAGGCTTTGGCATTTTGGATGGCCGCTTCAATTTTTTTACGGTGGCGAATGATGCCTGCATCATCCATTAAACGTAAAATATCGGCCTCATTATAGCGAGCAATCAGTTGATAATCATAATCATCGAAGGCTTTGGCAAAATTCTCTTCTTTAGATAAGACAAGTTGCCAAGATAGGCCGATATGAAACATTTCAAGAATTAACCATTTAAATAATTGGCGGTCGTTATGTTCCGGCTTCCCCCATACATGATCATGGTAATCAACGTAGAAATCAGGTTTGTCTTGAATCCATTCACAACGTTTCATTATCTTTTCCAAAATGGCTTTTTCTTCGCCGGTTTGACATCGACATCCTCTTCTTTTTCAATGCTGCTTAAATCAAAGTCGTATTGATCTACCGGATCAGTCCATTCATCTTCTTTTAACTCTTCCTCATAGGTTAAGCCAAGATCTTCCAAAGCTTTGTCAATATCCTTCGTTTGTTTCAATAAGAAATCTTCATCTTTTAATGCCATTGATAACACTCCTTGTTTTTTCCTGTTCTAATTTTCAACTTAATTTAATATTAGCAATAAAATTAAAAAAACAAAATTAATTTCCTTCGTTAAAATGATAAAGGCAATATACTCACGAACCAATGCATATGGCCAAAGCAATAGCGGAGAACTTGAACCAATAAAATGAGCGGTTATTAACTGTTTCCAAGCAAAAAAATGGGCGCGAAGCAGATGGAATTTACTAGTAATAATGGTGATGGATTGCTTAATATTCATATCATCCATAATTTGCTTAATAAAAGCAAAGTTTTCATTCGTATTTTTTGCTTGTGACTCCACAATGATATTTTTTGCTGGGATCCCTTTTTGAATCAAATACTGAGCCATATAGTCGGCCTCGCTCAATCGTGAATGGCTCGCTTTTCCCCCCGTCACAATGAATTGTATCGGTTGGTCGACCAAAGGGCTATATTTATGATAGTAGTTATAGCCATAATCCAAGCGCTCCTTCAAAATACTCGGTATTTCTCCTTCACTGGTCACTTCACTGCCTAAAATAACAATCAAACTACTCGGTTTCTTTTGGGGCCAGAAATGAATCACAAAAATCAATAAATAATAACTAATAAATAATATCGTAAAGTACAAGGCAATGGTGCTATATAAATTGAAAAAGTAGGTATAATCAATGGTCCTAATGTTAATAATGATCCAAAGCGTATACAAAAGAAAAACTGTTAAAGATAAAATCATTAAAATATTGATGACACGATTCCATAATGGCAGGGGTTTTTGTTGTCTCAAAGTATAGATCATTAAAAGCATAATCAGCAAAATAAAAACGGGCATAACCATAATAATGACCGTACTAATAATCATAAAAAAATAGCGAATAATAAATATCGGTGTCCAATTACTGGATTGATACACGGCTAAAATTAAACTCACAACCCCATAAATAACAAACACAATTGGTTGTAGATAGGGACGACGGTAATACCAAGCAAAGACTGCTAGCATGGCGAACGCCCCACTAATAAGGTACAGCATCGCCCACTCCTCTCTGTTTAACTCCTAGTCAATTTCATGGTAAGCTTGATAGACATCTTGCTTACGCAAAGCTTGATTTTTGGCGACTTGTTTAATCGCATCTTTTGCAGACAAGCCTAAATCTGCCATTAACTGCTCTACCTGTTCCTTTAAAGGTAGGTCGCTATTAATCATAGCTTCTTCAGTCACAAGATTCCCCATACCTTCAACTAAAAGAACAATTTCACCTTTAACGTCATTGGCTTTAAAATACTCATGCAATTCCTCAAGATTGCCCCTTAAATATTCTTCATACTGCTTACTGATTTCACGGGCAACCACAACTTGGGTTTCTGACTTGAAAATTTTAAGCATTGCAGCAATTGTTTGTTTTAAACGATAAGGTGATTCATAAAAGATAGCTGTCTCCTCGCGAGTGCCTACTAAAGTTAACAACTCACGTTGTTCTTTGCCTTGTCTTGGAAAAAAGCCATAGTAAGTGAAGCGGTCTGTTGCCAAACCCGATGAAATCAAAGCCGTTAAAGCGGCATTGGCACCCGGTAAAGCTACAACAGCAATGCCCTCGACTAAAGCTGCTTGGACTAAAGGATGTCCAGGATCATTAATCAAAGGCATCCCTGCATCTGAAACCAAGGCGATCCTTTGCCCTTGCTGTAAGGACTCAATGTGACGGTCTACTTCCGTTGTCCGACTATGCTCATGAAAACTATATAATTTCGTCTGGATGTCAAAGTGATTCAACAATTTAATCGTTTGCCGAGTATCTTCTGCTAAAATATAGTCAACTTCTTTTAACATCCGCAAAGCCCGTAAGGTAATATCTTCCAAATTGCCAATCGGAGTCGGAACTAAATACAAAGCCCCACTCGTAGAGCTATTATTGCGATAACTCATCTGCTTTTGCATTCAATTCCTCCTCCTTTAAAAATTCTTCATTTAAAATAAATACCGCTGCCGCTGACAATTCTTTTACACCTTGCTGCTTTAAGTAAACTTCCTTGGCGCGGCGCTTTAATTGCTTAAACCGCCATTCAGCCCGCATCGCGGCTTGTTTTGTTGGCCAAGCCTCAGCATACAGTAAATGAACCGGACGGCGATGGCGACTTTTAGTATATTTTGCTCCTTTGCCTTCATTATGAGCTTGGAGTCGTTTTTTTAAATCATTGGTGTAACCTGCATACAAACTATGATCTTGACAATACAAGACATAAAAGTAATGTCCCTTATTCTCCAAAATAAATAGCCTTCATTTCTTTTGTATATTGATTATCCGCATCATGGACGACAATCGGCGGCAAAACCTTTACCCCTCGCTTGCCTCCGCGATAAATTGCTTCTACCAACATTCCATTCGCATTTTTTCCTTCTTTGGGATGGATAAATTGCAGCCTGTGGATGGAAAAATAATATTTATTGAGGGTTTCCATAATGTCATCTAGGCGGTTGGGGCGGTGGACAAAAAAGAGTTTACCTTTATCGCGCAAGAGTAGCGCGGCTTTAGCGACCCAATCTTCTAGGCTAAGATGGATTTCATGACGGGCAATGGCGTGGGATGTGATATGGTGGGCTTTTTCACTGTCCTCCACCAAGAAATAAGGTGGATTACAAGAGACGATGTCATATAAAGTTGCAGGTTTTTTTAGGTCTTTAATATCCATTTGCAGGATGTGAATTTGATGTTCGAGTTGGTTAAGGGCAACCGAGCGTTGTGCCATATCAACCAGTGAAGGCTGGATGTCAATGCCTTCAATGCTGTTGTTGGTTTTGTGGCTTAGCAATAAAGGGATCACCCCATTGCCAGTACAAAAATCAATGATCCGTTGCGGTTTGCTTTTGGCGACATTTATAAAATCAGCCAACAGTATCGCATCGACAGAAAAAGTAAAATAATCCCGGCTTTGAATAATTTGTAATTGTTCTCGAATTAATTCATCAATCCGTTCATTTTCTTTTAAACTGATATTTGCCATTGAAGATTGCGTCATTGCCTTTAACTCCTTAATTCTTTGCTGTTGTTTTATTTAGTCTACTTGGAGTGAGTCAAGAACCGCTTGGCAGAACATACACTCTTCGCCTGTTTGCCGTCTTGAACCAAAATAAGGGTGGCAAACATGGATATGATCATTATAAAAACTTTGTAGACGTTCACGTCCATTTTTCGCTTTTTGTTCACTACTTTCAGTTGTATCTGTTTGTGTAGCATTTTCTTCATTGCCTGACTCGGTCACCAGTGAGAGTAGGGTATCATTTTGGATACGCAATTGATTATTTTCTTCGTTTAAGCGATTAATCATGCGTTTTAATTCCGTCATGGAATCTTTTAATTTATTTTGTTCGGTTTCAATGTGTTGTAATAATAATTGAAGTTCAGATTGTTCCACTAGCGACACCTCCTTCATAAAAAACTTAACGCCAATCGCAGTGACTCACCGCAATCCCTTCAAATGCTAGCTGGCCACTGACATTCGCCATCACTTGTTGTTTAGCGGTTAAAAAACCTTGGTTGAGTTCTAAAATATATTTGATATTGGGTTGCACTTTTTGGATGACTTCATCTAACCATTTAAAACTTTCTTGGTCTTGGTTTATAGCTAAACCTTGTTGTTTTTTGAGTAAATAATGGTTGAGTAGCATTAAATAATCGAGACCATCTTGAGCCTGTTGGTTGGATAAATAATCCCTTAAATGGCTTTGAACCACAACAAAAGCTTGCGGCTGCCGTGCCATTAATGCTTGATAAAAATAATTAAGCCCTTTAATCCACCGATCAAAAGACTCTACTTGGTAACCTTCTACCCATCGTTCCAATGCATCTGTCGCAAGTTGAACAATAATATTGGCATGCGGTTTGGTCACACCTGCTTCCAATAATCGTTCCATCCGACTCGACTTAGCCGCTTTAGCGAAATGCCAATTTTGAACACGGGATTGAATGGTTGGTAATAAGGAATCCAAAGCCTGTGTATATAAAATAATATAGACATTGGCAAAAGGCTCTTCTAAAAATTTTAACAAAGCATTCGCCGCTGCTGGATTCATGGTTTCTGCCTGACGAATCACCGCCACCTTAAAGTTTGACTCTAGCGGACTTTTGCTAAGCCAATCCTTAAGTTCGCGAATTTGATCCACTCGCGTCGTACGCCCGTCTGGGTCTAAAGTAAATAAATCTGTAAATTGCTGGTCGGCAATTTTTTGACAAAAGCGACAAGCCTGACAAGGTCGGCCTTCCTCTTCGAAATGAGGACAAGCCAACCCTTGTACAAGATATGTTGTCACTAAGACTTTGTCGTCAAATGCTTCGCCTGTAAAAGCATAAGCATGCGCTATCTGATTTTGAGCAATCAGTTCGTTGATATGTTCTTTATATTGATCAACACTTGCTAGCATAAAAATCACACATTAGAAGCGGTGAAATTGATCAATTGGTAAGACAAAGACAGTTGCACCGCCAACTTCAACTTTTACTGGGTAAGAAGCTGAAACATCTAAGCTCACGTCTAAATTCACTGGTGAAGAAACATATTGTGCTCTTGCTTTAGATGATTGTTTAATAATATCTAAAACTTCTTCCACACGGTCGTCTTCAATTCCGACTAAGAAAGTAGTATTCCCAGCTCGTAAAAAGCCACCTGTTGAACTTAATTTTGTGGCACGGATATTGGACTCATAAAAAGCATTACTTAGGATATTCTGGTCTTGATCTTGAACAATAGCAATAATTAATTTCATGATAATTCCCCCTATTATTTAAATAATTTGATGTTTTTCAAGTTCTTTTATACAATCGGCCACAACAGCGTCGATTGCCTGCTCACCATTGATGAGCACTATGCGGTCTTCTTCTTTTTCAAACGCTAGAAAAGCATTACGTACTAGATTATGGAAATCCAAGCCTTCTTGATCTAAGCGGTCAAATTGACGTTGGTTTTTCGCGGTATAAATGCGTTCTAAACCAACTTCAGCCGGAACGTCTATCAGTAAAGTTAAATCCGGCAAATAATCTTCAATTGCAAAATGGTTTATTGCCCAAATATCTGCCGTTGGAATATTGCGCGCAATCCCTTGATAAGCTAACGAGCTATCAATAAAACGATCGCAAATCACTAACTTGCCTTCATCTAAAGCCGGAATGACTTTTTCGACTAAATGTTGCCTTCTGGCAGCCGCATAAAGTAAGGCTTCTGTTCTGGCATCCATGGCTGTATTTTCCACGTCTAAAATAACATGTCTAATTTGTTCTGAAATCGCACTCCCACCAGGTTCACGCGTTGTGAATATATGGTTGAATCCACGATCCTGTAATTTCTCAACTAACTTTTTAATTACCGTTGTCTTACCAGCTCCATCTGGCCCTTCAATGGTAACAAATTTGCCTGTCTGCATCCTATTTCCTCTCAAGCCTTCGTTAAATTTCTCTTCTACCTTCAATGGCACGGTATAATGTCATCTCATCTGCATATTCAATATCGCTACCTACTGATAAACCATGAGCTAAACGGGTGACCTTAATCCCTGCTGGTTTAAGTAGCCTCGCAAGATACATGGCCGTTGCTTCCCCTTCAGCGGTAGCATTGGTTGCAATAATCACTTCTTGAATCGTCTCATCGTGCAAACGATTGATTAACTGCGGAACATTTAAATCTTCCGGCCCAATCCCTTCCATCGGTGACAAGACACCATTTAGCACATGATACACACCACGATACTCTTGCATTCTTTCAAGCGACATGACATCTCGAGCATCTTCTACGACTAAAACAACCGATTGATCGCGACTTTCATCTTGGCAAATTTGACAAGGGTTGGTATCAGAGATATTTCCACAAATATCACACACCGTTAAATCACGTTTAATATTGATTAAAGCTTGAGCAAATTCTGTCACATCAGTTTCTTGCATTTCGATAACATAAAACGCTAATCGAGCAGCGGTTTTTGCTCCAATACCAGGTAATTTTGTAAAACTATTAATTAATTTTGCGATTGGCGCAGGATACTGCATCTTTCAACGCTTCTTTCTATTGATATTTATTAAAAGGGTAAGTTTAACCCTTGGGTGTATTTGCCTAGACGTGTTGCGGTTGTTTCGTCAACTTTGTTAATCACATCATTCACGGTCGCAATCACTAAATCTTGTAACATTTCAATATCATCTGGATCAACTAAATCCGGTGCAATCTCAAGTTCCACAATCTCTTTTTTACCGGTCATCTTCACCGTTACTAATTGATTGGTATCACTCGCCTCAAAAACAGTTGCTTCAATTTCAGCCTGTTCTCTCTCCATATCTTTTTGCATTTTCTGCATTTTTTGCATCATACCTTGCATATTTCCCATACTACCCATTCCACGCATGTTTTCTTCACTCCTTTAAATAAATAACGCTGCTGGTTGATTAATGTTCTTTTAATATTCTTCTTATTTATACTCTATGATAACATTTATCCACTTTTCACTCAAATAAGAGGCTGAAGCTATTCTCAGCTTAGCGGTCGTAAAAAATATTGATATTTTCTGAACCAAAGAGGTCTTGAGCATGCTTTATGACATCGGGAATTTCTTCCTCAAAGCGTGTCGCTTCGTCCATGTCTTCTTGGTAGCGGTCGTAGTCTGTTGAATCTACGACTTCAGTGTCCTCGCTAGTAGCTGAAGACGAGGGCGAGGCCGCAATCTGCTCGCTCGCTTGCGGAATTAAGTCCTGCATGCTAGCTATTTCTTCTTGGTTAGTTGTTTCTACGATTGGCTCTTGATCGTCATCATCTTCTTCCAACGATTCGATCGGAATCGGCTGATTGTTATTTTGTTCACGCAAAATCTTATAATTTTGCCTTGTCCGACCCCATTCTCTTTCTAAGATCACTTCAAATAAATATCTCTGCCCGGTTAATTCTTCTAAGTTGTTTTGCACAAGTTGACGCAATTCAGAATCACTTTGGAAAGCACCCGCAAATTGCTCATTTTCAAAACTCACTAAAACATGCGTTGGACTGGCTGCAATCGGCTGGCTATTGCTTAATTTCGCTCGCTCGATAGGTGTAATTTGATTAAGCGCATTGGTCCACTGCGCTTTCGTCGTCTGTAAATCCTTTCGTGTCGCTTCATTTAAAATCGTATACACACGGTTAATTCGCAGATTATAGGCCATATTTTTACGTTTTGGTCGCTTGCGAGGAGTCAGTTCAATTTCTTGAGGGCTTTCTTCTTCTTCGGCTTGGCTTTGGCTGGCTTCATTAATCGGAGTTACTTTTTGGACCTGCTGGCTTTGTTGATTGGCAGAAATCCGCTGTTCTTGTCCTTGCAATTGCGCTTGAATAAACGCAATCTGCTCTTCCAACTCTTGTATCCGATCTTGTAAGGTCTGAACTTGCGAAGACGGCTGGTTCGATGTTGGTTTAGCCTGTATCTCCGGTTCATTTTGCGCCAACTGAATCGTAGTCACTTCTAAATAAATATCCGGTTGATTCGAAAACCGCATTTGATTTTGGGCTTGATTAAGCTGATCAATCATACGGTAATAATAATCTGTCGGTATTTCATTGCGGATGGTATCCAATTCTTCTTGTGTTAAGAGGGTATGGTTGGTTTTAGAAAATTTCGTTAATAACATATCCCGACTAAATAAAATTAACTCTTCAATAAAACGGCTAGCTTGCTTGCCACTTTGTAGCTCTTCTTCCACAAGAAGGATAGCTTTGTTACTATCTTGTTGATAAATAGCTAAAATATAGTCGACGAAGGTTTGTTGGTTTAAACTTCCCGAAACGAGTAAAGCTGTCTCCGTACTTACCCGTTGTCGATTATATGAAATCGATTGGTCTAATAAACTTAAGCTATCACGCATCCCACCATGCGATGCCCGTGCAATAACAGCTAACGCTTCATTATCAAAATCTATCCCATCACTTTCCAAAATAAATGCCATTCTTCTGATCAAATCATTGTTTTGGATTCTTTGGAAATCAAAACGTTGCGTCCGCGAAATAATGGTTGCCGGAATTTTATGAGGTTCAGTCGTAGCTAAAACAAATATTACTTGCTCAGGTGGTTCTTCTAGGGTCTTGAGTAAGGCATTAAATGCTGCGGTGGTTAACATATGCACTTCATCGATGATATAAACTTTGTATTCCGCTTGTGTCGGTGCATAACGAACTTTATCTCTTAAGTCACGGATTTCTTCAACCCCGTTGTTACTCGCCGCATCAATTTCGTTCACATCGCTTAATTGCCCACTGGTAATGGCTTGGCAAAGTTCACATTCGTTACAAGGGTTACCGTCAACTTGATTGGGACAGTTGACAGCTTTAGCTAAAATTTTCGCCGCACTGGTTTTCCCTGTACCCCTTGGACCGGTGAACAAATAAGCATGGCTTAACTGTTGATTTTTGACAGCATTTTTAAGTGTTTCTGCAATCATATCTTGACCAACCATCTCATCAAAGGTTTGCGGTCGCCAAACACGGTAAAGGGCTTGATAACTCATGCTTATTCACTTCCTTTCATGTCATTTCTACTTATCCATTATAACGAAGAATATTATGACATGCTATTGAAATCTGAGAATCCATTAGAATCAGTTTGTTGGGGGATTTTTTTGTTGGAGTGTGTTGGGGTTAGTGATTATACAATTGGTGGCGGCTGGTTCGTCTATTTGGAAGCTGATTAGACAATTGGTGGCGGCTGGTTCGTCTATTCAGATGCTGATTAGACAGTTGGT
Source organism: Fundicoccus sp. Sow4_H7 (assembly GCF_052115865.1). Classification (NCBI taxonomy): domain Bacteria; kingdom Bacillati; phylum Bacillota; class Bacilli; order Lactobacillales; family Aerococcaceae; genus Fundicoccus; species Fundicoccus sp. Sow4_H7. The sequence continues at coordinate 28,345 of NZ_JBQKME010000006.1, read as the reverse complement.
GGGGGGAGTTTTGTCTATTTAGATTCTTTTCTGACGGGTAACGTGGCTGTTCACGTCAGAATGACCACAATACTTACGCGTAAGAACGACTTTCACGTCAGAAAGGCAGCGGTAGGCTAAAACAGGGTTGTAATAGAATAATGATGAGAGAGGATTTTGGATCTGACGAAATGAAGACTTTTTTCGTCTGATCGGATCGGAATCTGACGAACTGAATGCCGGTTTCCGTCTGATCGGATCTCAATCTGACGAAATGAATGCCGGTTTTCGTCTGATCAGCTCTCGATCTGACGGACCGAATGCCAGTTTCCGTCTAATCAGCTCTCGATCTGACGAACCGAATGCCAGTTTCCGTCTGATCAGCTCTGGTTCTGACGAAATGAATGCTGTTTTCCGTCTAATCAGCTCCCGTTTTGACGAAGAGCAGGTCTTTTAGTGTCTGATTCATTACTAGAACCCTATTCAAAAAATTATGTAAATTAGCACTACAAACAACCCCACCATAGACGTTGTCCAGACAAGGTTTATGGTGGGGTTGTAGCAGTGATATTTATTTGGGGGTTACCAGATAATCACGCGTTGGTCTTCTGGAAGGTACATTGGGTCGTCTGGTTGGATGTCAAAGGCTAGGTAAAATTCATCCATGCTTCGAGGTGCCATATTGGCTCGCAGTGGATTTGGCGAGTGGACGTCGATGGCAAGGAGCAGGGATAAGTATTGGTCACGGGCTTTTTGACACCAGATGCGGGCCCAGTTCATAAATAGGGCTGGCAAGTCAGCATCTGCTTCAAGCTTAGCGGCTTGAATGGCTGCGGTTAGGCCACCGCTGTCGGCGATATTTTCTGAAACGGTTAGTTTTCCGTTAACTTTACCGCCGTGGATTTCGATACCGTCCCACAATTCAATCATGGCTTGGGCTTTGTTTTCAAATTGTTGGAGGTCTTCTTGGGTCCACCAGTCATTTAAATTACCGCGCTCATCGAATTTAGCGCCATTATTATCGAAGGCATGAGAAATTTCGTGGGCGATAACGGCGCCAATTCCTCCATAATTTTCACTACGGCTCTGATCTAAGCTGTAAAATGGTGCTTGCAGGATTGCCGCAGGGAAACAAATTAAATTGGCACTTGGGTTGTAGTAAGCATTCACGGTATTCGCGCTCATTCCCCAACGCTTACGGTCAACGGGACCGTTCCAGCGATCGAATTCATCTTGGGCTTGTAAAGCCGCAAGGTCTAAAGTATTTTCAAAGAAAGATTTGTTTTCATCTACAATTAGTTTGGTGTAGATTTCAGGGTAATCATCAGGATAGCCGATTAAAATATCGATGGCATCCAGTTTTACAATGGCTTTTTCAATGGTTGCTTGTGAAAGCCAGTCATTGTTTTCAAGGCGTTCTTTGTACACTTCAATCATTTGCACAACCATTTCACGGACGTCTTCACGGGCTTCTGGACCAAAATATTTTTGTCCGTAGTAATTTCCAATGACTTGATCATACATGCCAATGGCCGTATAGTAAGCAGCTTTTGTTGCAGCTTGTGCTTTCGGGCTACCGGATAGAGCTAGGCCATATTGGGCACCCGCTTGGCGTAAGTCTTCAGACAATAAGCTTGTTGCACCATTCGCCGTTTTCACTAACATCCAAGCTTTTAGGTTTTCAAAGTTGTCAGCGGATAGTAGGTCTTTCAAAGCTTCGAAGTATTTAGGTTGTGTCACAATGACTTTATCCACTTCTTGATGAGTTAATTTATTAAATAATTGCTTAAAGCTAAAGGCATCAAGATAAGCTTCAACTTCGTCGATCGGTCTCGGATTATAAATAATTGAATAATCGGCTAATTCTTCTGCACTCATCACATGCGGTACAATCGCACGGTCAAAAGCTAAGGCTTTTTCTACTAATTCATTGGCAAAAGCCTCATCATAACCTTGCATGGTTAATACTTGTGTACTCATATCTTGGTAAACAGCTAATAATTGCTCTGCTGCAGGATTGCCTTCTTCATAGTAAGTGGTGTCGGGTAAAATGGTTGAGGCAACATCCATATACAAGGCATAAACATCCGTATTTTTCATATCGGACGAAATCATTAATGAAAAAGGTAGTGCTAAGCCTTTTAAAACCCACTCTGGAGCGAGGCTTTGTAAGTCAGATAAACTCCCCAGCGCTAAAATTCGATCTAAAAATCCTTTAAGCGGTTCACCGGCTAATTGATTTCGTTTTTCAAAATCCATGGCTTGCTGATAATATTTCACGAATTGCTCTTGTTCGGCATTGGTTAATTCAAGTTGGCCCGCAGCCATCTCTTTTGTATCTTTCATTAATAATTCTTCAATACCGTCTCTTAATGTAATAAAGCCCCCTGTCGAAGGTTTATCATCTGGAATTACGGCTTCTTCTAGCCAATTTTCATTAACGGCTAAATACAAATCCTCTTTAATTTTGTCATAGTTAACTGTCATTCAATCACTCCTTTGGTAAATTCTAACACTGTTTATTTTATTAATCTAGCAACCAACTGCTGTAAATCCGGAACAACTTCTTCCTCAAACCACGGATTCTTTTTCAACCAACGAATATTTAAGGGAGAAGGATGCACTAAAGGAAAATAACGAGGTAAATAATCCTGGTAATGGCGGACGGTTTCGGTCAAATTCTTTTGCCGATCTTTCCCTAAATATAGTTTCTGTGCATAACTGCCCGCTAGCAAAATGGTTTCGATATCTGGCATTTGTTCCAATAATAAAGGATGCCACTTTTCAGCAAAACCTTTTCGTGGCGGTAAATCACCCGACTTTCCTTTCCCCGGAAAATAAAAATCCATCGGCAATTGCGCAATATAAGGGGTATTGTAAAATAAGTCCCGATCAATCCCCATCCATTGCCGCAAGCGGTCTCCCGACAAATCATTCCAAAACAATTTAGAATCTTGCGCCTTTCTCCCTGGTGCTTGCCCAACAATCGCCAACCGCGCTTCCTTATGAACAAAATATAAGGGATCAATAGCTTGTTGTGTATAACTTACATTCATCTCATCAGCAATAATCGCTTGTTTAATCTCATCAAAATCCATCAACTATCAACCTTTCCTATCTTAGTAAAGTGGTAAGCCTAATTTCAAAACAACTTCATCAAAATCTTCCTGCCAAACATAAGACACTTCCCCGCGTAATGGAACTGGCTCAATCGCCTCACTAAATTCTCGTTTAATCATAATCTCATCATCATCCGTTTGATAACGCTCGTAAGCATGCACAGTTTGTTCTGCCTGATTCACTTCTAACATTAATCCAAAATCCCTCAAGTCTTCTGCAGCAAAAGGCGAGAATGGCTGATAAGCTTCGATCAAAGCTTCATCCACCTCAAAAATCAAGCGCTCAATGCCATCACGGCTCATAGATTCAGCCCCATCGATATACGGTAACAACTTCACAAAATAATTTTCAAACAAAGCATCACTATACGGCTCTTCAATCAAAACATAACGCCCCGCCATTATTTCCTCTAAGGTACCCAATTTATCATAAAAATCTTCTAAAGCCGTATCAAAAGTATTGACGACATCAAAGTCTTCCCCATAATAATAGCCCATATCCACCAAGCGGCTGTCCGGATAATAATAAGCATAACTTTCCGTTTCTTGACCAAAATCAAAAATCACCAGCAAAGCCCGCTGCTCACTATCCACCACATAATAATCCATCCCGTCAGCTATCTCATAAGACCGACTTTGCGACACATAAATTTGATAGGTCTCAAGTTCAGCCCAATCATCCAACAAACCATCTTGAGCCTGAACTTTTATCGGACCACCTAAAATAAATATCACTGCTAACAATAAAAATTGTCGCTTCACTAAAAATTCCCCTTTTCCACAAAGTTATGCACAAGAACAGATGTTTCTATCCACTTATCCACAAGAAACTGTGCATAAGTCTGAGGCTATGGTTTAAAACCGTGTATAAGTTGGTTATGTTTGTGATATTTATTGTACTATAAAATAATTATAACTGAAAAGAAACGATATCCTATGTTATAATTCAAGCGAGTTGAAAGGAGTGAAGGTAGATGGAACACGATTATTCACAATTAAATGGCAGTCCTGAAGAAATTGATGCTGTCAAAGACTTGTACGCAGGTCATGATGAACTCCCTTATATTTCGCCTAAACGCGATTTAGCAGACTACTTGGAAAAAATTACAGTAACTTCTGGACAAACGGTCCCTAAGCGTAATATGGTTCGCCTTGAAGAAGACTTGCTGCCGGGACATATAATTATTTTATGGCGGGTGCAATTTGGCACTTATACAAATAAAACGGTGATTTCAAAATATTTTGAATATGATTACGGTATCGATGCAAAATCCGATATTGAAATCTTAATTGATCGCGGTTATGTCCGTGAAATGTCTGCGAAAGAATCTTTAATTTATTTGACTGCTCAGATGTTGAAAAAATGGTTGAAGGAAAAAGGTGTCAAAGGTTATTCTAAATTAAGCAAAGACGAATTAATGGATGCTGTGCGCGAAGAATTTACCGAAGAAGAGCTGGCTGAAAAATACAGTGAGCGTGGTTATTCCTTGACTGATAGTGGCGAAGCAGTACTAGACAATCACCCTGAAGTGATTGATAAACACCCTAAGAAAAAATATTAAAAGTTGAAGCTATCCGCATTTTTTAGAGATGCGGGTATTTTTTGATTACCGAAGTTCAAACATTTGAACTTTATGCTTGATATTTATTAAAAGAGCTTTTATACTGGTCATAAGAGGTGATTTTATGCAGACCGTTCAACAACGGTTACAAGACGTAATGGCCCAGCGGCAGTTAAAGCAAGTGGATATTTTACGCTTGTCGCAGCCTTATCAGCAGGAGATGGGGATTTCAATGTCCAAAAGTCATTTGTCGCAGTATGTCAATGGCAAGTCGCAGCCTGATCAATATAAATTGTTATTGTTAGCGAAGACCTTAGATCTTGATCCAGCTTGGTTAATGGGCTACGAGGCCAGTGACGAGACGATTCCAGAGCAGATTTATAATATTAGCTTGACCTTAAATACTTACCATCAAGAAAAAGTGTTAGATTATGCACAATTGCAGCAAAATAACCAGCAACACGGCGACAGCTCGCAAGAAGGTCTGGATGAATCAACCTTATACCCTATTGAAACCGTAGAAGGGGTCGCAGCAGGGATTGGTTTTAGTTATGAAGATATGAACCGGACAGCCACTTATTATACCGATCGCAATGATTTTAAATCCTATAGTTTTGCTACCCGTGTATTTGGGGATTCCATGGCAGACTTGATTATGGACGGTGATATTGTGTTAATTCAACAAGGCTACGATAATCAATCGGGTGGTATTTATGCGGTCGATTATGATGGAAAATCTTTTTTAAAGAAAGTTTATTTAGAAGATAATCAATTTATTATGAAGTCGATTAATCCCAAGTACAAAGATATTATTATTGATTTACCTATTCCTGAAGGCACTTATCTAAATATTATCGGTAAAGTCGTTGATTGGTTTACGCCTAAAATTATTTATTGATTGAATGGGCTTTTGGGAAGATAAACAAAATTAAATGAGATTTTTTCTAATTATGGTTTGACATTTCTAATCCTATTGTTTAGAATACATGTAAATATTAATTTAAACGCTTTGACGTGGAAAGTAAATTTATGCGACAATCTTAGAGAGCTCACATTTGGTGCAAGTGGGTATTGGATGGTAAATTGAAAATGGCCACTGAGCGGTCACTACGAATGCGTGGCATAAGTGGTGAACGGCAGCAACCGTTAGCATTGCCCTAGTATTTCATATGTTTGTTGTATGCGTACTAGATGAGGTTATTTTAGTGATAAAATAACAAACAAAGGTGGTACCACGAAAGTTCAACTCTCGTCCTTAATCGTTTATTAAGGATGGGAGTTTTTTTATGTTTAAAAGGGGGAATGACTTCAATTAATTCGTTGTTGTTAGAAGGTTCTCGGAGATATTTATTTAAAAAAGGAGCTATTAAAATGAAAAAATTTGTTAAAAAATTATCGGTTGTTGCTTTATCAAGTGCGTTAGCGTTGGCGGGTCTTGGTCATGTTGCGGCTCAAGAAGCTGGCGAATTTGACGGACAAAGTCTAACGGTAGGTGTGGCGAGTGACTATGAGCAAGAAGTGTGGGATGTGGTGGTTGATTTAGCGGCTGAAGAAGGCATCGAAGTAGAAATTGTGTTGTTCACAGACTATGTTCAACCAAATATTGCTTTGCAAGATGGATCGGTTGACTTAAATGCTTTCCAACATATTACGTTCTTGAACGAATGGAACGAAGCAAATGACGGTGATTTAACGCCTTTAGGTTTCACTTATGTAGCGCCTTTACGTGCTTATTCTGATTCCATTACTTCATTGGATGAATTACAAGATAGCGATGTGATTGCGATTCCAAATGACCCAACTAATGGTGGTCGTGCCTTATTAGCTTTAGAGCAAGCGGGTGTGATTGAAGTGGATGATGCCGCTGGCATTTTACCAACGGTAGATGATGTGACAGCCAATGACTTAAACTTAGTGTTTGAAGAATTAGAAGCTGCTCAATTACCAAATGTTTTACCAGACGTTGCGGCAGCATTTATTAACAACAACTTTGCTTTAGACTTTGGTTTAACAGTCGACAATGCGATTTTCTCAGATGGTGACGATCTTGAATCATTAGCGGCGGACTATAAAAATGTTATCGCAACCCGTGCGGCAGATGTTGACAATCCTTTATACCAACACATTGTTGAGTTATATCAATCAGATGCTGTTGCCGATAAATTAGCAGAAGTTTCACAAGGTGCGGACTTACCTGCCTGGACAGAAGAAGATGCCTATCCATTGGATTTAAGTGAAAATACAGAAGAAAGTGCAGATAGCGAAGAAGAAGACAGCGATGAAAGTGCTGAGTAATTTTTAGAAAACCTCCTAAATAAATATCCCCTTCTGGACACGACAGTGAAAGTGCTGTGTTCAGGAGGGGGTTTTTTGTATATAACTTTAAAAGTGGTATTTTTTTGTTAATAAAAATTTGGCAGGTGTTGAAATTTTAGCATAAAAAATGGCACATGGTTTTACGACTTATAGCTGCTGTCTTCCGACCCTGACTCGATTCATCGCTCCACCATTGCCTAGTTAACATTATAGCATAAGTGGGATAAAATGCAAATTGGATTTAACGGCAGCCATTGAGATGTTGAGAAATTAATCTCATGGGATTGAACGAGTTTAATACTTTAGCTTCGTTGAACCAACGAGTTTAATTCATTCCCCTCGTTCTATCAATCAGTAAATATAACTACAATTCCGCCTGATAATCCGCATAAGCCTTCAACAACACCGGCATGACTTTCTCCTCATAGGCTGGATAGTTAGCATCAACCAAAGCAGCGACGGTTTTAGAAGACTTTACAAACAAATCGACCACCAAAAACATGGCTTGCCAGACGGCTTCTTCTGATTGCATATTAAAACTAGCCATAATTTCCGCCCACACATCATCTGCTAGATACTCAGGTAAAAATTTGTAATTTTTACCGATACTTCGATTAAAGCCGTGTTCAAATCCAACTTGCCAACTTAGCATTCGAAACAGTTCTTGTCGTAAAATCTCATTTAAATGATCCATGGCAAACAGGACTTCATGTCGCAACAAGCCTTTTGCAACATAAGTGGTTACCCACCAAAATTCATTACAACAATCATCAAATTCTGCTGCATTTGGCTGTTTCAAATGAAAATGACGTGGATCTGCCTGTACTTTTGCATCTAACAACTGATCCTTATCCACCAACACCGTCGCCAAAGCTTCTGACTCGATATAACGGTCCAAGTCAGCCACTGTGTTCAAGGTTAAATCCATTTTCTGTCCATCTTCAAATAAAATCAAATAGGAAAAGCCAAATTCTCCAGCAGGATACAAAGTCATCGCATCGGGCTTTTGCACAATTAAACGCGGACCAAAATAATCTAACCAAGACTCGTCATCAATCCAAGCTGGCAAGTTATCCACAAAAAATGTCACGTCAAAATCCTGATAGGCATCTACCTTAATCTCCGAATTCATCCGTGACCCTTCCATAGCAAATATCCGAATATCGTCATTGTTGTCAACAAAAGCATACAACTGCGCCATCATTTCCTCAGTCGTTCGCATCATCCACTTCCTTTCACCGCTCATCCTTATGCATAGCAAGCTGTGCATAAGTCACTAGCAGAGATATTTATTTTTTGGATTTGTTCCGTTGGCGTAAGGCTTTAAAAAAGTTTTTGAGCATTAAACTGCTTTCGGCAGCTAAAATACCTGCGGTCACTTCAGGTTGATGATTAAAACGGTCATCCGCCAGCAAATTCATCAAAGATCCGGCGCAACCTGCTTTGGGATCGCTAGCTCCGTAGACAACCCTGCTAATGCGCGACATAATCATCGCACCAGCGCACATAGGGCAAGGCTCAAGCGTCACATACAAAGTCGCCCCTTCCAAACGCCAAGCATCAAGGGCTTCATTGGCTGCTTGAATCGCCACAATTTCAGCATGGGCCAAAGCTGCTCGATTGACCTCACGCAAATTATAACCTGTCGCAATCAGCTCGCCATCTTTTACAATCACAGCTCCTATTGGCACTTCCCCAATCGCCGCCGCCTTCGAGGCCTCTTCCAACGCGCGTTGCATCCAAAATTCATCTTCTTGGCGCATATGGCACCCCTTTTCTTTCATGATATTTATTATTTTATCACTTCATTTGCCTTTCGAGAATGCCAAAGGCATGTTAAACTAATTTTAAGTGTAGAAAGGATGACCCGCATGTACCTGTCATTGAAAAAAATTTACCCCAATCTGCTTTTAAACCCCCTCAAAACCCAAATAAATACCACTGATTTTTTCCATTTGCTGATCAATGGTGATGATATTTATATTCCAGTGGATGACATTAGCGAAAATGAACAAGCTTTGTTGTTGTTAATGCTAGAAAAAGAAGCAGTAACGACTACTGAAGCTTATCCTGAATCCTTATCGCCTTGGAGTCGCTTTTTGCTGGGCCAATCAGTTGATATTCCAGCGAATGCTGACTATGTTCGTTGGTTGCATATCGATTTTCAGTCATTGCCGCAAAATTTTGATTTTTCTCTTTGGATGGATACTTTAAACGAAGCTATACCAGCGATTATCGCAACGATTCCTGCAACTGAACGTCGCCTAACGCTCGTTCTGTCGATGGATGAGTCTGACGCCAGTTTGACGGAAGACTTGCCTGCTATTTTACAAACCTTAGATTCAGATTTTGATTTGATTACAAAAGGCTTGATTGGGCAAACTTATCCTGTAAATAATCAATTGCCTGAATTGTATCAATTGGAAGTAGATTTCTTTGAAAAAGCATTGAAAAATGATTATGTTCAACAATTTTCGACCTTACCCATTACATTGTTGCACATGATGGGCCGTAGTTTTTACGAAGAACAGCCATTGTTACGCCGTATCCAACATACGATTGTGACACATCCCGATTATATTAGTACGATTACAAAGTTATTTGAGAACCAAGGCAACTTATCTCAGACAGCGGAGCAATTATTTATTCATCGTAATACTTTGACCTACCGCATGAATAAGTTTTACAAAGAGACCGGATTTAATTTGCAGCATTTGCCGGATTTGATCTTGTGTTATTTGGCGATTTAAACATACAAAAAACCGACTGTTTTTTATTAAAACAGCCGGTTTTTTGTATGTTTTTCTACTGCCAATTTTGTAAATCTTTTAACTTAGCCTTCTTCACATCTTCAATGGTTTGCGTACCAGCTAGTTGCATCACGCGTTTTAAATCTGTTTCAAAATATTCTAAAACAGATTTCACGCCTTTCCAACCACCCAATGCCAATCCAAATAAGACAGGGCGACCAAGAGCAACAATGTCAGCACCACTCGCTAAAGCCTTGAAGATATGCTCGCCACGGCGGATACCACTATCAAAGACAATCGGGACACGACCCGCAACAGCTGCTGAAATCTCAGCTAATGTTTCAAAAGAACCCGGTGCACCGTCTAGTTGACGACCACCGTGATTGGATACCCAAATACCGGCAGCCCCTGCACCAATCGCCAAAGCAGCATCTTCAGCCGTTTGAATTCCCTTAACAAAAACAGGTAAACCAGAATAGTCGGCCAAGAATTTCACATCAGCAGGACTAATTTTTTGTTTAGACTGGGCATAAATATTATTTAACGACATATTTTTGCCATCCCCGGTTAAATAACGCGAAACAATCGGCATACCGAATGGATAGACAAATTTATTATTAATATCTCGTTCACGATTGCCACTTAAAGTTGAATCAGCCGTTAAAATGATCGCAGTTGCGCCATCTGCTTTCGCTTCATCAATAATACTACGGTTAAAGGCATCATCTTTACTCATATAAATCTGGAACCAGCGACTGTTTCCTTGCAAGCCTTCTTCAATTTCTGAAAACTCAGCCCCAGAATAGGCACTAATTGACATAATGGTCCCGCCAAATTCCGCAATCCCTCTAGCGGTTCCAGCTTCTTTTGTTTCATGGGCTAATCCATGGGCCGCAATCGGCGCCATAATAAAAGGCACTTTTAAATCATGTCCAAGAATCGAAGTGGATGTATTAGGAAATTCAATATCAGCCAAAACACGCGGTAAAATAGCTTTCGAATTAAAGCTAGCCACATTGCGGCGCAAAGTGAATTCATCACCCGATCCACCTGCTAAATAACCCCAACCACCATCGGGCATGACTTCTTTTGCAAAGTCTTCTAATTCAATGGTATTCACAATATTCAGCTCTTTAACTTCTGTTGGCGCATTGTATCCATCTTCTTCAGCAATGGCTTCAGGTGCTAAATCACTTAATTCAACATCTTGTACATCCTCAAACATTTCTCTATTCGACATATCAATCACTCCTTAATGATATTTAATTGAATAAGGCTTGAATAAGCATTTGACTAATTGGTGCTAAAATCACCACCACAATACCCGTCACAACAATTGATAAACTTGACATCGCCCCATGAACGTCACCCAATTCAATGGCCTTTACCGTTCCAACCGCATGGGTGCTCGAACCAAGCGCCACTCCTTGAGCAACTGGATCATCAATTTTGAACCATTTAAATACCGTCGGACCTAAAACCGACCCAATCACCCCAGTAAATACCACTACTGCAACCGTCAGCGAGACAATACCTCCCATTGATTCTGAAACGCCAATGGCAATGGCTGTGGTAATCGACTTAGGAAATAAAGTCGACACCAGCTGTGCATCAAAACGAAACAGCATAGCAAAAGCAATGATTAGGATCGAGTGAAATAAGACTCCTAAAACAATACCCGATAAAATAGCAGAATAATACCGTTTTAAATAACGAAAGTTTCGCTCAAGTTTTATTGCTAAGGATACCGTGGCAGGTGTGACAAACAAACTAATGTATTTGCCTCCGTTATTAAAACTTTCATAGGGAATATCGGCTACCATTAATAAAACTATAATGGCAATAATCGCAAACACTAATGGATAAAACAAAGGAAATTTCCAACGCTTATAAACTTCGACGCCTAGCAAGTAGAAAAAGAATGTTAAGAAAATGCCAAAGTAAGGCGATGCATATATTGCAGCAAGGCTTGTCATCTTATTCATCCTCCCCTAACATCTTGTGTTCTTTTTTTGCTTTCAAAGCTTGGACAATCCGGCCAACAAAGCCCATCATTAAAATGGAGGTGACAAACATAATAATAATTAATTGCCACCAAATATCGCCTAAAACATCAAAGTTTGTCATTAAGCCAACACCTGCAGGCACAAATAAAATGGCCATATTATCTGCTAAAAAGCCTCCAACAGTATCTACTTGGTCCACTTTCAACCATTGATTATGCAAGGCTAAAAATAACAGCACCATCCCAATCACACTGCCGGGAATCGCAATCCACGGATTAATCAAAATTGACAGCATTTCACCAATAAAAGAAAACAAAAAGATCCAAAATAACTCTTTAAATATTTTCACTGAACTCTACCTTTCTTTTTCAAAACATTTATCAAACACTCTATTATTACTGCCTTTCTTTAATACTTATGGTATAATTTATATAATGATATTGGATTGAAAACGCTTTTCAAGCTTACATCCAATATAGCATAATTCTCCCTACTTAAAAATATAGCTTCATTATCATACCATATAAATTATTTATATAGAACTTACGGAGGTCTATGATGAACTTAAGAGACTTAGAATACTTCAAATACTTAGCGGAAAGTTTAAGCTTTACAAAAACTGCCGAGCACTTTTTCGTTTCGCAACCGTCCATTTCAATTGCCCTTAAACGTTTAGAAGATGAATTCGGCTCAATTTTGATTAAACGTAATCGATCGACCAAGTATATTCAAGTTACACCTTCTGGACAACTTTTATACCAGAGAACAATTGAGATGTTAAATTTATTCAATAATACGAAGACGGAAATTGCGAATCTTAATTCACAAAATGTCTACTTTGGTTTCTTACCAACTATTGGTGGGGCTTATTTCACCCGCATCTTACCTCACTTAACGGAATTTATTTCGGACTTAAAATTAGTTGAAGAAGAAAGTTCTGTCGAAATGTTGCAGCTAGTGAAGCAACGTAAGGTGCCAGCGGCTATTGTAGGCACAGATGATGCGGCTTCCAATGAAAAATGGTTAACGCAGTACCAAATGGATACTAAAGAACTTTGTGTATGTGTATCGCCAAATCACCCCTTAGCTAAATACAGCGAAATTACTGCTGAACAATTAGATGGCGAAAGCTTCTTATCCTTATCTAAAGGCTATTTACATTATAAGTTATTTAATCAATGGGCTAAAGAGCACGATGTCAATATTTCGGATGTATTGTATACGGATGAAATTCCAACAGCACACTCTATTATTGCTTCCGGTATTCGTGTGGGGATTTTAATTGATAATTTAGTCCAGGAACGTAAGGATATTGTTGCGATTCCATTGAAAGATAGCCCAAGCTTCTATATTAATCTTGTTTTAAATAATGATAATGATTTAATTCCTGTCCAAAAAAGTTTTAACGAGAAACTTGTTGAGGCTATATCGAAAGAATTCGATGCAAAAGAACTTTAATTAAATATTTCAAATAAAAAAAGAGCTGTAGGAAATCCTACAACTCTTTTTTTAATTTCTAGAATAAATCTGTTACTTTATGAGTTACATCTGATGTAACTTCTTTCGCTTTATCCATAATATCAGAGAAAGCATCGGTTGCTTTATCTTTAACATTACTTGTTGAGTTCATTACTTTCATTAAAGTGTTAATTTCTGTATCTGAAAGATGATCCACTGCGTTGACCATTGCATCCGATCCGTTTAAACGATGTCTAACAAACATTTTTGCGCGTTCACGGTTCACAACACCTTCAACTTTTTCGCGTGCAGTTTCATCAAAGTATAAATACAGCGAAACACCTGCTACAACAACAGCTGAACCTAACAAAATTTTACCTAAATTATCTTTCATCAAAAATTCCTCCTTACACAATTTTGTAGCAATAACTTGCTTTTTTAGTGTAAGTTTATTATAGCATATCCTTTGAAGGGATTAAATTAATACGCTTTTAGTTGCAGGAGAAATTTTAAAAGATTCAGAGATATTTATTCGAATTATTTGCGGTGGGCGATGTTAATCGATCCGCTGCGACCACCAATGGTAATGCGGTCACCTAATTCAATTTCACCGTTTAATAACATTTCACTTAAGCTATCCTCGATTTGTTTTTGAATCGCACGACGGATAGGACGGGCACCGTATTCTGGGTCATAACCAGCTTCTGCGATAATATCAACTGCTGTATCTGTTACACGGGCTTCGATTTCTAAATCGGCTAGTCGTTTAATCACGTCTTGTGCGTGTAGGCGAACAACCTTATGGATATCTTCTTTAGAAAGTGGGTGGAAGACAACTGTTTCATCAATCCGGTTAAGGAATTCCGGACGGAAGACTTTCTTCAATTCTTCCATGATACGTTTTTCCATCGCATCAAAGTCATGCTGAACACTAACGGCACCGAAACCTACTGATTTTTCATCACGCAAGGCGGTTGCACCGATATTGGATGTCATAATAATAATGGTATTACGGAAGTCGACACGACGACCTTTTCCATCGGTTAAATGACCATCATCAAATACTTGAAGCATTAAGTTGAATACATCTGGATGGGCTTTTTCAACCTCATCTAACAAGATAACAGAGTATGGTTTGTTACGAACTTTTTCGGTTAGTTGACCGGCTTCATCGTAACCTACATATCCTGGAGGTGAACCTACCAGGCGTGACACACTATGTTTTTCCATGTACTCAGACATATCCACACGAATCATATTATCTTCGCTACCAAACATAGATTCAGCAATGGTTTTTGCTAATTCGGTTTTACCTACCCCTGTTGGACCTAGGAATAAGAATGATCCGATTGGACGTCCTGGGCTCTTCAAACCAGAACGGGCACGGCGAATGGCACGTGATACAGCTTTAACTGCTTCATTTTGACCAATCACACGTTTGTGCAATTCCGCTTCAAGGTTAATTAAGCGATTGGCTTCGGTTGTATCCATTTGACGTACTGGTACGCCTGTTGCTAAAGCAACTACTTCAGCCACATCTTCTGCTGTGACTTGGAGTCTTACTTCTTCAGCGTTTGCTTCTTTTTCTTTTTCAGTTGCAGTTTGAATGGCTATTTCTACCGATTGCTCTTCTTCACGTAAACTTGCTGCGCGTTCGAATTCACGGTTTAAAATCGCTTTTTCTTTGCGTTCAGCAATTTCACTTAATTGACGTTCAAGATTGCTAATAGTTAAGCTGTCTATTGATTCATCAATTCTAACTTTTGCAGCCGCCTCATCAATTAAATCAACGGCCTTGTCAGGTAAACGACGGCTAGTCATATAGCGGGTACTTAGTTTAACGGCTGCTAAAACAGCATCTTCCGTAATATCTACTTTGTGGTGCTCTTCATAACGGTTTTTCAAGCCATTGATAATTTTAACAGATTCTTCTTGTGTAGGTTCTTCAACCATAACACGTGAGAAACGACGCTCAAGAGCCGCATCTTTTTCAATATGTTTTTGATACTCATCTAAGGTTGTGGCACCGATTGTTTGAATTTCGCCACGAGCTAGTGCAGGTTTTAAAATATTTGATGCATCGATTGAGCCTTCTGCTCCACCTGCACCAATTAGGGTGTGTAATTCGTCAATAAATAAGATGACATTCCCATCTGCGGTAATTTCTTCGATGATTTTCTTCATACGTTCTTCGAATTCACCACGGTATTTTGTTCCCGCAACTAAAGAACCCATGTCTAACATCATCAAACGTTTTCTAGCTACGTCATCTGGCACTTCACCGGATACCATACGTTGGGCTAACCCTTCAACAATCGCTGTTTTACCTACACCAGGCTCACCGACTAAAACAGGGTTATTTTTTGAACGACGGCTAATAACTTGAACCATTCGGTGGACTTCTTTAGTGCGTCCAATTAATGGATCTAATTTATTTTCACGGGCTAATTGAGTCAAGTCACGCGCAACTGAATCTAATGTTGGTGTATTGGATTTTTGAGCTTCTGCTTGATTTTTATTTTGACGGCCGGCTTGACGACCAAGTCCTTGTGCGCCTGTTCTCTCATTTGATTGGGCTACACCGATTAGTTCATAAACGGTTTTACGTAACTCATTTAAATCAATGCCTAAGTTTTTCAATAAAATCGTTGCTAAAATTTCTTCTTTTAATAAACCTAACAATAAATGTTCGGTTCCTACTTTTGGAGCACCTAGGCGTTTTGCATCATTCGATGCATTCATGATAACTTTTTTCGCACGTGGTGAGTAAGGAATAACAATTTCACCTTCCGTACGCGGCATCACTGTTTTACCATGGATAGCTTCCAATTCGATTAATAAAGATTGATAGGTTGCACCCACGCTACGTAGAGCTTTACCAGCAATTCCTACTTCTTCACGGGCTAAACCTAGTAAAATATGTTCTGTTCCCACTGCTTGATGACGTAAGTAATATGCTTGTTCAGCTGCAAAGATCATCACCTGGCGGGCACTATCTGTAAATAATTCTTCAAACATATATTGTTCACCTCTTATTTGTATAAATATTTTAATTGGTCAAGAAAAGTATTTAAAATCATAGCTCTCAATTCTTGTTCTTGATTTGTGTGGTTTTGTAACGCTGACTTCTCGGTTATCGCAATAATCATGGCTGCTTCACGTTTTGTAATAATCTCGCGATTATACAAAGTTTGGATTAAATTAGTACTACTGCGTTGGTTAATCTTTTGACCAACCAGTTCTTTCATCTGATCAATTTGATCCGCCTTATCTACCAATTCTATCTTTAGAATACGAATATAGCCACCGCCACCACGCTTACTTTCGACCATATAGCCATGTTCTTGAGTAAATCGTGTATTGATAACATAATTAATTTGAGAAGGTACACAATCAAAATGCTCTGCCACATCACTGCGCTTGATTTCAATATGCTCTTGATGCTTCAAAAAACTTTTCAGATATGCTTCAATAATATCTGACATGTTTCTTTGCGACATTTTAACCCTCCTTTTCCTTAACATTGACTATCTTTGACTATTATACAACATCTACGTAAAATTGCAATAGTTTTGTATGTATTTATTCTGATATTTATTTGAATGTCGTTTTTTTAAGTAAATATCTTTTGATAAACTGTTCAGATGTTCATTTTTGATTTATACTTAAGTGTAGTGAAAAGAGGAGGAATAATATGAGCAATCAAGTGCTTGTCATAAATGATTTACCCGGAGTTGCAAAAGTCGCAGGAATGTCGAACCTGCCGATTTTGGAAGCCGCTCAATTTGAAGTCGGCTTACTTCCAACCTTGATTTTATCGACCCATACTTTAGGTTATCCGGGCTTAATCAAACATTATTTAAATGAAGCCTTTGATGATATTTTAAATCACTGGTACGATATGAACGTTCAATTCCGTGGTTGTTTAACGGGATACTTTGCTGACAGCAAACAAATCGATACGGTAATCGATTATTTAGAAAAAATTGAATACGATCTGCCCGTTGTCATTGACCCCATTATGGCAGATTTCGGAAAACTATACGCAGGATTTTCAGAGGATTTCCCTGAAAAGTTCCGCAAATTAGTCAAATATGCAGACGTTATTGTACCAAATTTAACAGAAGCTTGTCTAATTACCGATTACCCTTACTCTGAAGACTTAACGCCTGAAGATTATCCAAAAATCAGCCAACGTTTGGTTGACCTAGGAGCTAAACACGTGGTTCTAACCGGTGTTTCGAATGAAGAACTTGCGCAAGACGAAGAAACGATTGGCTACTATGTTTACACAGCTGATCAAGAACCACAGTTTGTCATGCACCATAAATTTGATACTTGGTTCAAAGGCATTGGCGACTTATCCGTTAGCTTAATAGCAGCCTACCACTGGTTAGGCGACAGCGTACTGGAAGCGGTGAAAAAATCGACGCCATATATGGAAAAAGCCATCCAACACAGCATGACCGTTCAACGCGACCAAAAACTAGGTATTTATTTTGAACCGATTATTCCAGAATTCGCCAATGAAATTCAAGCCTTAAGAGATTCACACAAATAAATATCACTGCCTATAAAACCCAGCCCATTTTTATGGACTGGGTTATTTATTTGGGTTGAGCTATTTTGTTTGTTCCTAAAACAATAATTTCATATAATAGCTTAAAAAGGGGGGGGTTTTTAGTGAAAAAAACAGCCTTAATTCTATTAAGTTTAGCCTTAGGTTTGACAGCAGTCACAGCTGGTGCCCAATCGGAAGCTGAAGCACTTTATATTAGCGCGAAAGAACAAATAACCCAATTAGCAGAGGAATTAGACGCAAGCGGTGCTTCTGCTTATGAAAAAGTATCGGGAATTACGATGTTGATTGATGAAAACATCCGGTCGATGTCAGATTCTGGTTTGGATCCGGCCGATATTGAACAATGGACACAAGAATTGGAACAATATACGCTTGAATTCATTGCGCCACTGACGCAAGTTGACAGTAGCACGGAAGAAACAACTGAGTCAGAAGTTGTTGAGGAGACGGTCGAAACGGAAACAACGGATGGTGAAAGTTATGCCCATCTTCACTCAGACGATCAAGCAGCTGCCTTGGAACAAGCCAAAACTTATGTCGCTGCCAGCGATATGTCTAAACGCGGCCTATACCGCCAATTAATATATGATTTCTTTAGCCCAGAAGCAGCTCAATATGCCGTGGATACAATCGAAGTTGATTGGCAAGCCAACGCTTTTGCGGTCATCGAAAACTATTTTGCCAACGCAACCGACTTCTCCGTTGATTTAATCGAAAGCTCGCTAGAGTTTTTAGATTTCACCGAAGAAGAAATCCAAAATGTTTACAACTCCTATGTAGAGTAACAATACAAAACCTCCTGAAACACGACATGCGTTTCAGGAGGTTATTTTTATACACCCGGCAGGACTCGAACCTGCAACCGCTTGATTCGTAGTCAAGAATTCTATCCAATTGAACTACGGGTGCATATTTAATTATGTCGTCTGATAAAACAATTATGCCGAGGGCCGGAATCGAACCGGCACGGTAGTCACCCACCGCAGGATTTTAAGTCCTGTGCGTCTGCCAGTTCCGCCACCCCGGCAAATTACGAAAAACAAGCGGAAAACGGGGTTCGAACCCGCGACCCCCACCTTGGCAAGGTGGTGTTCTACCGCTGAACTATTTCCGCATGTCTCTATCAAAACAACAAAAATTATAATACCACACTTATTCCACAAATACAATCCTTTCTGAATAAATATCTCTGCTTATGGTAGAAATTTAGTTTTGCTACTAACAAATCCCCGCAATCAAGACTGTTGGGACAGCTTTATTGCGGGGGTGGTGGGGATTTTGGCAGGTGTGGGTGGCGGGTTTGCGTCAGAAAGGACATAATTAGACAATTTGGACACTCCCAGATGTGTATTTAGATAGCAATTAGACAGTTGAAGGACTCAGATCTGTCTAATCAGACTGGGATCAAACGGTTAAAGGGCGCACAACTGTGTCAAGTCCAAAAAATTGTGTAAATCGAATAAGTTGCGTAGTCCCTTATCATGTCCCACTGTCTATTTAGGACCTGAATAGATGAAAGTGACGTGCTAATCCGTCTAATTGTCAGCTGATTAGACGAATGGGACCTGCTAATCCGTCTGATTCTCAGCTGATTAGACGAAAGGGGCCTGCTAATCCGTCTGATTGCCAGCTGATTAGACGAATGGGACCTGCTAATCCGTCTGATTGCCAGCTGATTAGACGAATGGGACCTGCTAATCCGTCTAATTGTCAGCTGATTAGACGAATGGGACCTGCTAATCCGTCTGATTGCCAGCTGATTAGACGAAAGGGGCCTGCTAATCCGTCTGATTGCCAGCTGATTAGACGAAAGGGGCCTGCTAATCCGTCTAATTGCCCTCTGAATAGACGAAAGGGACGTCCTAATCCGTCTAATTGCCAGCTGAATAGACGAAAGTAACACGCTAATCCGTCTGATTGTCAGCTGATTAGACGAAAGGGACGTGCTAATCCGTCTGATTGACGTCTGATTAGACGGAAGTGGAACGCTAATCCGTCTAATTGCCAGCTGATTAGACGAAAGTGGTGAGTTAATCCGTCTAATTGCCGTCTGAATAGACGAAAGCGACGCGCTAATCCGTCTGATTGCTAGCTAAATAGACAAAACCCAGTCAAGTCCAAAAAATTATGTAAATTGATTGAGTTATCGCAGGCTTGAAGTAGCCAATTGCTTTCTCAACGGATACCAAAAGTGTCTTCGTTGCTGCTACGAGCTTAAAACTTTAGTCTCGTCCTTTCATGGTTTTACATAATTTTGTGGACTTTATCCTATTTCAAACGACCACACATCAACCGCTCGGATGAAATCACCTTTTCATCCGACCGCACACCCGCGTCAATTATTCCGCAAATTGTTCAACTGGGAAGTGTTCGCTCAGCCATTTTTCTACCATTTCAGGCCATTGAGCCACTTTTTCATTGATTTGATCTGGACGAGAAGCGGTTGCTTGGTTGGCAAGCGACAAGCCGTGTGGTCCCTTTTCAAACACATGCAGTTCAAAAGGAATATTGTTGTGGGCTAAACCTAGTGCTAGGCGGACTGAATCTTGTGCTGGGACGACTTGGTCTTCTGCGGTTGTCCAAATAAATGTTGGTGGCGTATCTGAACTAACTTGACGCGCAGGGCTGTATGTTTCTAATTCTTCTTTCGATACATCGGTCTTGCCAAAACAAGCTATCAATATTGGTGAGGCTTCTGGTACGGCAGACAAATCTTCGATATTTTCAGTGATATTTATTAGGTCGGTAAGGGGGTAGGCTGTGATGTTAAAGGCGGGTTTTAGGGCCTGGCCTTTGAAGGAAGTGGCATCTTGAATTACTGGTTTGTTCCAATTGTTGGCGTACATGGCGACGTTATGGCCACCTGCTGAAAAGCCGATTGTTCCGATTTGATTGGTGTCGATTTGCCATTCTTGGGCATGTTGGTGAATGATTTCAAAGGCCATGGCGATTTCTTGCATCGCGTGCGGGAATAACGAATGCTCCTTAACAGGTAGGTCCGGTTCGGGCGAATAAGGGTGTTGCCCTTCACCGTAAACCGAATACTCCAGCACAAAAGCGTGGTAGCCCATGGCATTAAATCGCAAGGCGATTGGTTCGGCTTCACGTGGCGAACAGTACATATAGCCTCCACCCGGATTAATAATAATGGCAGGCAAAGTTTTCTTCGGTCTTAAGCCGACATTATCTTCTAGTAAATAAGCCTTTAGAGTCACATCTTGACGATTTTCATATAAATAAAATAATTCTGTCCGCATAATTTCCTCCATTAATTTTGATTAATAATAGTATAATATTCAAGCTTATTTATAACAACTGACAGATAGTCAAATCTGTAAACATCAGTTAATCTTGTTAACGATATTTTTATATTTATGCTACACTAAAATAAAAAAGGAGTATTTCTATGAATAAATATCCCCAAGTCAAAGCCGTCTATTTCGAAGATGACGGTAGCATTCCAAATAATCCAACATTGCCTTTGTTGATTTACAGCCAAGTGTTTGAAGCATCCGATGATATTGCAGAGATATTTAATCAAAATAATTGGACGAGGACCTGGCGGAATGGGATTTTTGATTATCACCATTACCATAGTACATCGCATGAAGTGCTTGGAGTCGCTGCAGGTTGGGCAGAGATTCAACTGGGTGGAGAAAAAGGCGAGAGCTTTAAAATCCAAGCGGGCGATATGGTGGTCATTCCAGCCGGTGTGGGGCATAAGCGCTTGAAGGCTTCGACTGATTTTGCGGTAATTGGTGGCTATCCGGATGGGCGAGATTATGATTTACTTACTGGTAAAGCAGAGGAGCGACCAGAGAATTTACATAATATTTCTAAAGTCCCTTTGCCTACAACGGATCCAGTCTTTGGTGAAGACGGGCCTCTCTTTGAACATTGGGTATAAGAAAATAAGCTGGCTTTCGAGATTGAAAGCCAGCTTATTTATAGCAGTGATATTTATTCGAGGTATTGGTTGAGTATGTGGCGGAACAGATATTCATCGAGTGTTATGGCTTCGGGGAGTTCGTCGAGATAGGTAATGGCCGTGATGGTTTGGTACTTGCTATCCAAAATCGCAAGGCGGATGCCGTCGGGCTTTTCAAGGGGGACAACGATGGCGTTGTGGTTACCATTAGTAATAGACATGGTGGCAACAGCGTAGACGTCAAAGGCTTTGGTCATTAATGGTGTAATAGGCTGGTCCAGTTGGATATCGCTTTCGGCTAAGGGAAGGCTGGCTGTCAATGTTTCAGGATTCAATGGATTAATTGAGTTGTCCTGAGTGGAAACGAAAGCCAGTTGATTGTCGACAAACATTAACGTCAATTGACCTTGATTGCTGTCATCGGAGCCGACATATGTATATACAATACGATCTGTGTTGCTTTGTGGATTAGCATATTCTGGTGTCGCTTCGCCCTCAAAAGAGCTCGTAACCGTTTCAAGGGAACCCCCTTCAATGGAGCTGTCTTCCAAATTTCTTAGCGTAAAATCATTGAGAATGATTTCGGCATTGTTTTGTGCATTTCTAAAGCCTTGATTAAAGGTCGTATTGCGGTTAACCAGTTCAGATAAAACAGCTGACATAGTAAATTCGCGACGCATATAGAAATTTAAATCTGCCTTTAAGTCATCAAAGCCGTCCGTTTGATAGGCTGCAAAGACTTGAGGCGGAAAGTAAACGGAATTATCCGCTACTGTATCTATATATAACATCAATTCTAAATTAGCTGTATCAAGGCTGTCACCCGCTAAAAATAAAACCCCAGTCCCTAACAGACCGTCACGAACCATACTCGCCACCCCAATAATCGGTGGCTCTTGATCCAGCAGCACCGAAATATCAGGAAAATCATTGGCGATAACCGGCGCCACCGCCTCACTCGATAAAACCATTTCTTCTGTAAATATCTCTGGAATAGCCACAAGCTCGCTGTAGTACAGTTCATCGTTGGTAAAAATTAAGCGCAACTCAAGTGACGCTAAGCTAGGCGCATCATATTGGTAAATCAGCTGACTTTCTTCTTCAACTAAGTTAGCATCAGGGGTGAATTCCGCTACAATCGTAGCTTTATCTGTCCCTAAATTTTCTTCGCTCCAACGGATTTGATCCCAATAATCGTATGTGTTAACAATATGTAAATAATCAGACCAAGCCGCTTCTATCACCGGGTCATTACTGGCTAATTGATACATTGCCGTTTCAATAGGGTCGGAACTTATTCCGTCGTCTTCTGTTGCCGTAACGCTTGGTAGAGTTGGCAGGAAAAAATTAAGCAGCATAACAGTGATTAGCACTTGTATTGTTTTTTTCATCATCGTAGTGTTGTTTCCTTTCGTAATCTAATCGAGTTTGAGCTTTGTATTGGAGAGAGGTGCTGGTGCCGGCATATAAATTGTGATATGTGCCGGGGAAAGGCTGGTGCTGGCATATAAATTGTGATATGTGCCGGGGAAAGGCGGTTGCTGGCATATAAATTGTGATATGTGCCGGGGAAAGGCTGGTGCTGGCATATAACGCTCCATATGTGCCACCGAGAAGCCACCCCAGGCATATACCCCGCCGTATATGCCATCGAGACAAGCCATCCCCCATCCCAACCACCCACCTATACTAAAATAAACCATAGCGGTTAAACTATGGTTTATTTTAAATGATATATTCCTAATAATCGTATTGACTCGTCAAGTGCTCAAATAACATATAATCCACACTTTCAAAATCAATATCATCGTCTAAATAAGTGATATTTTCTACGTAATAATCACGTACATCAATAAAAGCCAACGATATATCCCCATCTTCTGTTTCAACAGGCGCGAGAAAGGCATGGTGATAACCTTCTTCTAATTCCACCGTCCCAACTGCAAAGACATCAAAGATATTCGTCGCAAGTGGCGTTAAACTATCCGCAAAAGGGATATCCTCTGCTTTTAGAGGGGTTCTTAAATAATCCCGCCAATTTCCATCGACCAAGGCAACCGAATTGTCAACATTGACTAAAGTCGTAAAAGCACCCTCAACAAAAATCAAACTGACAACCGCCTTGTCGTCTCCTTCTTCAGCTTCAAAGGAATATGTTAATCGCTCAAGTCCTTCACCAACACTTTCTCTGACAGCATCTTCCCCCGCATCAATAAGGGTTGAGGCAATCGTATCAATAGAATCCCCTTCGACTCCAGAATCTTGAAACGTCATGTTGTAATCATAATCAATGATTTCCGCTACTCTTTGACCATCATATTTAAACCATTGATTAACAGAGTGATTAAAACCAACCAACTCACTTAAGACCGGTGATATTCGGAAATTAGAGTAAGTATAGTAGAACAAATCATTTTTGATGTTCGCCATATCATAACTACTCTCTTCCTCAGATCTCACCAAGCGATAATAGACAGACTCCACCAAGAGATCATCTAAATACATAGAAAACTCTAGATTAGCACTTTCTTCCATGCAAAGACCCGATGCAAAACTAAGACCAGTCGCTAACAAGCCATCTTTTACCATATTTGCAATACCAAAAAAGTGTGGCTGAGCCTTAAACAATAAGTCTATCTCTGGAAAACCATCTTCTAATAAATACTCCAAGCCTTCCAAAAGCACTAACATCTCATCCGTAATTTCATTTGGAATGGCAACAAATTCCGTATAATACAAATCATCTTCATAAAAGAGGATATTTATTTCAATGGTTTCAAAAAAATCTGTCGCATAGCTGTAACTCAATTCACCAAAATCTTCACTTAAAACGGCCTCAGGTGTGAATAATTCGACGATTTCATCCCTTTGGCTGACGTCAACCCCTTCATACATACCATTGGACAGCATCTACAAAAGTCACTTGAGATAAGAGTGATTGATAATCCAACCAAGCCATTTCAACCACCGGATCCATTTCCATCATGGGATCCATCAGCGGCTCAAACTTAGTCGTATCCTGCGTAGAAATTACTTGCGCGCCAGCAACTGCTAGGGGAAATTGACACAAGACACGCAGTAACACAGCTAGGCCTAACAGACTTTTCTTTTTCAATAAACCCAACCCCCTAAATAAATATCTCTGCCTTTCTTAATTTAAATATTCCAACATCACATCTGCTTGATCCGGCTCAACATTACCGGCAAAGTTTGGAGTGGCTAAAGATATACCACCGTCTAAATTATAAAATAGATAGAACGTTTGACCGACAACTTCTGCCTGTGACCCTTCTAAAATTTCATAAATTGTAATCGCAGAATTGGCTGTAATTGTACGAATGTCACCCGGTGCATTCGCAGAAAAGACACGTACATCCGTTTCAGCAACATAATCAAAACTTACAGAATAGACATTAACATTTTCACCATTAAAACTAGTCGTTAAAGTACCATTAACCAAATCCAAATCAATTTGTGAAGGGGCATTTGGCGATTCAGCCATATAAAACGACATACTTTCACCTAAAGAATCAAAGTAGACCGCATAAGGAAGCGAATCATCCCCTTCTTCTTGCGCTAAAATTTCTTCTAAGGCTTCAATAGACATGACAGGATAAGTATCAATAGCGCTTAAATTCAATTCAGACAAATCATTGAGTCCAAAACTCTCTAACATTTCATCATGAGTGTAGTAAACTTCTGGCTCTTGCTCACGGTAGAATGGTGTATCCGTTGGAGAATTAGCCTCATCAAATATCATAGTGTCAACTACTTCAATAACTAAACCATCTTCCGCCATATCAAAGAGCGTCCATTCAGCATATTTCGCTCCTCCAGAAGCCCTCACCAACATCTTGCTACTGTCTTCATACAACGTTACGTGCGAACGTTCCGCTAAGCTCTCATCTTGGAAAAGAGGGATTGCAACACGTTCTTCTGCTTCTAAATCAGTCGTAAACACATCAAACACTTGATTGTAATTAAAGAGAATTAACTCTTCAACTCCATTACCATCAAAATCCAATAGACCATAGTGAACCATTAAAATCGCATCTAAATTTAGATCACGAGCATCTTCCACCGCTTTTGGATTCACATGATCAGGGAAAACAGCAGGGTCGTTATTTTCAATCGCCATATAATAATCATTAACAATCGTTCGGTATTCCGGATAATCTTCAAGCGGGTCAACAAACTCTTCTTCCACACTCTCTTCCTCGGATACCTCTTCTTCAACCGTTTCTTCCGCTTCACTTTCTTCAGCAACTAAGCTATTTAAATACAACAAAATATCTCTTTGCGTTTCATGTTCTAAATGTAAACCTTCCGGTAAATAATCCGTAATAATCCAACTATCATCTGTTCCAATGGTCCCATTTTCCAAAGTAGCAGCTTCCCATTCCGTTAATAAAGCCTCGGCATCTTCATCTGACAAAATTTCTCCATTTAGAGGCGACTGAATTAATTCAATAGCAGTCTCACGACTGACCTCATCTTGGGCATAGAGCACATTCCCAGGAATCCATAGCAATAGAACAGTTCCTACCATAAGTAATAACTTCTTCATTTTACCAAACTCCTTTTCTTTGCTTAACTACAATATAGCAAATTTAATTCCTACAGAGAAATAATCCCTCTTATTTATTGTAAGCGCTAAATATGAAAAAAGCATGTCAAAAGTAATTCCTCTCTAATAAATATCACTGCTAAAACTAAATGAGAAATATTCATTATAGTGATTCAAAAGCCTATTCCTGCAATAAAAACAACAAAAGTCTTCTTAAAATATGAATTAAGTATGAAACCATTGTGAAAAACCGAAATAGATTTGTAACTTGTTTGTAACATATGTATAATAAATGTAATCAAACAAGAAGCAAATATTTTAAGAAAGCGAGACTTGTCATGGAATTATTAAAAAAATTATATCGTCATTGTCAAAAACACTTTGGAAATAAAAGTGTTCTACTCCTTATTTGTTTTTTGTTTGGGATATTTATTTTGATAGGGATGGTCTTACCATTCAATAGCTCGAAACAAATTGAAGCCGTTGAAACGGCGATCCAATCGTTTTATCAAGATGAATCACAGACAGATTTGCGGCCATCGGTTGACGCCAAAGAAATGGTTAAACTAAACCGGCTTGCGAGTCGGCTAAAAGGAAAGGCAAAAACGGAACTGTTGCCAAAAGTGCAGCTTGTTTCACAAAAAATGCAGGTACAATCCTATCTAGATGAACTTTATCAAGAGGATAGTATGTTCCATCCGAATGTTGATGAACACACGATTGCGGAACGGACTCAGGGAATTGAATGGGTGCTAGCGGATGAAGCGACTCATAAATATGATGCTTTATTATTACATGCTTATAATCAATGGCAGGTCATTCAGACTGTTCAAGATGATATAGCGACGCTGGCGAAGCAGACAAGGCTAAATCGCCAACAAATTCCTAGCATCATTCAAAGTATCCAAAGCATCAATCGTAAACTTACTTTTGTGGATGAACAACCCCATCTCCAAGAGAGTTTGGAGTCCTATAAAAAGTTCTTGCGATTATTTATTCAGGCGTTAATGGACTCACACGCCCAACAGCCGTATGATAGCGCAACGCTTCTCCCTTTGTTTGAGTCCGATATGTTAACGAATCAACTCGCAGATACAACTTTAGATGTGCGCCCAAAAGTATCCTTAACCTTTGATGACGGACCGAATGAAGAGTACACGACCCAAGTTCTCGATATTTTAAGTCGATACAATATCCAAGGAACTTTCTTTGTTCTCGGTCGTTTTGTAGAAGAAAATCCTGATATTGCTAGACGGATTGTAAACGAGGGCCATATTATCGCCAACCATAGTTATGATCATCCAGACTTTGCGCAAATCAGTGATTATGAAGTGCGCGACCAAATTAATAGCACACAAAGAATTATTTATAATGCGACCGGTGTCTATCCTACTTTATACCGTATGCCCTATGGATCCGGCGGGGAACGTGTCTTTCGTCTGATTCCTGGATTGACATCCATTACTTGGAATACGGATACAAATGATTGGAAGATAGGAGATGCCACCAAAATTTTCAACCACATCGTCACCCAATTGACCGACGATAGTTTGATCCTCCTGCACGACACAAGCCAAGCTTCGGTCGATGTCCTCGAACCATTGATCGAACATCTGAAACAGTTGAATTATAAATTTGTTTTACCGACGGAGTTGGAGTTTGATTATCGGTATTAAAAGGAAAACCATATATCAGCAAGAGTTAGTTTTTGCTGATGTGTGGTTTTTTTGTGGATTGTTGGAGGATTAAGAATTTAAACTCGATTTGAAGAATAGGAAGAGAAATAATATGTCCAAAATTGTAATCATTTTAACCAATCACATTTCATTACACTTAACTAAAAATTAAGAGTTTTTATATTTGAAATTTAAAGAAACTATATATTTACTCATGTTCCCTACGAATTAATTCAAACCAAATAAACCGAACACCAACCGCCTCTGAAAAGCGTCTAAGACAGCTGATTAAATGGATTGTTCAAGTTTATGAAGATCAGAAAGGTATTTATGGATACCGTCGTATAACGATCTATTTAAATCATTTTCTAAATGCTAAGGTAAACCACAAATGTGTCCAAC